>NZ_JAVRCD010000026.1:0-102694 GCF_034530895.1 Nostoc sp. DedQUE08
ACTTTCTGGACGAATGTTTGAACTTTCTGGACGAATGTTTGAACTTTCTGGACGAATGTTTGAACTTTCTGGACAAATGTTTGAACTTTCTGGACGAATGTTTGAACTTTCTGGACGAATGTTTGAACTTTCTGGACGATATGTGGCATTATCTTCACGACTAACAATCTGCCAAGCGCCGAACCTACTTACTTAATATAATTAAACAGCATTGAAGTAGCTGTTATAAAACATGGTAATAAATTTATTAGTGACAGATATAGAATTGGAACAAAACCATGATTGATGAACAAGAAATAGAAAAATTGTGGCAAGCTTTCAAAGTATTAGACGTAGACGGCAACGGCGCGATCTCAACCGAGGAACTAGGGGAGGTAATGCGATCGCTAGGGCAAAATCCCACAGAAGCGGGGCTACGTGACTTGATTAAGGAGATTGACGTTGACTTATCAGGCACTATCGATTTTGAAGAATTTAAAACGCTGATGATTGCGAAAGTAGGCGATCGCCAAAGTCGCCTGAAATTAGCCTTCAGTGCCTTTGATGAGGACGGTAGCGGTGAAATTACTGCCGTTGAACTGCGGACAGTGATGACTCAGTTTGGGCTGACAGACGCTGAGTTGAAAGAGATGTTGCAGGAAGTAGATCATGATGGCGATGGCTCAATTGACTTTGAGGAATTCTGTCAGCTAGTACCGGAGGAGTCAAGCAAAACTGGTTATCAAGACTCACCGATTTCCCTGAACAGTTCGCTCAAGACAGTGGCTACTTCCAATGAGGCCGCAGCAGCCAGCACCCAGCCGACGCCAGAAGCAACGACTCCAGAGTTGGCACAGCTAAAAGAACAGTTAGCACAACATCCAAACTCACCGAATCAGAAAAAAAGTGGTACATCTCTCTTACAAATGCAGATTGGTTTGTTTCGTTTGATTCAAGGAGCAGCCTACCGCAGCTTCCGTGAGAGTTTCTCTGCAAATCACGAAACTCACTTGCGGGTGAAAAACTTGCCATACAGAATTACTGATTTTGTGGAGTTTGTTAAACAGGCGATCGCACTGTACAAAGCATTAGGTATAGTATCCGAAGATTGCTACCCCGTTCTAGATGCAGTGGTGAAATCGATTGCTGATGAATACGCCCGATTGCAGGAGCGGATTAAGAACTGGCAAACAGTGGCAAAGACACCAGAAATGTTGGCAGAACAGCAAGCGATTTTAGAAGCGCGGAGTAAATTTGCCAATGTCAAAGAAAAGTTTGCTGCTGGAGTCGAGTTTGCAATTACGATCAAAAAGAAAAGTCTCAGCTTGGGTGACATCGTAGAAGGTGTGCTGGCGATTAACGAACTCAATCGTCTCAGGGGAATAGAACTGAACGAAGAAATGGCTCCACCACCAGTTAAATCTCAGGCAAATCCAAAAGACTATTTGCACAAGTGGAACCGCGTCATTCTCTCCCAAGCAACTGAGGAAATAGATGGTGCAATCATGCCAGTAGCATACTGGTATGAGGACTTTATGCCGAAGTTATTGGCAGCGTTTAGTGTTTCTAGCACAGCAGATATCCAAAGTAACACCGTACCCGACGAAGCGGCTTTGGATGAATGGTATCAGTGTACAAAAAACTCAGGAGAATTTAACCGCTACGGGGCGGATGTTGCCGAAAATTTTCCCCGTTGCACTCCCAAACAGAAATTGATCCTCAAACAAGCATGGCGGTTAACGCATCACTACCTGAATGGAGTGCAGAAACGCCGGGAACGCCTAGAATTTGGGCGAGAATCAGGGGCGCTATCGCAGTATGTAGCATTCATTGATGTCTATCTAGATCGGACTGAGGTGAAGGATTCCCAAATGCGAGTCAGTTTCCCCTACTACATTGGCCCGGCAGTGTGGCGCTTCTTCCATACCACAGCTGAGATTGTCTGTACCAAGACACCAGAACAGCAAAAAGCGGCAGTCGCAATCTTCAAAGATTTCTTCCAACTGTTTGCCACAATGTACCCGTGTCCTTACTGCCGACACCACCTGAATATGTATGTTGTCCAAAATAAGGAAGTGGATATGTATCCTGTAGAATACCTGATACTTGGGCGCGACCCCAAGCTGACTGACTTTGAGGTATCATTGGAGGCAAAATTGTCCACCGTCGTAGATGGTTCTTCCCTGCGCTTATTCTTCTGGAAACTGCATAACACCGTTTCTTCTTCCATTGCGCGATCGGAAGAATGGTATCACAAGGATGAAAAAGCGTTCTACACCACCCGTTTTTGGCCCAGCCTTGACTCTGAGTTAGCAAGAGCCAATGCACTCAAATACACCAGCATAGAAACTGCTCGCATCTACAACATCTATGGAATTCTGAAGCCATTGGCACGGCTGACAGGGGTAAAAACAGAATTGCCAAAGCTGCTGGAGAAGGGCGATGCGAATAACCTCAAGGAAGCGTGTATAGTTGCACAGAACCACATCAAGGATTTAGAGGAAGCTGTCATTAACGGACAATTTCTCCAAGAAACATACTACTTTGAACCTAGCCTTGTGGATAAAGCTCCACTTTTCACCCCTGAAGAAGAAGAGTTTGCCCGAACCGGTATGTTTACAGAAACGATTTAAATACTTATAAGACTATCCCTTCAACGTAAGTAAAAGTTTTGGTCAAAAAATTCCTCTTTAATTTTTTACTCTGTGTTTTCTCCGTCTGGAGTAGTTAAATAAATTACTTTTAAATCGCATAAACGCGGAGCGCACAAAGAGAAAAAGAGAGATTTTTCCAGTCACCTTGAAAGGGGTAGTCTTAACTTAGAATGCTTTAATTCCCCTCCTTCAAAGTTTCCTCGGCAGGGGAATTAAAGCGCGACCCATTATTAAAACGCGTCTGCTTGAGCTACAGCGTGCCAAATGCTTGTGGGTAGCGATCGCCGTTGCAACATCATTGTCTAATGAGAATTGCCCTTGGTAGCTAGCTTGAAATATCGATGATATAAAGGAGACAATAAAAATAGCCAAAGTAGAAGCTTGCCCCGAAAAAGCAATTTCAATGCTTTGAAAAGTCACAGTAGAGTTGGTATCTCACCCTGTATATGCCTTTGAATATCCTCTAAAATAAGTGTTTAGAAGCGTAAAGGTCTAGTCTAATTTATAGAGGATTTTTTCTAAAAGATAACCACCGATGTAGCCTGTAACCGTACATGACCAATCGAGAGGAATTAATGAAGAACGAGTCAACGTTAGCAAGCAACGCCAACGTAAATTTCCTTATCGGTGGAGGTGAAATGGGGGCTAGGATGCGAGAACAGGATTGGTCAAAAACGTCCCTTGGCCCAACACAGCAGTGGCCGCAGAGTTTGAAGACTGCCGTGCGAATTATGCTAACTTCCCGTCAACCCATGTTTGTTTGGTGGGGCGAAGAACTGATTAACCTTTACAATGACGCTTATAAAACTATTATTGGCGGCAAACATCCAGAAGCATTTGGACAGCCGGCTTCATACGTGTGGCGGGAAATATGGGATCAGGTTGGGCCTCGCGCCGAATCAGCAATGCTAAAGAATGAGGGTACTTACGACGAAGCGCTACTGCTAATTATGGAGCGCAATGGCTACCCAGAGGAAACCTATTATACTTTTTCATATAGCCCGGTTCCTAATGACCAGGGCGACACAGGTGGGATCATCTGCGCCAACACAGAGGACACGCAGCGGATTATCAGCGAGCGTCAATTGGCACTTTTGCGCGAACTAGCGGCGAGGACAGCAGACGCGCGGACATTCGATGAAGCCTGTACGCTAAGTGCGAGTTGTCTGGAGAGCAACCCTTACGATCTCCCGTTCGCAATGATTTATCTGGTCGATCCCGATAAGCAGGAAGTTTTTCTGGCTGGAACGTGCCGCATTGGGCAAAACCACGTAGCAGTTCCAGAAACAGTGCCTCTCGATGCTGATGGGGTTTGGCCGTTTGCGGAAGTGAGCAAAACGCATCAAGCCAAACTGATTTCCGATTTGGAAGTGTCTTTTAGTAGTCTACCCTGTGGTGTTTGGCAGCGATCGCCCCATCAAGCGATCGCAGTACCCATTGCCGCATCTGGTCAAAGCGGAAAAGCTGGTATATTAATCGCTGGTTTGAACCCCTTCAGGCTATTCGATGACAATTATAAAGGATTCATTGATTTAGTTGCGGCTCAAATTGCCGCCAGCATCGCTAACGCCCAAGCTTACGAGGAAGAACGCAAACGCGCTGAAGCCTTGGCAGAAATCGATCGCGCCAAAACCGTCTTTTTCAGCAACGTCAGCCACGAGTTCCGTACCCCACTGACTCTGATGTTGGGGCCATTAGAAGACACCTTAACCACTTGTGCTACTCTGCTTCCAGCCAAAGAACGAGAGCAGCTAGAAATGGTGCAACGCAACGGACTTCGGCTACTGAAACTGGTCAACAGCTTGCTAGATTTTTCACGCATTGAAGCCGGAAGGGTTCAAGCCTCTTATGAACCCACCAACCTTGCCACCTTCACCGCAGAACTAGCTAGTGTATTTCGTTCCGCAGTAGAACGGGCAGGGATGCAGTTATCAGTTAATTGTCCGGCTCTGCCAGCACCAGTGTATGTAGATCGAGAGATGTGGGAAAAAATTGTTCTTAACCTACTCTCGAATGCCTTCAAGTTCACGATGGCTGGAGAAATTGCAGTCAGTTTGCAGTGGTTAAATGACCATGTTGAGTTTGCAGTCAAAGACACAGGAATCGGTATCCCAGCCGCAGAAATCCCCCACCTTTTTGAACGATTCCACCGCGTCAAAGGAGCGCAAGGACGAACTTTTGAAGGGTCAGGAATTGGATTATCACTGGTGCAAGAATTGGTGCAAATGCATGGTGGAACAGTTAATGTTACCAGTCTTCTTGGAGTAGGCAGTTGCTTTACTGTGTCAATTCCAACAGGATATGCTCATTTGCCTCCAGACCGAATTAGTGCCCCGCGAACTTTAGCTTCAACTGCATTAGGTGCAACACCTTATTTAGAAGAAGCCCTGCGGTGGCTACCGGAAGAAGAGAGCAGGGGAAGCAGGGGGAGAAGAGAAGCAGGGGGAGAAGAACTAGTTCAAGAAGACTACAACATATATATAGATTCTTGCCCTGCCTCCCCTGCCTCCCCTGCCTCCCCTGCCCCCCTGCCCCTCCGCTCTTCTGCACCCTCTGCTCGGATTCTCTTGGCGGATGACAACGCAGATATGCGCGATTATGTTAAGCGGCTATTAAGTCAACAGTATGAGGTGGAATCAGTGCCGGATGGTTTAGCTGCTTTGGATTCGGCTCGTGGACGTGTCCCCGATTTGGTACTGACAGATGTGATGATGCCTGGATTAGACGGTTTTGGACTGCTGCAAGCATTACGAGCCGATCCGCTGACGCAAAAAGTTCCCATCATTCTGTTGTCGGCACGGGCGGGAGAAGAAGCACGGGTGGAAGGGTTAGAAGCGGGAGCCGATGATTATCTGATTAAACCTTTCTCTGCCCGTGAATTGTTGGCGCGGGTAGAGGCAGCCCTAAAAATGGCTCGTCTCCGCCAAGAGGCAATGGAACGCGAGCAAGGGTTGCGAATTGAAGCTGAGGTCGCTAAAGCACACCTAGAGACTGTTATCGCTGGTATTCAAGACCAGTTCTTTGTGTTGGATCGAGAGTGGCGTTATAGCTTTGTCAATGAACAGGTAGCAGAAATTGTTGGCATCCCCAAAGAAGAGTTGCTAGGTAAGATCGTTTGGGAAGTGTTTCCCGATATGGTTAAAAGCGAGTTTGATACTGAGGTTCATCGGGCGATCGCCCAAAATACTGTTGTTCAGTTTGAATACTTTTATCCAGCTTCGCAGCGCTGGTTTGAGAATCGCATCTACCCCTTTGCAGAAGGAGTCAGCATTTTTGTTACAGAAATTAGCGATCGCAAACAAGCAGAAAAAGCCCTTCGGGAAAGCGAAGAAAAGTTCCGCAACATGGCTGATAATGCCCCCTTCATGGTTTGGGTGACAGATACCAATAGCGACTGCACCTATCTCAGTCAAAGCTGGTATGATTTTACAGGTCAGAGCGAGGAAATGGGTTTGGGATTTGGCTGGTTAAATGCTGTGCATCCAGAAGACAGCAATGACACCAGGAATGTTTTTCTGGAAGCTAGTAGCAGTTATTCGGCTTTTCGTTTGGAGTACCGCTTGCGGCGCAAAGATGGCAAATATCGCTCTTGCATCGATGCTGCGAATCCGTGGTTTGGAGTGGACGGTGAGTTTAAAGGTTATATCGGCTCAGTGATTGACATTACCGAACGCAAAGTCGCAGAAGCCGAACGCGATCGCCTCCTAAAACTCGAGCAAACTGCCAGAACTGAAGCCGAAAGAGCCAACCGGATAAAAGATGAGTTTCTGGCGGTACTTTCCCATGAATTGCGATCGCCTCTGAATCCGATTCTTGGTTGGGCGAGACTGTTGCAGACTCGTGAGTTTGACACAGCAGCCATAAAGAAAGCGATCGCAACTATCGAGCGGAATGCTCAATTACAAGCTCAACTAATTGAAGATTTGCTCGATGTCTCTCGGATCTTACAAGGCAAGCTCAACTTGAAGATGTTACCTGTCAACCTAGTACTGGTGATTGAGGCAGGATTGGAAACAGTCCGTTTGGCAGCAGAAGCTAAAAATATTCAAATTCAGACGATGCTGGATGCTTCTTTCGGGCAAGTTTTGGGTGATTCCGGTCGTTTACAACAAGTTATTTGGAATCTCTTATCGAATGCCGTTAAATTCACTCCTGAAGGAGGAAAAATTGATATTCAACTAGAGTACGTTGGGGCTGAAGCTCAGATTACCGTCAGCGATACAGGTAAGGGAATCAGCCCTGAGTTTCTGCCTTACGTGTTTGAATATTTTCGTCAGGCTGATGGCACGACAACCCGAAAATTTGGTGGATTGGGGTTAGGGTTAGCAATTGTGCGTCATTTGACCGAATTACATGGCGGCACGATTCAGGCAGAAAGTTTAGGTGAGGGGCAAGGAGCTATTTTCCGAGTCCGGCTACCACTAATTAAAAAAGATTTAACCCCAAAACCAAACATAGATATTGCTGCACTAAATCCTTCTCCTGCGATTGAAATCCTGGCAGGCAGCCAAATCTTAGTTGTAGATGATGACGATGATACCCGTGACTTTCACACATTTGTACTAGAACAGGCTGGAGCAATGGTGACAGCAGTGACATCAGCAAAAGAAGCATTACAAATTTTGGCAGAGTCAGAACCAGACATGCTGCTCAGTGATATTGGGATGCCAGAGATGGATGGCTATATGCTAATGCGCCAAGTTAAAGCATTGCAGGCAAATCAAGCCAAACAAATTCCGGCGATCGCTTTAACTGCTTATGCTGGAGAAATCAATCAGCAACAAGCACTTGAATCGGGGTTTCAAAAGCATCTGTCTAAACCCGTCGAACCAGAGGAATTAATCAAGGAAATTGCAATTCTAATTGGTAGAAGTGGGCATGTCTAAGTATAGTGGAGCCAATTTCAAAGTCTCTCTCCCAACATTGGGAGAGGGATTTAGGATGAAAGCTCTTTGATTCATGGCTTAATTTATTAACTTGTTTTAAATATTTTGTTATTTATTGAGGTCTATTCATTCTTCAAAAAGATATATTTACTCTGAATTAATCTAGCTAAACGCTGTCACTAATTTGGCTAACTTTACTTTTAATTTGTAACTTAAATTGTTAATATAACTCCTCTTTTTGTTGCTTGATTGTACAAAATACATCGGCAATTACTTGGGCTTTGAGTATAAATTTTGGTATGTGTCGCAAAGTCACTTACTCAGCTAAATTATGCAGTTTACTTAACTCATCAAATCTTCATGTATTTGAAGTGTAGTTTATCTTTTACAGTAAAAATAATGGGAATAATAGAATAAATCGGATTGAGCAAATTATTTAGCTATGAGCCAAATATGTCCTATCTCCAAAACCTGTGCTTGTCGCAATATTGCACGCTGCCGGACTAAGGAAGCAGGTAAGCTCTTTCTCTGGTTCCCCGTTTCACATACCCTGATAAAAGTCACTTCTTACCTACAGCAGTTTTCCCTTAAGTATGAACTGATGCACGAGCGACCAGGTTTGAGTTTAGAGTGTAGACCCGGACAGTCTCTAGAAATTGCCCGTAACCTGGCTAAACTACTTGCACCAAGAGAATTAAAAGAGACGCAAGTCCTTTTCATGCAAGGCACTTTCCAACCTCAACTCCATGATTTTAGTGACATAGCCTCATTACAACGCTTCATTAAGTTAAACCAATCCGACTGGCTGGTTGAAATGCTGGCAACAGAACGATTCACCAGTTACTTTCAACCAATTGTTTCAATTAACGATACATCGCAAATTTTTGGATATGAATCGCTCTTGCGAGGGCTAGATGAAGAAGGCAATTTAGTACTACCGACATCTATTCTGGAGTTAGCAACTGAAGCCGGACTTCTACCACAACTCGACCAAGTTGCTCGTCTGAGCACAATCACTCAATTCAGCCGCCATCAAGTAAATGGGCACATTTTCATCAATTTTGCACCAACGTCACTTTATGACCCAGCTTTTTGCCTACGTAGTACGGTAGAGGCCATTGATACTGCCAGAATTCCCCACGATCGCGTTGTTTTTGAAGTCGTGGAGTCAGACAATCCTCAAGATTTAGCCCACCTCAAGGCAGTGCTTCAATACTACCGGAATGCTGGGTTTTTAATCGCTCTTGACGATCTTGGTTCTGGTTATTCCAGCCTAAACTTGCTGCATCAGTTACGTCCAGATTTTATCAAGCTGGACATGGAGTTAATTCGAGATGTGCATCAAGACCTTTACAAAGCTTCGATTACCGAGAAGCTTCTAGAGATTACTCAAAAGTTAAATATTCAAACCGTTGCTGAAGGAATTGAGTGCATTGAGGAACTGAACTGGCTGCGAGAACGAGGTGCAAATTTTGCTCAAGGCTATTTGATTGCTAAACCCAGTGCAGCGCCTGTCACTACAACCCCTTTCTTTGAGCAAATCGCATCATTAACTCTAGCATCGGCACATTCTCAGCAGGTTGAGCAGCGTGTCCAACACCAAAGTGAGTCTGAGCGAATTGTTGCGGCTGTAACGCAGCGCATTCGACAATCGTTGGAGTTAGACGAGATTTTGCAAATCACGGTAGCCGAAGTGCGACAACTGTTTGAGGTAGATCGAGTGGTGATGTATCAGTTTAAGCCAGACTGGAGTGGATTAGTCGCTGTAGAATCCTTAGCAGAAGGGTGTATGTCGATTTTGGGATTTCACGTCATGGATACCTGCTTTCAATCCACGCGTGCAGCTTACTATCAACAAGGTAATACCAGAGCGATCGAAAACATTGAAACTGCGGGATTATCACCGTGCCATGTTGACCTCCTTAGAAGTCTGCAAATCCGGGCAAACCTTGTCGTACCAATTTTACAGCAAGGGCGTTTGTGGGGACTATTGATTGCTCACCAATGCCGTCATCCGAGACAATGGCAGCAATCGGAGATTAACTTGTTTAACCAGTTAGCAGGTCAAGCTGCGATCGCTATTCAGCAATCAGAACTTTACCACCAATTACAACAAGCAAACCAAGAATTACAGCGCCTTGCCTGTTCCGATGGTCTAACCCAAGTAGCAAATCGCCGCTGCTTTGATGACACGTTAAATACACAGTGGCAATGGTTGGCACGAGAGCAAGGTTCGCTATCTTTGATTTTGTGTGATGTCGATTACTTTAAGCTTTACAACGATACGCATGGACATTTGGCAGGAGATGATGCACTTAGACAGGTTGCTAAGGCAATCTCTCAGACAGTTAAACACCCCGCTGATTTAGTGGCTCGTTATGGCGGAGAAGAATTTGCAGTTATTTTGCCGAATACTGATATTGAAGGGGCCATTGCAGTTGCAAAAGATATTCAAATCAATGTTAGTGCATTACAAATGCCTCATCCCCGTTCTCAGGTCAGTAAATTCATTACCCTAAGTCTTGGTGTGGCAACCATCACTCCTCATAGCCAATTATCTCCTGCAACCTTAATTGCTGCTGCTGACCAAGGACTTTACCAGGCAAAAGCACAAGGGAGAAATTGTGTCGTGCAGATGGATTGTAAGAATGCTGATGCTAAATAATCCTCTTTCATCCCGTCTACCAGCTTTCGTTGGAAGAATCGTTATTTCCCCCTGACAGTGCCAGTAAATCTTTTTCACAGCTAGCCGTTGCTGAAATGACTTTTTCTGAATTTCAATGGAACAAAAATCTTTTCTCGATTGGATAAATTCAGGGGTAATCATCTATCAGCATCGCTTAAGGAAAGCGGCATCAATAATGCAAAGTTTGTAGTGAGAGCAAATGAAGGCTGAAGCCGTCACTAAAAAATAATCTCAATATTTTTTACATTACTTAATTTACTTCGATTTATTCTCACTTACGTTGAGTTGGTGAAGATAAGACGAAAAGTAAACGTGTGAATAAAATGTTAATGGCTTGACAAGTTGTGATTATATGAAATAATAATCATCTATGTATAAAAAAACTTTGACGATCTCAAGAGATTTTGATATACAACTGTTAAACTGATTCAGTTTTCTGTTCATATATGAATGTATTAATTATTTTGGCTGAAGTCAGCCTGATAATCTTTGTTTTTTTATTACTGAACTGGGTTTTCAGCAAATTATTCAAGCTATTTACTAAAACCTTTATACCTAAAAACGACAATAGAAGTATCAAAACCCTCCGCCGAAATATCACAGGGTTATTGTTATTTGTTTGCGTGGTGTCGTGCATTCTGATTGTGGGTGCTAATGCTTATCTAGTTTATCGGGGCGAAAACCTTCAGCAATACACACTCTTGTTGATTGAGCGTATCCCATCAGGATTTTGGGTGACACTAGGAATTGGCATAGCTCAGAGTATTGGCACTTTGATTTTAGCGGCGATCGCGCTGAAATTTCTCAAATATTGGCTGAAGGTAGCCAGCACTCGCGCCAAGAACTTAGAAAAAAATACTGCTGACGATGAAAGTATTGATGCTTTCTTTAACGCCTTCTATGACAGAATCAGTGGTGGAATCTGGCTATGGGCTACTATCTTGTGTGCCCAGTTTCTCAAATTACCAACTACGGTTTCGGAATATTTGTACATCGCCCTGCGAATCTATCTAATCATTGCCGTTGGCTTGCTTATACTCAAAGCAGCCGCTGCGATCGTTGATAGTCTAGATGCTCTCAGCATCAGATACTCCAATCCTGATAACCTGCTAAGATTCTACGATCGCCTCCGACACTTAATACCCTTTTTAAAGCGCTGCTTGGAATTTGTGATTTATGTCTGCATGGCAACATTGGTGATTCAACAGGTGCAGTTAATTGCCAATGTCGCAACTTTTGGCCCGCGAATTATCAAGATAATCGGTATTATCTTCATTAGTCGCGTGTTGTTTGAGGTAGTTTACTTACTTATTGAAGAAGTGCTGTTCAAAGAGCAGAATCTAACTGATATTCAAAGAAGTAGACGCCTAACGCTCGTTCCTCTGTTTCGTAGTTTCTTACAATACTTAATTTACTTCGGCGCTACAGTTTTCATTCTCTATGCCCTGAGTATCGATCCAACTCCCATACTTGCGGGTGCTGGTATTGTCGGCATCGCTGTGGGGTTAGGGGCACAAACATTAATTAACGATATTGTTTGCGGCTTCTTTATTTTGTTTGAAAACTACTACTTAGTAGGTGACTATATTGAAGCTGGAAAAGCCGAAGAGAAAGTTGTCGAAGGTATTGTCGAGGCGATTGAACTCAGAACCACTCGTGTCAGACATCCTAACGGTCAATTGCAGATTATTCGCAATGGCGATATTGGCTCAATTACTAATTACTCCAAACAGTATATCTTTGCAGTAGTAGAAGTTGGCGTGCCTTATGATTCCAACTTAGCGCACGTATACAAAGTAATTGAGGAGGTGGGACAGCAGTTAAAAGCAGAAGATCCAGATGTACTAGAAAGCACACAGGTGGATGGAGTCGAAAGTTTGGGAGAGTCTAACTTGTTGCTACGAACATTGACGAAAGTAAAGCCAGGAAAACATCTTCAGATTCAGCGCGTTCTTCGGAAGATTTTTACGAATGCACTGCAACAGGAAGGAATTATAATTCCCGTGCGCGCTGAAAGTGCCGAAGGTTAAGTTGAACAGATTCTTGTCAGCAGAATAGGTGATTTCCTACGCTTTGGTTATTTATTTTAATTAATTTAGCTCAATGCCTTTAAGCAATATCAATGCTATCTTAAATGCTTTGGCAGTTTGTGTACTTGCCAAAGATGTTATGAACAAAATATGGTTGTAATTTGCTAAAATTAGCTTCTTCATTTATTATTAGGCAAAAAAGTTCTGTTAGCAGTAACGCGGCGTTTAACCTGTTCCCAGTTCTGAGTAAAGATGTTAGATTCCTAACATCTTTACTCAGCACTACTACCCCAGTCTCTAGTCTCTAGTCCCCATCAGTCTAACCAATTAATTTCTGCCAACTAGCAGGGCCGATAATTCCATCAGCATCTAAACCATTTTGCTTTTGAAAGTTTTTAACTACAACCTCTGTTTGCGGCCCGTAGACGCCATCATTCTCAACACCTAAACGGTATTGCAAGTATTTGACAACTGCATTACCAGCATGATTTGGTCTAAGTATTCGTTTTGCCAAAATTTGATTTATGGCACTCCATGTAGCTTCATTAGCAATTCCAGTTGACTGAACCCCAACAATAGTCTGAAATTTTTCTACAGCAGATTTGGTGTTAGCCCCTGTGAAGCCATCTTCCACTAATGTTTTACCATTTTTATCAGTTATTTTTAGTCGATTTAAGGCTTTTTGCAGTCTGAGAATCGTGGTATCTACATTATCTTCTTCATCTGGTACAGGGTTAACAGGAACACTTGGCACTTTACCAGTTAAGCCTTTGACAATTGCATTAGCCATTGCTTCAGGATTAAAAAGATTTATATCTTTTTGCGAATCGAGGAAGCAACATTCTATCAAGATAGCAGGCATATCTGTATTTTTCAGAACAAACAAGTGGGAACCACTCTTAACGCCACGATTAAAAAATCCTAACTTGATGATTTCATCTAATACAGGTTTAGCAATTTTTCTACCTGTATCGCTAGTTGCAAATACTTCTGTGCCGTTAGCTTGCCCGTTAAAAGAGTTAAAATGAATCGAGACGTAAATATCTACTTTACTCGCATTAGCTGTAGAACATCTTTTTGAGAGTGATTCACGTACTGTACTAGCACTACTTGGTTTACATACTACGACTTCATTTCCTAAAGCTCTTAATTTGGTTATAACTCTATTACCGACATCTAAAGTTAAATTATCCTCGATTTTAATCCCTCTAGCTCCTGTATCTGGTGGACAATTGTGCCCGCTATCGATTCCGAATTTCATTATTTCATCCTCAAGTTAATTGTTTTTACACTAATTCAAAACTCTTCTAATTATATAGACAAAGTTTTGTTAATAACTTTGTGAAAATACTTGTTAGCAATGGCTGCATTATTTTCAGCATGACTATGCTATTAAACCAAATAAGTTTTTGTGCGAACCTGAGCAGTAACTTTGATTTGGTAAAATCCATTAATTACAAGCTATATTGTAACCAAAAACACAACTATTATAAATTATCAATATCGAGAATAACCAGTAAAATTTTGCAATAAATTGAAATCTAGTAATTGCCTCCATTATTTAGATAATAACGCTTTGTAAAACTGGAAAGCCATGACAAAAGTACTTAGTTAAGATGCCCAAATCCCGAAACCGAACGCACCCCCTGATGTGAACCTGGGTTTATAAGGCCGTAAACCCTTGACAGACTCTACCCTTGGCTTCTTGTTAACCCTGAGCAGCTTAACACATAATGCTTTACAGTATTAATGAATACGCGAGCGCTTCTAGACACACCTGTGCGAGATTTATCAAATAAACTGCTCAAGAAACGAGGCTCAACATGGGATCTTTAAATTTTGTGAAGCTACTGGAGAATTCCATCAATGAACCCGGCTTAGGGTGGACTCTTTGTTTCATAGGGGAAGATCAATCTAGCAAACTTGCAGAACTCACGCAAGAATTGAGAGGGGAATTTTCTGCAACAGGCGATGGAAAAGAGATTTTATCTGGTTTTTCCTATTGGGGAATCGGCCCAACCATCGCCTGGGATCGTGCTTGTAACGATCGCTTCTATCTTGTAATGAAAGAGAGTATAGAATCTTTTAGATATCGATGGCATCAAATTAATTTCAATAATATCAAAGATCGGCAATATCATTATGTAAGTTTAGGTGTCGGCACCGGTGAGAAAGACCAACACATTTTAAGTTTATTGTTCAACGTAAATCCCGATCTCCTCTACTTTCCAGTTGATATGAGTTCGGAAATGTTAAGGCTAGGTGTGCAACAAGCAACGAGAGGATCGCAATTGCAAGGTAGCCATGTATTGCCAATTCAAGTTGACTTCTCAATTGAGAGAAATGTTGACGAATTACGAAAACTACTAGATAGAGTTATCAATAACAGTCCTGTGCTATTTTCGCTCCTGGGGAACACATTAGCTAATTTTCAACAAGATACAGAACTTTTGCAAACTATTTCTAAACTAATGCGACCTGAAGATAGACTACTCCTAGAAGTAGCTACCACCGAAGAATTAAGCGAAGAAGCAGCACAAAATGCTGCCAAAGAATACGCAAAAACTAAATCGTTTAAAGAGTTTGTTACCAGCGCGTTGCTGCAAAATACTGATTTACATATCGACTTAAATAGTGTGTTTTTTGAAGGTACTGTAGAAGCTGATAGAGGAATTTTAATAAAAATCCTGTATCGCAATCTAACTGAAAACAAAATTGAAGTAATGTTACCCGATCGCTCAGTAATGAATTTTGAAGACCAAGATACGATTCGTTTATATCTGAGTCGGAAATATGCTTCTAATGGCATCCAGAAAACTATATCAGACTGCAACCTGGTGCTTGTTGATAGGCTACACACAGTATTGGAACCGCGTTTAAAAAATGGATTTGGCATGGATTTAATCTTAATTGCCGCTGACTCTTCAGGAATTAACAAGAATCCTTCTGTAGCAAATGATATATGGTCTAAAAGGTAAGATGTGATATGAGTATGAAAAACCTAGTGAGTTTTATCACGTTTTTCCCTCTACTTCTGGGATTTATTTTAGCTGCCGTCTGGTGGACTAAAGATGAAAAAAATTTGGAACCAATACTAACAGGTCTGGGATTATTAGCCACAATTACCGGGATTTTTGGCGAACGATGGGCATCAGCTAACGAAAAGAGGATAGAATTTCTGCGTGCCTTACTGAATGAGTGCAGATCGAATGACGTAATTTTATCTGACGAACGATTTAATCCAAACTCACATAGACCAGGACGACCGATAGTTTTTCCGCGATTAATTATATCAGTGACGGAAACAGCGATCGCATCTAATGTGTTTGCAGAACGTCAAGATAGAGAGTTATTTTCGCTTATACATCAATGGCGACATACTGCCAATGAGTTTAACCGGAGATTAGATATTACCGAGTTGCGTACATTCACAAACTTGTCAGCACAAGAAATTCGTTTGCTATACGAAGCGCTACAGCAGTCAAAAGAGTTCAATGATGCACTGAATTTAACTCAACATATTACAACTTTTTTGCAATCAAAATATCCTAAAGGTAGTAGTGATAGTGAAGTCCTCATCCCTTCAAGGAACTACTGACCAAAATCTGTGGGTAGATATTTAATAATCAGCCTGGAAGCACGTTTAAAATTTAAGTAAAGAAATATTTCGTAGCTTACAGGCATGAAACGCATCGTCTTGGTTGCTGGGTTTGAATCATTCAACGCTGACTTGTACAGAAAAGCAGCCTTTTTGGCTAACTCTCGCTGTCCTGAGTTGGATATTCGGGTATTTAGCGATCGCGATCTTACAACCAAACGCGCCGAGGTAGAAACAGCACTCGATGGCGCTGATGTGTTTTTCGGTAGCCTACTATTTGATTATGACCAAGTTGTGTGGTTGCGCGATCGCATTGCCCAAATTCCCATCCGCCTAGTTTTCGAGTCAGCCTTGGAATTGATAAGTTTAACCAAGTTGGGTGACTTTGCCATTGGCGACAAACCCAAAGGAATGCCCAAACCAGTTAAATTTATCCTCGACAAATTTAGCAATGGACGAGAAGAAGACAAACTCGCTGGTTACATCAGCTTCTTAAAAATTGGCCCCAAACTACTGAAATACGTGCCAGTGCAAAAAGTCCAAGACTTACGCAACTGGTTAATTATCTATGGTTACTGGAATGCTGGCGGCCCAGAAAACGTCGCTTCATTATTCTGGACACTGGCAGAAAAATACTTAGATTTAAAAGTCGGCGACATTCCCCCGCTAATTGAAACCCCCAACATCGGATTACTCCATCCCGATTATCAAGGGTTTTTTGAATCGCCCCGCGAATATTTGGAATGGTATCTTGTGGGGCAGGCGTCTCGCCTGCCATTCCCGAAGGGCGGGCAAGATGCCCACCCCACAAAACCAGTTGTCGGAATTCTCCTCTACCGCAAACACGTCATCACCAAACAACCCTACATTCCCCAACTAATTCGCAGTTTTGAATCAGCCGGTTTAACTCCTTTACCCATCTTCATCAACGGCGTAGAAGGACACGTGGCGGTACGAGATTTAATGACAACCGACTATGAAATTCAGCAACGACAACTAGGTAATATAGAAACTCCCTCACTATCAAGTGAAGCAGTAAAAGTGGATGCGATCGTTTCCACAATTGGCTTTCCTCTGGTGGGTGGCCCGGCTGGTTCAATGGAAGCTGGCCGTCAAATAGAAGTAGCAAAACGCATCCTCACTGCCAAGAATGTACCTTATATTGTTGCTGCACCACTATTAATTCAAGATATTTCCTCGTGGACGCGCCAAGGTATCGGCGGATTGCAAAGTGTCGTATTGTACGCATTACCAGAATTAGATGGCGCTATTGATACCGTTCCCCTTGGTGGTTTGGTGGGTGAAAATATTTATCTGGTTCCCGAACGGGTGGAGCGATTAATTGGTAGGGTAAAAACTTGGGTGGCTTTGCGGCAAAAACCTGCATCGGAACGCAAAATTGCCATTATATTATATGGATTTCCACCAGGTTATGGTGCTGTGGGCACAGCTGCATTATTAAATGTGCCGCGTAGTTTGCTGAAGTTTCTCCACGCACTCAAAGAACAAGGTTATAGCGTCGGAGATTTGCCAGAAGATGGCGAAGAATTGATTCGCTGGGTGAAAGAGGCGGATGAAGCTAATCCTCTTGTGGGGCAGTCGTCTCGCCTGCCCCTAGATAATGGCGGGCAAGATGCCCACCCCACAAACAGTGTCAATGTTCGCACTCTAGAAAAATGGTTGGGATATCTGCAAACCTCCCGCATCGAAAAACAATGGAAATCTCTCACGGGAACTGGTATTAAAACTTATGGTGAAGAATTCCAAATTGGCGGTGTGCAATTAGGCAATGTGTGGATAGGTGTACAACCACCATTAGGGATACAAGGCGACCCAATGCGCTTAATGTTTGAACGGGATTTAACGCCTCATCCCCAATATGCCGCTTATTATAAATGGTTGCAAAATGAGTTTCAAGCTAATGCTATAGTTCACTTTGGAATGCATGGGACGGTGGAATGGTTGCCTGGTTCTCCGTTAGGTAATACTGGTTATTCTTGGTCGGATATTCTGTTAGGAAATTTGCCTAATCTATATATATATGCGGCGAATAATCCGTCTGAATCGATGTTGGCAAAACGTCGCGGTTATGGTGTATTGATTTCTCATAATGTACCGCCTTATGGACGTGCAGGTTTGTATAAGGAATTGGTGGCGTTGCGCGATTTGATTGCAGAGTATCGGGAAGATCCGCAAAAGAATTATGTTTTGAAGGAAGGGATTTGTAAAAAAATTGTGGACTCTGGATTGGATGCAGATTGTCCGTTTGCGGATGCGAAAAAGTTGGGACTTGCGTTTACTCCTGAAAATGTACGGATGTTTAGCAATCATGCTTTTGATGATTATTTGGTGGAGTTGTATGAATATTTGCAATTTTTAGAAAATCGGTTGTTTTCTTCTGGGCTGCATACTTTAGGGGAAGCACCAAATGAAGAGGAATTGGCTTCTTATTTAGAGGCATATTTTGGGGAAGAGGAAGGAAAAAATGAAGAAAGAGAAGAAGAGGAAAAACTAATAAAAGATTTGTTGATGCAATCTACCGATGAGTTAACGAATTTGTTAAGGGGGTTGAATGGGGAGTATATTCCGCCTGCGCCTGGTGGGGATTTATTACGGGATGGGGCTGGTGTTTTGCCGACGGGGAGAAATATTCATGCTTTAGATCCTTATCGGATGCCTTCGCCTGCGGCGTATGAACGGGGACGAGAAATTGCTCAAAAAATTATCGCCCAGCATTTGGATGAACATGGGAAATATCCAGAAACGGTAGCGGTGATGTTATGGGGATTGGATGCGATTAAAACTAAGGGTGAATCTTTAGGGATTCTGTTGGAATTGGTGGGGGCTGAACCTGTTAAAGAAGGAACTGGTAGAATTGTTCGTTATGAATTAAAGCCGTTGGCGGAGGTTGGACATCCCCGCATTGATGTGTTGGGTAATTTGTCTGGAATTTTCCGAGATAGTTTTGTAAATATCATCGAATTGCTGGATGATTTATTTCAACGAGCGGCTGATGCTGATGAAGCGGACGATCGCAATTTTATCAGGAAACACGCTTTAGCTTTAAAAGCCCAAGGTGTGGAAAATGCCTCGGCGAGATTGTTTTCTAATCCGGCGGGTGATTTTGGTTCTTTGGTAAATGATAGAGTGGTTGATGGTAACTGGGAATCTGGCGAGGAGTTAGGCAATACTTGGCAAAGTCGCAATGTATTTAGCTACGGTCGAGAAGATAAAGGTCAAGCTAGACCAGAAGTTTTGAATACCTTGTTAAAAACTAGCGATCGCATTGTTCAAGAAATCGATTCGGTAGAATATGGTTTAACTGATATTCAAGAATATTACGCCAATACCGGCGGTTTGAAAAAGGCAGCAGAAAAACAAGGCGGTAAGAAGGTTACAACCAGCTTTGTAGAAAGTTTCTCGAAGGATACCACACCGCGCAAGTTAGATGATTTGCTCAGAATGGAGTATCGCACCAAGTTGGTAAATCCCAAATGGGCGCAAGCGATGGCGAATCAAGGTTCTGGTGGTGCGTTTGAAATTTCTCAACGGATGACGGCGTTGATTGGTTGGGGTGGTACTGCTGATTTTAGCGATGATTGGGTTTATGACCAAGCGGCAGATACTTATGCATTAGATGCAGAGATGGCAGAGAAGTTACGGAAGGCGAATCCTGAAGCTTTTCGCAATATTTTAGGGAGAATGTTGGAGGCGCATGGGCGGGGTTTCTGGGAAGCTGATGGTGATAAGTTAGATAAATTGCGTCAATTGTATGAGTTAACGGATGAAGAGTTGGAAGGTGTGACAGTTTAGAAGGTAGATGCGTTAAAAGTTCAAATAAAAATTATTGTAGAGACGGCGATTTATCGCGTCTTCACTTAACCGAACCGTATTGAAAGCGATGTCTACGACGGGCTACGCCTACGCTATTACGCTTGAAGCTGTAAAAATTTAAACCTTTGCAGCTAAGATTACTTCATGTATAAGAAAGGCTTAAGTTTTTCTAGCAAATGTATAAGCCCTTGCTGGAAAGGCTTAATACTTTGCAACAAATGTTCGTCCATGTATAAGAAAGGCTTAAGTTTTTCTGGCAAATATATAAGCCTTTGCTGCAATTGTTCAATGCTGTGCAACAAATGTTCTTCCATGTATAAGAAAGGCTTAAGTCATTGCAGCAATTGTTGTAACGAAATTATGAATCTATTTAATACCGGAAATAGAATATGTTCTAAGTGAAATTAATTAAACTTTGAGAAATGTAATTGCAACTGATTTGCGATATTTTCCCATGACAATCAGAAAAAGTTTGGTATAAAACAGTACTAATAACCTAGTAGCAGAGATGCATTATGGCACGTCGTAAAAGAAATTCCACCGCTTTAGAAAGAGCCGATCGCCGGATTGAAAGTATGCAATCTATCAGTGTAGAACTTGACTTTGGCCAAGGATTGACTATACAAGCTTACACCGTGGCAATTAACGATCTCCGGTCTAAGCTTGCTGCTTACAACACTGCATTATCTACCATTGACAAACTTACAGATGACGTGAATAACGCCGAAAAAGTTGTAATAGCGATGTCAGAACAAATGTTACTAGGAGTTGGCAGCCGTTACGGTAAAACCAGCCCAGAATACGAGATGGCGGGTGGTGCTAGACGAGGTAATACCAAGAAGAAGCGAAGCGTACTAGACAATTCCAAAGTCACCAATTCTTTAGCAGCCGATTCTGTGAAGCTTTCTTCTGCAAATGGATCTATGAATCGGGTGTAGGGTGCGAGCGTGAGTTGAGTAAAATCCACTAGGGTTTAGTTCTACGTTAAATTGACGCCTATGGGCACTGCCCATTAGTGTCAACTTAAGCTAGAAATAGCTTATCTGTTAGCTTCCTCACCCGCCTGGGAATCAATTCCCAGGCTAACAGCTAAAGTCTACTAAAGTAGACTAAATATTTTTGAGTATATTTAGTCATCTTCAGATGACTTTTGCTATTAGCAAGGAACTTCAGTTCCTTGCGGGATATCAATTTTACCTTTGTAGGACGGACACCATAGAAAGAATTGAGCGTTTTATTGTGTAGTATATAAAAGAGCGCTTAAAAGTCCTCGGTCAATTGACTACTATGGTTGCAGACCACAGCATAGATTTTCATACGTATCTAGAATCTATCAGCGAGGATGACACATATAGAGATTGGCAAGATTTATACACACCAACTGATGCCATAGACCGTCAAAGACTTGAACCCAAAAAATCGCGCAGACGCTTAGATTTGAGTTTGATGGTGCAAACAGTACCACAGCAACGAGAAGGTGAAGCACCAGACAGAGAAAAAATTGAACGGTTGAATATCCTCGAAGGGTTACGGAAGTATGCACCCGTCCATGTATTGTTAGTAGGAAAACCGGGTTCAGGCAAATCTACAGCTTTAGAACGTTTGTTGTGGGAAGAAGCTCAAAAGGGGAAACAAAGAGAACCAAATCAGAAAATTCCTGTGCTAGTGGAGTTAAGGCGCTACAAAACTTCGGTGCTGGATTTAATTCGGGACTTTTTGACTCGCTATAACTTAGACCTCAACAGCGAAGAGATTGAAAATCTACTGTTTACAGGGCAATTTTTGTTACTTGTAGATGGTTTGAATGAATTACCCAACGATCAAGCTAGACGAGATTTAGACGGATTTCGGCAGAAATACCACCGAGTCACGCCGATGATTTTTACTACGCGGTATTTGGGGGTGGGGGGTGATTTAGGTATTGAAAAAAAACTGGAAATGCAACCCCTCACAGAAGCACAGATGCAGCATTTTGTCCGCGCCTATTCAGAGGTGGGTGATGAAATGCTGCGACAGTTGGCTGGACGCTTGCGGGAATTGGCGGAAACGCCGCTGTTATTGTGGATGCTGTGTGAAGTATTCAATGATGCTAAACAAATTCCTACTAGTTTAGGTGAGTTGTTTCGTTGGTTCTCTGGAGAGTATCACAAACTCAAGGGAGATGTACCTATTGCTGAAGGGTTACGTAACTGGCAGACTGATTTATTGCAGCATCTAGCATTTGTCATGATGCAAGGCGACAATTCGACTGAGTTGCGATTAACTATTGCTAAACAGCAAGCTAGGAATTTTTTAGCAACATTTTTACAGAACAAAGTAGCTTATCCTGATGATTGTGCAAGACGCTGGATAGAAGATTTGCTCAAGTATCACTTAATTCAATTGCGAACAGACGACCAGATTGAATTTCGTCATCAGCTAATTCAGGAATACTACGCCGCAGAATTTATACTCTCACAGCTTGACAATATTAGTGATGAGAGGCTGAAACGGGATTATTTGAATTATTTGAAGTGGACAGAACCCGTGGCATTGATGTTGGGGCTGGTGGGTGATAAAAGGCAGGCTTTACGAGTGGTAAAATTAGCTTTAGATGTAGATTTGAACTTAGGGGCAAGATTGGCAGGAGAAGTAAAGTGGGAGCATCAGAAAAAAACAGTCGATTTAATTTTAGAGTTAGACATTCATCAGTTACTTAAAGTTGAATTTTTGGGTATCAGTCATTCTGAATATGCCGTTACTTTTTTAAGTAATTCGTTGCAGGGTAAAGATTACAATGTTCGTAGAATAAGTGCAGAGGCGTTAGGAAAAATCGGCAACCAAGAAGCAGTATCTGCCTTGATTAAAGTTTTGCAGGATGAAGATTACAATGTTCGTAGAATAAGTGCAGAGGCGTTAGGAAAAATCGGCAACCAAGAAGCAGTATCTGCCTTGATTAAAGTAAAGTTTTGCAGGATGAAGATTCCGTTGTTCGTAGGACTGCCGCACAGACCTTAGGAAAAATTGCTGGCTCTGAAGTTTTGTATCAGATATGGGAATTACAATTAAAAACACCATTATATAAAAACGATGCAATTTACAAAATTCAAGAGCGGTGCAAATTTTATAACCATGAAATTTATTATTCTGTCTTGAATGAGGAAACAAACAACGCCGATCCTTTAACTAGTGTTCTAAAAAAACTTGATAAAACACTCATAACTATGTCAGAAACTCCTACAAATGATTTCACAGGCGCTACCTTTGGCAACATCACAGGCAGTGTTACAGGAAATATCGAAGGTGATAACATTGGCACTCAAAACAATTACGCATCCACAAAAGATATTGCTAAATTAGAAACTGTGCTTGAGCAGTTGCTTGAGAAAATAGAGCAGGATAAACCGACTGTAATCGATGCTCAACCTATTGTGGCTCAAGCTGTTGAGAGTCATCCAGTACTTAAAAATAGGCAAGCGATTGAGCAAGTTATCAAAAATAATCCAGAGTTCAAAGTACGTTTGCAAAGAGCAGTGACAGCAGCAGGTATTGAGACTGTAAAGATTTTATTTGCTCCTGCTGGTATTGCGATTGAAGCGATTAGGGCTTGGAATGAACCTAGCTAGATGTACCCTCCTATTCCTGTTTCACTTTAAGAGGATGTTTTAAAAGTTCTTTAGCCGGTTGTAAAACGTTTTAAATCCCCCTATATTCACCTTAAAAAGGCGGAAACAGGAAATCTAGTTCACTCCCATTGGAAAGGCTACGGTGTGTATACAAGTCGAATTACCCCCCTTAATCCCCCCTTATAAAGGGGGGAAACAGGAAATCTTGTTCCCTCCCCTTGGAAAGGGGAGGGTTAGGGTGGGGTAAAACTGACACGAAAACTCAGTGAGTAAACTATTTCAGACTTGTGTATTTCTTCAACTGCTGCACAAACGCATCATGTTCCGGTGACTTCAACCCCGCTTGCACCACCTCCAACACCTGCACCATCTGATGTTTGTCCGCCTGCGTCTGGTTCAATAAACAACGCTGCATCTGGCTGGGGTTCATTGTCTAAATCTAGTCTGACTGTTGCGGCATTACTCAAATCAACACCAGGAGTCAGTGATTGGTAGACTCCTAACCAAGTTATCACCCGACTGTGGGGTTTGCCATGAAGCTCATGTCTTACAGGAGATGCGATGTAAACGATTCCTTCAATCAGTTCTGCTTTTTTGATATGGGTTGCAGCCGCATAACGCCGTTCAAATTCAGGGCGAGTTAAGCGATGTCTACGACGGGCTACGCCTACGCCACTTTCAAGCGGAGGCAGATGTCTCTGGGGTGAGTACTCTCTAACCATTTGCCAATCCTTGGAGTTGCCGGATATTTTTGACTTTAGCAAACCTCAGTTATAGCAAGGGACTGGGGACTAGGGACACTTCGACAAGCTCAGTGCATCGCTGGGGACTGGGTGAAAAGCCTTTTTGTGTCTAAATTTTATCATCTGTTAATGTCCTAACCTTTTTGGCTGTTGCTATATCAGTTAGAATTTATTGATTTGCTGTTTTCCTCAAATTCCAAAAATCATAAAACGTACTGTTAATTATCATCGTCTGTTCTACGTGCGATCGCTTACTCGCCCAAGTTAGGCATCGCCGACAATTAATGCTGCATAACAGATTCCAACTAGCTATCATTAGCTAAGTGGTATGCCAGATATATCGACGGCAATACCATTTAGTTAGCAGTCTTTCTTAACTGCTTACACTCGCACCCATAAAAATTAGTTCGATCCATTTTCTATTCCCTGCTCTCTATTGTGATACGCATTGGCTAAAAGTACTCTAAATAAGTACGGGGTGCAAAAAATATAAAAAATTCCTCAAGATTCAAGATTAAGGATAAGGCTATGGCAACCGAACAGTTAACTAGAGACAGCGACAATCTAGATTTAAATCAACTACTAAGAACGCTGAATGCTGTTAAACAGGGTGACTTTTCTGCTCGGATGCCCATAGACCATACTGGTGTGGCGGGGAAAATAGCTGATACGCTCAATGATATTATTGACCAGAATGAGCGGATGGCGGCCGAACTACAACGGATTGGTAACGTTGTTGGCAAAGAAGGAAAAATTGCTGAACGCGCCTCTCTCGGAGATGTTCGTGGTTCTTGGTTAGATTGTGTTACTTCTGTCAATACTCTAATTACAGATTTAGTTCAACCAACAGCTGAAACTACGCGGGTAATTCGCTCAGTTGCTAATGGTGACTTATCGCAAACGATCGCCACAGAAATTGAAGGCAGACCTCTGCAAGGTGAGTTTCTCCAAACTGCGAATATCGTTAACACGATGGTAGAACGGCTCGGTTCTTTTGCCTCGGAAGTAACGCGGGTGGCGCGTGAGGTGGGAACCGAAGGAAAATTAGGCGTTCAAGCCGAAGTGCAAGGTGTGGCTGGCACTTGGAAAGATTTGACTGATAACGTTAACTTGATGGCAGGTAATCTCACCGGACAAGTTCGCAACATTGCCGAAGTTGCCACTGCGATCGCCAATGGTGACTTATCCAAGAAAATCACTGTCAATGTTAAAGGCGAAATTCTAGAACTAAAAAACACCGTCAACACGATGGTGGATCAGCTTAATTCTTTTGCATCGGAAGTTACTAGAGTTGCCCGTGAAGTGGGAACTGAAGGGAAGTTGGGCGTACAAGCCGAGGTTAAAGGAGTAGCAGGAACTTGGAAAGATTTAACCGATAACGTTAACTTGATGGCAGGAAATTTGACTGCCCAAGTGCGTAACATTGCCGAAGTCACCACGGCGGTAGCAAATGGCGACTTATCCAAGAAAATTACTGTTGATGTCAAAGGCGAAATTTTAGAGTTGAAAAACACCGTCAACATCATGGTAGATCAACTCAATTCCTTTGCCAGTGAAGTAACAAGAGTTGCGCGTGAGGTGGGTGCAGAAGGAAAATTAGGCGGTCAAGCAGAAGTGCGCGGCGTAGCGGGTACGTGGAAAGACTTGACCGACAGCGTGAATTTCATGGCGGGAAGCTTGACGGCACAGGTGCGGAATATTGCGGAAGTCACAACGGCGGTAGCAAATGGCGACTTATCCAAGAAAATCACTGTGGATGTGAAAGGCGAAATTCTGGAACTCAAAAATACCATTAATACAATGGTGGATCAGCTTAATTCCTTTGCATCAGAAGTAACAAGAGTTGCCCGTGAAGTGGGAACTGAAGGGAAGTTGGGCGTACAAGCAGAAGTCCGGGGAGTAGCGGGGACTTGGAAAGATTTAACCGACAACGTTAACTTAATGGCGGGTAATCTCACCGGACAGGTGCGAAATATTGCCGAAGTTGCCACTGCGATCGCAAATGGCGATTTATCGAAAAAAATCACCGTCGATGTTAAAGGTGAAATTCTGGAACTCAAAAACACCATCAATATCATGGTAGATCAACTCAGTTCCTTTGCATCGGAAGTAACACGGGTTGCTCGTGAGGTGGGAAGTGAAGGTAAACTGGGCGTGCAAGCCGATGTGCGCGGCGTGGCTGGCACTTGGAAAGATTTAACCGACAGCGTAAACTTCATGGCGGGAAGTTTAACGGCACAGGTGCGAAATATTGCCGAAGTAACTACGGCGGTTGCAACAGGCGATTTATCCAAGAAAATCACTGTCGATGTCAAAGGTGAAATTCTGGAACTCAAAAACACCATTAACACAATGGTGGATCAATTGAATTCCTTTGCATCAGAAGTAACGAGGGTTGCGCGTGAAGTGGGAAGCGAGGGTAAACTGGGCGTGCAAGCAGAAGTGCGCGGTGTCGCGGGTACTTGGAAAGATTTAACCGACAGCGTAAATTTCATGGCGGGAAGCTTAACGGCACAGGTGCGAAACATTGCCGAAGTAACTACGGCGGTTGCAACAGGCGATTTATCTAAGAAAATCACCGTTGATGTCAAAGGTGAAATTCTGGAGTTGAAAAACACCATTAATACAATGGTGGATCAACTCAGTTCTTTTGCAAGTGAAGTGACGCGAGTCGCCCGTGAGGTGGGAACTGAAGGTAAACTTGGCGTACAAGCGGAAGTAAAAGACGTTGCCGGAACTTGGAAAGATTTAACCGATAGCGTAAACTTCATGGCGGGAAGCTTGACGGCACAAGTGCGGAACATTGCCGAAGTGACAACTGCGATCGCCAATGGTGACTTATCCAAGAAAATTACTGTTGCCGTCAAAGGCGAAATTCTCGAACTCAAGAATACCATCAATATAATGGTCGATCAACTCAACTCCTTTGCCAGTGAAGTAACGCGGGTAGCGCGGGAAGTGGGAAGCGAAGGTAAACTAGGCGTACAAGCAGATGTGCGCGGCGTAGCTGGAACTTGGAAAGATTTAACCGACAGCGTGAACTTCATGGCGGGAAGTTTAACGGCACAGGTGCGAAACATTGCCGCAGTTACCACGGCGGTGGCAAATGGCGACTTATCTAAGAAAATCTCTGTTGATGTCAAAGGTGAAATTTTAGAGTTGAAAAACACAGTCAACACGATGGTGGATCAACTCAATTCCTTTGCATCGGAAGTAACGCGGGTTGCCCGTGAGGTGGGAACTGAAGGTAAATTAGGTGTACAAGCAGAAGTTAAAGGTGTAGCCGGAACTTGGAAAGATTTAACCGACAGCGTAAACTTCATGGCGGGAAGTTTAACAGCACAAGTGCGGAACATTGCCGAAGTTACCACGGCGGTAGCAAACGGCGACTTATCCAAGAAAATCACCGTTGATGTTAAAGGTGAAATTCAAGAGCTTAAAAACACCATCAACACAATGGTGGATCAATTAAATTCTTTTGCATCAGAAGTTACCAGGGTTGCTCGTGAGGTGGGAACCGAAGGTAAATTGGGCGTACAAGCTTACGTCAGAGGCGTAGCTGGCACTTGGAAAGATTTAACAGACAATGTGAACTCGATGGCGGGGAACCTCACCGGACAAGTTCGCAACATCGCGGAAGTTACCAAGGCGGTAGCTAATGGCGACTTATCCAAGAAAATTACCGTCGATGCCAAAGGCGAAATTTTAGACTTGAAGAACACCACCAATACAATGGTGGATCAACTCAGTTCCTTTGCAAGTGAAGTAACGCGGGTAGCGCGGGAAGTGGGAACTGAAGGGAAGTTGGGCGGACAAGCCCAAGTCCAAGGTGTTGCCGGGACTTGGAAGGATTTAACAGATAACGTTAACTCGATGGCGGGGAACTTAACGGCACAAGTGCGCGGTATCGCCAGAGTCGTAACAGCAGTTGCTAACGGTGACTTGAAACGGAAGCTGATGTTAGATGCCAAAGGAGAAATCGAAACCTTGGCAGAGACAATCAACGAGATGATTGATACCCTAGCAACATTTGCCAATCAGGTAACTACAGTAGCGCGGGAAGTAGGAATCGAAGGGAAGTTAGGCGGACAAGCGAGAGTCCCTGGGGCGGCTGGAACTTGGAAAGATTTGACAGATAATGTGAACGAACTTGCTGCTACACTGACAACTCAGTTGCGAGCGATCGCCGAAGTTGCTACAGCTGTCACTAAAGGCGATTTAACTCGTTCAATTGCCGTCGAAGCATTAGGGGAAGTAGCGATACTCAAAGACAACATCAACCAGATGATTGCTAATCTGCGCGAGACAACGCAGAAAAACACCGAACAAGATTGGTTGAAAACTAACCTTGCCAAATTTACCCGAATGCTGCAAGGGCAGCGCGACTTGGAAACCGTATCTAAACTAATTCTCTCAGAACTAGCGCCCTTAGTAGGAGCGCAACACGGCGTATTCTTCCTGATGGAGTCTGCTGAACATACACCGTATTTGAAATTAATTAGTAGCTACGCTTACCGCGAACGCAGACATCTAGCTAACCGCTTCCACTTGGGTGAAGGTTTGGTGGGACAATGCGCTTTAGAAAAAGAGCGAATACTGCTAACGGATGTACCCAGTGATTATGTCAGAATTGCCTCTGGTTTAGGAGAAGCCACGCCCCTGAATGCCGTGGTGTTACCTGTACTTTTTGAAGGACAAGTGACAGCAGTCATCGAATTAGCATCCTTCCGCCGCTTTAGCGAAATTCATCTGACATTCTTCGACCAGCTTACCGAAAGTATCGCGATCGTCCTCAACACGATCGCCGCATCAATGCGAACTGAAGAATTACTCAAGCAGTCGCAATCTTTGGCTGAAGAACTCCAAACCCAGCAAAGCGAACTCAGGGAAACTAACAAGCGCTTAGAACAACAAGCCCAATCACTCAAAACTTCAGAAGATTTACTCAGAGGACAGCAGGAGGAATTACAACAAACTAACGCCGAATTAGAAGAAAAGGCAGAGTTGTTGGCGATGCAGAAGAAAGAAGTCGAGCGCAAAAATCGAGAAATCGAACAAGCAAGAATGTCTTTAGAAGACAAAGCTGAACAACTCGCCCTTTCTTCAAAATACAAATCAGAATTTCTCGCCAATATGTCCCACGAACTGCGGACACCGCTAAACAGCTTGTTGATTTTGGCGAAATTGTTGTCAGATAACATCGATCGCAACCTTACCGCCAAACAAGTCGAATACAGCCAGACAATTTACTCAGCCGGTACCGATTTGTTGGCATTAATCAATGACATTCTCGATCTCGCCAAGATTGAATCGGGAACTATGTCGATTGACATAACTCAAATGCCATTGACAGAATTGGGCGATCAGATTGAGCGCACCTTCCGACAAATTGCTCAGAGCAAAGGACTTGGTTTCGCAATTGAATTGGCTCCCGAATTGCCCACAACCATCTATACAGATGTCAAACGCTTACAACAGGTCTTAAAAAATCTCCTCTCCAATGCTTTTAAATTTACAGAAAAAGGAGAAGTACGCTTACAGATTGCGGTGGCGAAGCAGGGATGGAGCAAAGACCAAGAAAGTTTGAATCGCGCTCAAAATGTCATCGCCTTCTCAGTCAGCGATACAGGCATTGGCATTGCTCCCGACAAACAAAAAGTTATTTTTGAGGCATTTCAGCAAGCCGATGGCTCTACCAGTCGGAGATACGGCGGCACCGGATTGGGCTTATCAATTAGCCGTGAAATCGCCCGTCTCTTTGGCGGCGAAATTAAACTAATCAGTCACCCCGGCCAAGGCAGCACCTTTACATTCTACTTCCCCCAATTGAGTCCAGAGTTCCGAGTTCCGAGTCCTGAGCCAACATCAACTCAATCCAGCACAGACGCGATTAATCGCGTCTCTACCCACTCCTCACTCCTCACTACTTCGGCTTCGCTCAGTACAAGTCCTCACTTACCAGTGATTAATGACGATCGCACTACTATCGGCGTCGGCGATCGCGTGTTACTAATTGTTGAGGATGACGTTAATTTTGCGCGTATCCTGCTAGAGATGGCACAACAGCAAGGATTCAAGGCGATCGCTGCCCAAACAGGTACTACAGGTTTGATGCTAGCGCAGCAATTCTTACCTTCAGCCATTTTGCTAGATATCAGGTTGCCAGAAATGGATGGTTGGACTGTATTAGATCGTCTCAAACATGACCCAAATACCCGCCACATTCCTGTACATATCATGACCGTTGAGGAAGGAAGACAACGCGGTTTGCAATTAGGTGCGATCGCATATCTGCAAAAGCCCTTAACCAGCGAAACAATATCCGAGGCGTTGACCAAAATTAAAGGTTTTGTTGAGCGCCAAGTGAAAAATTTGCTAGTAGTCGAAGACGACGACACTCAACGGCTGAGTATTGTTGAGTTGATTGGTAACAGCGATGTTTCGACCACAGCAGTGGGCACTGGTGCAGCAGCTTTAGAAGCTATTCGCGCCCAGCATTTTGATTGCCTGGTTCTCGATTTAGGGCTACCCGACATGACTGGGTTTGAACTTATCGAACAAATAAAGCTTCTACCTCACGGTAAAACTTTACCAATTATTGTCTACACAGGTAGAGAAATTAGCAAAGCTCAAGAAACGGAACTCAGACGAATTGCCGAAACAATCATCATTAAAGATGTGCGATCGCCCGAACGTCTCCTCGATGAAACAGCATTATTTTTACACCGAGTCCAAGCAAATTTACCAGCACCCAAACGAGAAATACTCGAACAACTGCATTCCATAGACTACTTACTCGCTGGCAAAAAAGCGCTAATCGTAGACGACGATATGCGGAATATCTTTGCGCTGACAAGTATGCTGGAGCGCTATCAAATCCAGGTTTTATACGCTGAAAACGGCAGGGAGGGGATTACCCTGTTGGAAACTACACCAGATATTGATGTTGTTTTGATGGACGTAATGATGCCAGAAATGGACGGTTACGAAACAACACGCTTAATCCGCCAAAACGAGCAATTTAAATCTTTGCCGATTATTGCACTGACCGCTAAAGCCATGCAAGGCGATCGCGAGAAGTGTATTGAAGCGGGCGCATCAGATTACATCACCAAACCCGTAGATACTGAACAATTGCTGTCGTTATTGCGTGTTTGGCTATATCGTTAACGGAATAACTAAGCTACAATTCAAGCAGAGTAAGCATTTCCCGCTCAGAGACTCCCCATGTTTGATAACCTGCAAACCCAAATTTACCAACTAGAACAATTTGCCAATAGCCTCGTTTCTAACCAACTGACACACCTTAGCGGGGTAAGCGTTGGCATCATCTTTGTCGCTGGCTTGCTTACCAGTCTTACACCCTGTATGCTTTCGATGCTGCCAATTACCATTGGTTACATCGGTGGTTATGAAGCCAAAAGCCGCTTGCAAGCAGCTGCCCAATCAACTTGGTTTGCTTTAGGTTTAGCAACTACACTAGCAGGGCTAGGTATAATAGCAGGTTTAGTTGGAAAAGTCTATGGTCAAGTGGGAATTGGTTTGCCGATTATCGTCAGCATTATCGCCATTCTCATGGGGCTGAACTTATTAGAAGCACTACCTCTACAATTTCCATCCTTGAATGAAACCAATTGGATTTCGCCAGATTTGCCAGCAGGATTGCGTTCTTATTTGCTGGGGCTGACTTTCGGTTTAGTCGCATCTCCTTGTAGCACGCCTGTTTTAGCGAGCTTGTTAAGTTGGATTGCTAGTACACAAGACTTAATTTTAGGCGCTGTTTTGCTACTTTCTTATACAGCCGGTTATGTAGCACCGTTGATTTTGGCGGGTACTTTTACAGCTTCAATTAAAAAATTACTAGAACTGCGTCGCTGGTCTGGCTGGATTAACCCAGTTAGTGGGGCACTATTGGTAGGATTCGGTGTATTTTCCTTAATTTCTCGGATTCCCCTTGGCAGTTTTTAATATCAATACCTTGTATTAGATTTTACACCTAATGACTTTAGAAGATTCAGCGTCCAAAGAAATAAAATGGTGGGTAGTACCTGGGCAGTTCTTACGCCAAGAGCTTTTGCCCGTACTGACTAACTTAAAATTAGCGATCGCACTACTGCTATTGATTGCCATCTTTAGCTCTACTGGTACTGTCATTGAGCAAGGTCAATCACCCGCATTTTACCAAGCCAATTACCCAGAACATCCAGCCTTATTTGGTTTCTTAACTTGGAAAGTAATTCAAGTAGTTGGATTAGACCACGTATATCGTACCTGGTGGTTTCTGGCATTACTGATCTTATTTGGCACAAGTTTAACTGCCTGTTCATTTACCCGTCAGTTACCAGCCTTAAAAGCTGCCCAGCGCTGGAAATATTACGAAGAACCACGACAATTTCAAAAATTAGCTTTAAGTGCAGAACTAGATACTGCTTCCCTGAATTCCCTCAGCGAAATCTTACAAAAACACCGCTATAAAATTTTTCCAAATCAAGAAAAAGCAAATCTTCTTTATGCCCGCAAAGGAATAGTCGGACGCATCGGCCCAATTATTGTTCATATTGGGATCGTTGCTATTTTGCTAGGGGGAATTTGGGGGGCGATGACTGGGTTTTTGGCTCAGGAAATGGTTGCCAGTGGCGATACATTTCAAGTGACAAATATTGTCGATGCTGGGCCTTTAGCCGCAGCGCAAGTCCCGAAAGATTGGTCTGTGCGCGTCAATCGTTTTTGGATTGACTACACTCCATCTGGCGGCATCGATCAATTTTATTCCGATATGTCTGTCTTGAATAATCAGGGAGAGGAAGTTGACCATAAGAAGATTTTTGTCAACGAGCCTCTGCGCTATCATGGCGTAACTTTCTATCAAACTGATTGGGGAATTGCAGGTGTTCGCGTCCAATTTAACAACAGCCCGATTTTTCAGTTGCCGATGGCGCAATTGAACACCAACGGTAACGGACGCATTTGGGGAACCTGGGTTCCGACTAAACCAGATTTGAGCGAGGGTGTCTCTTTGTTAGCGAAAGACTTGCAAGGGATGGTATTAATTTATGATGCCACTGGCAAACTTGTTGATACAGTTCGTGCGGGGATGTTCACCGAAGTTAATGGCGTGAAGCTGAAAATTTTGGATGTAATTGGTAGCACCGGCTTGCAAATTAAAGCCGACCCAGGCATCCCAATTGTTTACACAGGGTTTGGCTTACTCATGCTGGGTGTGGTGATGAGTTACTTTTCACACTCGCAAATTTGGGCATTGCAAAAAGGCGATCGCTTATATATTGGTGGCAAAACTAATCGCGCCCAAGTTGCTTTTGAACAAGAAGTTTTAGAGATTTTAGATCGGCTGAGTTCACAGCCAAAAGGTGAAGAGAAAGAGGCAGCGATTGAAGTTTAAACACAAAAAGGCGCATTCGCATTAGCGTTCGCGACGTTAGGAGCGTCAGCGTCTCCCAGAGAAGGAAATCGCAGAGGAACGCAGACGCAGAAGATTACTTTGCGTACCTTTGCGTTAACCTCCGCGTCCCTTTGCGTTTCAAAATTATTTACAACTAATTACATCCACACGCCTACAAACATTGAAATTACTAGAGGTATTTATTAAACATTGGAACAAAAAATTTCTATGTCTGCCAAACTTCAATCTCAGGGGCGGGTTTGCCTTCTACCTTTAATCGCTATCTTGTTGAGTATTGCTTCTTGCGCTGCCGAGCAAAAAAACATCAAGCGTGTTTCCCTTGTTGGTACTGGGGCAAGTTTTCCCGCACCTTTGTACGAGCGTTGGCTTTCAGATTACAACCAGCAAAATCCCAATATAGAAATTAACTATCAAGCTATCGGAAGCAGTGCTGGAGTGCAACAGCTCATCGACGGGACTGTAGATTTTGCAGCTAGTGATGTGGGAATTACAAGGGAACAAGCAGCCAAGGTAAAACGGGGAGTCATTGCTTTGCCAATAACTGCCGGTTCTATTGTGCTAGCTTATAACCTGACACCATCTATAGGGCAGTCGCCTCAAGTCAATGTGCCACCCACTCTCAGGCTACCACGCCAAGTTTACGTAGATATCTTTCTCGGAAAAATTAAGAATTGGAATCATCCTAGAATAGGTGCAGCTAATCCAGGTGTAAGTTTGCCCGATTTACCAATTCAAGTTGTAAACCGAACTGATGGTAGTGGAACTACAAGCGTATTTACGCAACACCTAAGCGCCATCAGCCCAGAATGGAAAAGCAAAATTGGGGCTGGTAAATCTGTAGCATGGCGAATAGGAATTGGTGGAAAGGGTAACGAAGGTGTTACCGCCCTGATTCAACAAATACCAGGAGCTATTGGCTATGTAGAATACATTTACGCCAAACAAAATAAGCTTCCTGTGGCTGCTTTAGAAAATAAATCTGGTAATTATATTACGCCGACACCAGAATCTGTAGCACAAACTTTAGAAGCAGTAAAATTACCAGGTGATAATTTGATTGCTTTTATCACCGATCCTACAGGTACCCAGTCTTATCCCATTGTCACTTACAGCTGGCTTTTAACTTATCACCAATATCCAAATCGAGTTAAAGCTCAAGCACTGAAAAACTTTGTAAATTGGGCTGTGATTGACGGGCAAAAATCCAGTTTGGAACTTGGATATATTCCTTTATCAAAAAAAGTTGTGCTGCAAGTGCAATCTGCCGTCAAGAAAATTGCTGAATAAATATAGCAGTTCTCCTGTGGATGCAACATAGACTAAATGGTTGAAAAAGAGGCAAGGGAGCAGGGGAGATAGTTCAGATATTGCGTTTAGTTATAAACTTTGTAAAGAATAAGAAATTTTTTAGCAACCCAATAATCATTGCAGTTTTATTATGAAATAGGAAACAGCTAATAACTTTATTCCTAGTTGACTGAAGTTTAGTGCTGTTATTTGGTGGAGGGTGCAATGTCCGGTGATTTGGATTTTGCTCCTTAGAGTGCTTTGGCTAGGAATTGTGCACTTGCTCAATTAACTTCAGATAGCGGTTTTTCCAATATTTATAAGCTTCTAACTTAATGGAAGTAACTGCCAGACCCTGACCAAATAGTACTTTTTTGATTGATATTCCCATTATTATCTGGAGGCTATTGCTATGTTCAATGAACAAGCTTACTTGCTAGCATACCCTGATGTAGCGGCGGCTGTTAATGCTGGCTCTTTTACCTCAGGACTACAACACTATGAACAGTTTGGACAATTTGAGAACGATCGCTTTGGCTTTTTTTTTGGAACCAACGGGAATGACACCGTAACTGGCTTTGGTGAAGGTAACAAACTCATTGCTGGACTTGGTTTTGACGTTTTATCAAATGGAGCAACAGTTGCAGGAGTCGGTCAGATCGATACCCTAATTGGCACCCAAGCACAAGATGTATTCCTCCTTGGCCATCCTACATTGTCTTCATTAACCTCCACGCCTCAACAATTTTACGTTGGTGGCGGTAATACAGATTATGCTCTAATCCAGAACTTTGAGCCAGGCATTGACAAGATTGTGCTAGAAGGAGCAGCACAGAACTACACGACTCAAGTAATAAACGGAAGTTTAAACATCTCTACATTATCGGGAGACTTAGTTGGTATTGTGGAGGGGGTTACTTTTTTAAGACAGGTTCCGGGTGATTTTATTGACATTACACAATTCAACATTCCATTTAATGCTATTGGACAGTTTTCTGTTTTTTTGTAATGCAATGTACGACTTCCTTTGCGACGAGATTGTCAAACTGTAACAGTTTTTGAGTATTACAATGCTCTTCGCTTCCTCCAATACCGAAGCAAAGCCAGCTTAACACAACAAGGTTGGGCGGCATGTGCCTAATCGCAGAATGACTTCCAGGATGGAGTGACACGAACCATCGCATCACGATTATTCGTAACATATCATGAGTAATTCAGCAGTGTTAGCTCCTCATTTATCCTTAGTGCTAATCATCTGTAGTTCACTAGGTGTTGTTGCTTTATGGAGTTAAGTTTACTGAATGTTTATTAGCTGGAAAGATTGGAACTGGTTGTTGGCGTTAGGGAGTTTGTTAATTATTGATGGTGCAATCTCAGCCTCTATCAATTGTGCTCTTGCCCAACCCATAGCTGATGATACCTTAGCTAAAAATTCTATTGTTAAACCTAGTATCATTCCGTTAAACAAAGATGTATCTAGTATCCTGATCGATGGTGGAGTCACTAGAGGAGCTAATCTTTTGCATAGTTTTAAGGAATTTAATATTGGAGAAAAAGAAGGAGTCTATTTCATTAATCCTATCGGCATTAAGAACATTTTGAGTCGAGTTACAGGAGATAAAGGCTCTGAAATTCTAGGAACTCTGGGAGTATTGGGCAATGCTAACCTGTTTTTGATTAATCCCAATGGGATCATCTTTGGGCCAAATGCCAGCCTGAGTCTCAACGGTTCGTTTGTAGGAACAACAGCAAATGCCATCGGGTTGGCTAATGGTGACATTTTCAGTGCAAATCCGCTTAAAAACCTGCCAACCGGACTGTTGAATGTAAATCCTTCTGCATTTTTTTTCAATCAAATTGCTGCCCCAATTCAAAATAACTCAGCTAACCTAAAGGTCAAAAATAATCGTAGTTTGCTGCTAATGGGTGGCAACGTGAGAATAGATGGTGGCTCCTTGAATGCCTTTGGTGGGCGAGTGGAGTTAGGAGGATTAGCACAAGAGGGGACAGTTGATCTCAATATCAGTGATGATAATTTCAGCTTAAATTTTCCGGCTAACATAGTGCCAGCAGATGTGTCGCTCACCAATGGCGCTGAAGTTAATGTCGCGTCTAACGGTGGCGGTAGTATTGCTATCCACGCTCAGAATATAGATATTTTAGACAGAAGTAGCCTGCGTGCTGGCATCAGCCTACTTGCAGGTATCGATGACGCTCAAGCAGGAGATATTATGCTTAGTGCAAAAGGAGCATTAACGGTAAAAAATAGTTTTGTTTACAATGCTGTTTTTGATAGGGGGAATGGCGGTGATTTACTTGTTGACACAGGAAAATTGATTATTCAAGATGGAATAGTAGCGACTGCTACTACTTCTAGTGGTAGTGCTGGGAATCTAGTTGTGAAAGCCTCTAACTCAATAGAACTAACTGGCAGTTCCTCATCAAACGGTACAATTGACATCAATGTTCCGATTAATTCCGCCGATAATTCTTCCAATTTTCCTGTTCCAATTGGCTTGTTTTCCGCTTCCTTGGATGTCAAGAATCTTCTTGCCCAGAATCTTCGTAATGCTCCTCCTTATTTAAAAAATTTTATAATTTCTTCTCTACCTACTGCAAGTGGAAATGCCGGAAACCTGACCATTGAAACTGGGCGGTTAATTGTCTCTAATGGGGCAGTAATATCGGCAGGGAGTACTACCCCAGGGCGAGCCGGAAATTTATTCGTGAACGCAAAAGACTCTATAGAACTTAGTGGCACCTCAGCTAATGATGCTCCCCAAGGACTAGGACTGTTCACCATAGGCGACAGAGTTCCCAGTGGATTGCGTAATGAAACTACAGGTTTGGGGCAAGGAGGCGACTTAACTATTGATACTGAAAGATTAATTGTCCGTGATGGGGCTTGGGTGACAGCAGGTACTGGTGGAGAGAAGCCAGGAGGAAAATTAACTGTGAATGCTTCAAAGTTAGTAGAAATAAAAAGCATCGGCAGAGACAATAATGTTCCTAGCGTCTTAGCTAGTGGAACACAGGGATCTGGAAAATCGGGCGGTATGGCTATTACTACTAAAAAGTTAATAGTCAGTGATGGGGGAATCATATCATCGGGTACTTCTAGCTTGGGAAAAGGCGGAGATTTAACTATCAACGCCTCCGAATCTGTAGAACTCCTCGGCACCTCAAAGCAAGGAGTGTCCGCCGATGTCTTAGAGCAACTAATTGGAATTAGTGGAGGCTTAGTCTCTAACGTCGTAAAGGATCGTCCGTTTCCTAGTGGTATAATTACAGGGACTACAGGTCAAGGAAATGCTGGAAACTTGGTAATTAAGACTGGACAGTTGTTTATCCAAGATGGGGCACAAGCATCAGTTTCAACAACCAGTGTAGAGAAAGGGAATGCGGGTTCCTTGACTGTTAATGCCACTTCTATAAAACTGAGTGGAACTTCACTTGAAGGCTCCAACCTCAACGATGTTGTGGGTCGGAGCCTGTTAACGACTGCTACCAGCAAAGACTCAACAGGAAAAGGCGGCGATATTAATTTATACACCAACTCCTTAGAAATCATCGATGGTGCTGCACTGACAGCTAGTACTTCAGGGCAAGGAGATGCAGGTAAAATAACTGTTAATGCTACTGATAAAGTAATAATTAGTGGTAGTAATTTTAATTATGATGACCTAGTTAATAACTTTACTGATAAGGTAGAAAATATCGGCGTTAGCAGTGGCTTATTTGTCAGTTCTACTGGTTCAGGAACCGCAGGTGACATCGAAATCAACTCACCTAAAATTATTTTAGACAACCAAGGTAAACTCAACGCCGAATCTGCATCCGGTAACGGCGGTAATATCAACATCAATAGCGACTTACTTTTACTCCGTCGCAACAGTCAAATCTCCACCAACGCAGGTACAGACAAATTAGGTGGCAATGGTGGTAACATCATTATCAATAACCTCCCAAATTACCAAGGCTTTATCGTTGCAGTTCCCAACGAAAATAGCGATATCACTGCCAACGCCTTTGAGGGTAGCGGCGGGAAAGTTATTATCAACTCTGCTGGCATCTTTGGGCTACAGCCGCGCAGTCGGCAAGAGCTTGAGCAGCAGTTGCATACAACCGACCCGAACAAGCTAAATCCTAGTCAGTTACTAACAAGTGACATCACTGCCATCTCCCAAAGCCAGCCTTCCTTAAATGGTGAGATAAATCTCAACACACCTGATACTGACCCTAGTCGCGGCTTAATTCAACTACCCTCTAACCTCGTCGATGCATCTCAACAAATCGCTCAAGGCTGCACTCCCAGAGGACGACAAACCGCCAGTCGTTTTATTGCCACAGGACGCGGTGGATTACCCCTTAGCCCCAACGAGCCTCTGCAGGGACGAGCAGTAATTACTGGTTGGGTAGATTTGCCCCCACAAGCAACACAGAGAGTCACGGATAAATTATCTACATCTGTTACTAAATCTACTAATCAGATTGTGGAGGCTCAAGGATGGATTGTTGATGGTAAAGGTGATGTTATTCTTGTGGCTCAATATCCCCAAAGTTCTTCTATTCCCTCTGCTATGTCCTGTAGTCGATGATTCATTATCCCAAGAGTAGGGGGAACAATTCCTATGAAACCCAAGAGTTATAAAAGTAACAAGTGGCCAAGAATGTGTAACGGATGCTTTGAACCCACATTCCGCACCCCAACTGTCACAGAACATCAACAAAATGTAAATAAAATAGTACAAGAAAACTAATAAGAACGAATATTTAAATTGAAGCTAAGGGAGAAAAAGGAGATTACAGTACAAAACGTGTAAAATTTAACTCTAATCGCTTTAGTTAACTTGACGTTACATACTTGTAAATTTTGCCGCCCACTTATATATATCCTGTGCGGTTAATCAATCTTCCTTTAAAAATATTTCTAGTCAGGATTTCAGTCCTGATTTTGTATCACGTAGCGTCTTGTAAAAAGGACTAAAGTCCTCTCTAAAAGCCAAAGGTTTCATTATGGGTACTTATGATGACGCACTTCAATCACAGTATGTACATTGCCGCGAGGGGTAAAATCTGCTTTCACAATGACTTCCAACGGATCGCAAGCAGCTACAAAATCATCTAAAATTTGATTGGCAGATTCTTCGTGGGAAATGTAGCGATCGCGGTAACTATTAATATAAAGTTTGAGTGCCTTTAATTCCACTACCCGTTCATCAGGCACATAGCTAACATAAATTGTCGCAAAGTCAGGATAACCGGAAAATGGACATTTACAAGTAAATTCCGGCAAAGTAATGTTAATGTCATATCGCCTACCCACACGCGGATTGGGAAAGGTAATTAGTTTACCTTCGGCAATGTCGCGTTCACCATACTTCATTTCTTGGTTTGTCATTTGTCATTTGTCATTTGTCATTAGTTATTCTACTTATCTTTACGTCCTTTTAGTAATTTTGTAGCTTGTTAACTCCAAACTCCTAACTCCAAACTCCTAACTACCAACTCCCCCTCAATACTCTTCCTTCTCCCAGTCTGGACAATTCTCATCTTCGCACCCGTGGGGATGCATAGCACAAACTAATAAATTACCACCATAAACTTGACCGTGGTAATGACTACAACCAATACAGGCAGGATTTTTTTCAGATGTAGGTTCAACTGAATAAGGAAAACCCGGATCTACATCTGCTACCATGTCTTCCAGTTCCCAGTAAGCTTCTAACATCGGTTCAGCCAAATCCTGTAGATACTGATCGACTTCAGTAACAATATTATTATGTACTTGCTCGCTGACTTCTTCCGTTAGCTCAAAAAATGCGTCTACCACTTCACTCATTCCCAGGAAGAAGCGCTCTACTTCATCAGCTACTGTTTCGACGATTTCTACTAAATCTTTTTGCCACTGTTCCATAAACTTGACACCTTTGCAGGCTATAAACAGGACGCTTTGTGCTATCTGGCTTGACGCACTAAAATACACACTAGGCAATGTATCTTATCAAGTTTTTATCCAAAGTGTCATGTCAAAATGCCACTTATTAGTTATATTTATTGCGCTCAAAGAATGAATGCTTTTTATCGATCGCGTTGCAATCGTTTTAACTCATCTTGCAGTTTTAGCACTTCATCGCGCAATTTATCTACATTCTCATCATTTGACGCCTCTTTGACCGTTGGCTCTTCATCTTCCTCTAAAATTTCAATGCGGCGAGGTTGAGAAGGGGGCGTTTCTGGTGAGGTTTCAACAGATGGTTGGGCTTGTTGGGCTTGCTTCATCATGTCCTCAACGAAGCGGCGGGCTTCTTCTGTGTTCATTTCGCCCTTTGCCACCATTTCATCTGCCAGTTTTTGGACTTGCGATCGCACTTCGGCTAATTTTCCCCCTGCTTTCTCACCCGCGTAAGAAGCTAATCCAACACCGAGGTAAAAAGCTTTTTGAACAATATCTCCAAAACCAGGCATGGTTGCTGACCGCTCCTAAAAATAGGGCGACCCGGAGACTACGCCTACCACAAGCCTCCCGTGTTGCTGCTACCTTCCGGTTCTGACAAGATTTGGGTGTTGCGATCGCATAGATCCAGGTCTTATATAAACATAACATGAAAATTCAGTAAGTGTGTGTCATTCCATAACAATTCGCCATTCATAAAGCTGATAGTTGACGCAACCGTGTTTTACCAAGGGGTCATCAGCTACAATCGCTTCTGCTTCTTCCTTTGAGGCTGCCTCAAACAGTAACATTCCGCCTCTTTGCTCTACCCAATAGCCTGTTCGCGCTTTGTGTCCTTTAGTAATTAATTCCCGAATGTAGGCTTTGTGAGCAGGTACATATTGGTCAAAGGTAGGTTTATCGACTTTCCCTTCTTCAATTTTTACAAACCACGGCATTGGCTTCTTAACTCCAGTTACAACAGACAGCTTACGTAAAGTACCCAGTGCTGATTCAGAGTATCAAATACAATAAATTTTAAGTGAAGTGCGCTATAGCTTTAGCCTAACGCACCGCTATATCTGTAATATCCTTTGAGCGTTTGCCGTTCAATACTCAACAGCAATGATTGATTTCATAATCCAAAATCTCAAATCCAAAATCTAAAATTGAATGAGCCGTTTTTTTGTTGCCCTCCTACCACCGCAAGATATTCAAGACTACGCCAACGAGATTAAGCAGTATTTTGCCTCACGCTATGCTAGTAGCGGGGCGCTAAAGTCTCCGCCTCATATTACCCTGCAACCGCCCTTTGAATGGACAGATGCTAACTTGCCACTATTAGAAGCATCCTTGAAACAGTTTGCCGATGGACAACAGCCAGTAGCAATTACACTTAAAGGGTTTGATGCTTTTGTACCTCGTGTCATATACATTAATGTCGTCAAAAGTCAAGGACTTTTAAATTTGCAAGCTGATTTAATGGCTTATACAGAAAGCAACTTGGGAATTGTTGATAAAGTTTCAAAAACCCGCCCTTTTTCCCCCCATTTAACGGTTGCATTTCGGGATTTAACAAAGCAGAATTTTAAAGCTGCTTGGCCAGAATTTGAAAATCGTCAGTTGCATTTTGAGTTTACTGCTGACAAATTAACCTTGCTGCTTCACGACGGGAAGCGCTGGAATATTAAACGAGAGTTTGCTTTTTTCTCTGGTAGTAATTGAGCTTGCAACTGATAATTCAGCCAATGTGGGTAGAATTTGGGATTCTAATTTATCGAATAGGTAATTCAATTACAAACTCGGTACCCTCTCCTTGTGTTGAATGGCAATTTAGCTTCCCGTGATGATTGTTAACTACAATTTGGTAAGCAATAGATAAACCTAGTCCTGTTCCTTTACCAATGACTTTTGTAGTGTAAAAAGCATCGAATATCTTTGTCCGGTTTGCTTCACTGATTCCTGAGCCATTGTCTGCTATTTTGAGAATAACTCGCTCTCCAATTGCTTCAGTTTTAATCCAAATCATCCCAATATGTCGAAAGTTTTCATCAAAATATTGATTGTTTTGGATTTCTTCAATTGCATCGATACTATTACCAATCAAATTCATAAAAACCTGATTTAGTTCGCCTAGATAGCACTCAACAAGTGGTAATTCTCCATATTCTTTGATTAATTTAATTGCTGGACGATGACCATTTGCTTTAAGTCGATGTCCAAGAATGAGTAGTGTAGTTTCTAAACCTTCATGGAGGTTAGCCAGTTTTTTACCTGCTTCTCCGTGTCGAGAGAATTTATTCAACGATGACACAATTTCTGTAACGCGATCTGTACCCAGTTGCATAGATTGAATAATTTTGGATAAATCATTTAACAAATAATTGATATCTTTTGTTTTAATAGCATTTTGAATTTCATCTGGGGGATCGGGTAGATACTTCTGATATAGTTCGAGTAAATTAACAACCTCTTGGAAATACTCTTCAATAAAATTCAAGTTACCAGCGATAAAATTTATGGGATTATTTACTTCATGGGCAATTCCTGCTGTCATTTGACCCAAGGTTGCGACCTTTTCTGCTTGAATCAGTTGGGTTTGAATCTGTTGTAATTCGGCGTTTTTGTCAATCAAGGTTTTCGTCAAATTTTTCAGATTCAGTTGATGTTCTATTCGCACCAAGACCTCTTCATACTGAAAAGGTTTAGTAATATAATCTACGGCGCCTAATTGCAATCCTTTAACCTTGTCAGCAGTATCTGAAAGAGCAGTCATAAAAATGATCGGAATATCCCGGACACGAGGATTGCTTTCACTTTTGAGGTATTTACAAGTTTCAAATCCATCGATACCCGGCATCATGATATCAAGCAAGATTAAATCAGGTAAATTATCATTATCTAATCTCTGAATGGCTTTTTCACCACTGCGCGCTGCCCAAACTTCAAAGCTAGACTGATCCAAAAAGCTCGATAAAACTTGTAAGTTAGCAGGGTTATCGTCCACGACTAAAATAATTCCTCTGCTCGGATCGCTATTTAGGGAATTTTTTTGATCGCCTATAGTTACTGTCATAAAATTTCTATCCTATATTGATTCACGTTGCTTCTTTGCAAAACGCTAAAAAAGAACACTCCTAATTCCAAATTCACGCGATAAAATCCCCATAAATAAATTTAGGGAAATTAATCCTTTGAGTTTTCGCTCAAAAAGTTAAGGATTAAATCTTCGTCAAACTGCCTCGCTAGTTGCCGCAATTGGTTAGCAAAGGGAGCGAATTTTGCGTCTGTTTCCTCTAGTTTATCTGCCCATTTTAAAATGTCATTAAAGTTACCTTTACTGGCTAAATTCATCAGTTCCTGCAAGACATCGGGGGAAGGAGGAGTTAATTTATCTGGTGTATCAAGTGTTGTAGGCAAAGAATTAATTTTTTGTTCCTCAGATTGCTGGTAAATCCATGTCAAACCTAAATTGCACTCTAATTGATGCAGTAATTCATTTGCCTGTACAGGTTTGCTCAAAAAGGTGTCACCTCCTGCTTGCAGACTGCGATGTTGGTCGGCTTCAAAGACACTAGCAGAAGAGACAATAATCTTGACATCGTGGATATCTGGGGTATGACGTAGGTGTTTAATCAATTCAAACCCATCCATTTCTGGCATCAGCAAATCTGTAATCACTAGGTCTGGTTTCAAGGCGATCGCTTTTTCTAAACCTTCTTTACCGTTGCTGGCTTCAACCACCTTGAAACCCAATGGTTGCAGTAAATTTGTAATTACTGTGCGATTCTCCCAGCGATCGTCCACCATCAAGATGGTGCGGGGACTACCTGCAAAGCCCATGATTTGTCCTTTGGATACAGCCATCGCAGACTGTACCCATTCGCTGGCTTGGGCGATCGCAATTTCAAACCAGAAAGTACTACCCTGACCGATCTCACTTTTAACCTGGATATCGCTACCCATCATCTGCACCAACTGCCGAGTAATAGCTAAACCCAGCCCCGTCCCTTCTATCTGATGCTTTTTTGCACCTACTTGTTCAAATGGCAAAAAAATGCTGCCTAATTGAGTTGGAGTTATGCCAATTCCTGTATCTTTTACACTAAAGTGAATGCGATATTTCTCTGTCTGTTCATCAGCAGTCAGTCGATCGATTACCTCAACCTCGAAGCTAACTTTACCCTCATCGGTAAATTTAATGGCATTTCCTAGCAGATTCAAAAGAACCTGACGTAACCTTTTGACATCGACATGAACCCCTGTGGGTAAGTTGCTTGTGGGTTCATAGACAAACAAAATGCCTTTTTGTTCTGCCCGAATCTGGCAAATTTCGACAATACCCTGTAAAAAAGACGGAAAATGCACATCTTGAGGATTCAGTTCTAGTTTTCGCGCTTCAATTTTGGAAAGATCCAAAATGTCATTAATTAAAGTCAGTAGATGAGAGCCACACTGTTCAATAATGTTTACATGATATTGCTCTGACTCTGGCAAAGCTTTGGAACGCAGCAAAATTTGAGCGCAACCCAAAATACCATTCAAGGGCGTTCGCAGTTCATGGCTCATGTTGGCTAAAAATTCGCTCTTAGCCCGGTTTGCGGTATCAGCCGCTGCTTTAGATTTTTTCAGTTGAGCTTGTTCAAAAGCTTGTACCTGCCACAAGACAGTGACGATAATCGCTGTCAATCCGCCCACAATTAGGGCGATCAGATCGAGGAATTGTAGCCGAGATTCAATGTTTTGGCGCGGAATTACCAAAGCCACAGACCAATTAGCTTCTCGCAACGGCACATAAGCAACATACTTTTTAGTGCCGTCAATTTCCATCAACTGAATTCCCTGTTGTTTTTTTACCATCTGCTGCGCGATCGCATTTAAATTCCGATCTGGAATTTTCAGCAGGCTGGGTGCAGGTTTTTCTAACGTTGACATTAAGGTTGAGTTGGGATAGACGATCGCTTCTCCTTGGGAATTGAGAGCGAATGCATAGCTGTTCTTGCCGTAGCGCAACGAGTTAACCACCTTTGCAATGCGATCGACTTTAACATTGCCGTGGAAAACCCCAATCGGTGAACGATTGGTAGGAGAATCAGACCAGATTGGAGTGGCGATCGCAATTAAAGGAATACCTGTGGAACGGCTGATAAAGGGATCGGAAATGTTGCTTTTTCCCGCTAATGCTTTTTGAAAGTAGTTTCGATCCTTAATATTCTTATTTGACCGACCAATCTTAGTATTAAAATACGAACCATCCGGGGTAACTATTTGGAAAAAGAAAAATTCATCGATCCGCTCAACTTCTGACTTTAAATAAGGTTCTGCTATAGACCAGTTTAAGGAGCGTACAGTTGAAGTATGAGCAAGGGTTTGTACCTCGACTTTGCGAATATGTAACCACTCCTCAATTTCATCAACTCCTCTCTGTACCTCTAAAAAAGCTTTTCCTCTCAAGTCTTGTAGCGTTATTTTCCGAGCAGCTTGATAGCTAAAATAAGCAGAAATACTCACAAGAAGAGTAGTGCCGCCAAGAATAAATCGGATCAGTAAATTGCGTGAAGAATACATTTTAATGTCAGATGGGCTGGAATTGCCTTTGATCGCAGGGTTCACCCTCTAAATAATGGGTTTGATAAGCAAAAAAAAGGGCTATATTTAGATTGCCCAAAAAATTATTAATAATCGCAGCTATGATTGTTACCCATCGCTGCGATTGTCAATACCCTAAACTTTGCTAACCATTCTTTAAAGACCTGTATTGCGAAGTACGTATAGGCTTACCATCAGGTAATATCAATTCTGTATGAAGATGCGCTAAACCATCTTTAAGTAGAAGAAAGAAGAAAGAAAAATGAACCGCAAACGACGCAAATAATACAAAGAAATAAAGAAAGTAAAGAAATAAGTTAAAATGGTTTGGCGCAGCCTTAAAAAAAATGGTATAAATTCAAAAAATATATTTTACAGAAAATATAATAATCAACTTTATCGTTATATTATTTTGATAAACTAGATAATATTACTGAGATTTAAATTTTATAAAATGGTCAATTTTTATCTAGTAAAATAGGTATTTAAAATTAAAAGTTTTGGATGATTGGGTAATCTCAACTAAATGTAGGTGAAAGCCAGTAGTCGCAATCTAGGTGACAGTGGTAGCGATTAAATAACTGCCAACTCTATGCAAAATTAATGTGAAAGAGGTTATCAAATCTCATTAACAAGCTACAGTATATACCTATAGCATAAGAACAAATTAGGTAATATTTGCCTTTTGACTAATGACTCAAGTAGATATTCTGATCCTTTCAAATGGCCCAGGTGAAGTAACAACCTGGGTGCGTCCAGTAGTAAAGGCGTTGCGGCAAGAACTAGGGGATGACCGTTCTGTAGTGAGAATTTCTGTGGTATTATCGCCTTGCTCAAATGCCAGTGGTAAAGAAGCAGCGATCACTCTTTCTTACCCCGAAGTAGATAGAGTTCAGGGAGCAGAACATTTTTGGCAATTTTTGCTTTGGGGCAAAACATTTGAAAATTGGGATTGGAGAAGTCGCGGTGTTATCGTTTTTTTGGGCGGCGATCAAATTTTTCCAGTGATTATAGGCAAAAAGCTCGGATACCGCACAGTTGTTTACGCCGAATGGGAAGCCAGATGGCATAACTGGATCGATCGCTTTGGCGTGATGAAACCTGAAGTAGCAGCCAAAGTCCCAGCAAAATATGCTCACAAATTCACTGTTGTCGGTGATTTGATGCTAGAAGCTAGTAGTCATTCGTCATTAGTCATTGGTCATTTGTCCTTAGCAAACGACAAAGGACAAATGACTAATGACATAGATGCGTCAGCGACTTACCACAGCGTAGAACAAGAGACTGAATTGATTGGGTTACTCCCTGGTTCAAAAGCAGCAAAATTAGCCCAAGGAGTACCATTATGTTTAGCTATTGCCGAATACATTCATGCAAAAAGACCGCAAATCAGATTTGTGATTCCTGTAGCCCCAACTTTGGATTTACCAACTTTAGCTAGTTTTGCCAATCCCCAAAAGAACTCTATTGCTGAAATCTTTGGCTTTGGCGGTGCTTCCTTAATTATCCCAGAGGATGCTCAAGGCAAGGCATTGCTCAAAACTGCAACGGGCTTAACTGTGGAACTGTGGCAAGAAAATCCTGCATATCACCTATTATCCCAGTGCTGTATCTGCTTGACTACGGTGGGTGCAAACACTGCTGAACTTGGTGCTTTAGGAGTGCCAATGATTGTTTTACTGCCAACGCAGCAACTTGATGCCATGCGTTCTTGGGATGGTTTACCTGGATTGTTGGCAAATCTGCCAGTAGTCGGTACGCTATGCACTAAGGTGATTAATTGGTCATTTCTGAGATTTGTGAGACGTAAAGGTTTATTAGCATGGCCAAATATCTGGGCACAAGAAGAGATAGTCCCAGAAATTATGGGTAAAGTTCAACCACAAGATATTGGAGAAATGGTTTTAGATTTTTTGGCGAATCCAGAAAAATTGGATAATATGCGCGCTAAACTCCGTAATATTCGCGGTGAAAGCGGTGCAGCGCAGAAGATAGCACAGATTGTTGGTGAAGAAATTGGGAAGTAGGAACAGTTCGGCAGAATTTAATTGGAATTTTTAATAGTGAAACTTAGACAAAAATTAAGCCCAAATGTAGCCCAAACTGGCTTTATAAGTAACAAACACATCACGATAAATGGTCAACCAATCAAAAAATCGAAAAGGTATAACCGCAATTAATCTGAAGATTCGCCATTGCGTCGTCCCAATTCAAAAATGCCACAACTAATACACGCAAGTATACCTAAGCTGATTCCCCAACTAGGCCCTAAACTGAGTTCCACACCCCAGTTAACTAAAGCGCCAACTACCAAAAAAGGCACAATGCTAAACAGTGAGGCGTAGAAAGCATTTTGGGATTCTCTGGCTTTACGAGTCTTTTCAAATTCTGACTGGCTGGTGTAGAGCGATCGCTCGGCAAAGTTAAACCAGCGATTGAGTTGCTCGATTACCCATTCATTGACTCTGGAAAAACCTAGATATAGCGCCAATGACCACAAACTCGCTCCAGCGATCGCGATCGTGTCTAATTCAAAACGGAAAGGTAAAATTTCAGTCAGCATTGCTTAGGTGAGTCCTGCAAAGGGTTAACTTTAGCTGTCAGTAGATGCTAAATAAACCTCTTGTGCAATTTTAAGCATAAAAGCTAACAAGATTTCAACTACTTGACAACTTCCCGCTTTTTAGCTTGAAGCAAACCTAATTTACGGATTGCTGGGTAAATGATCGGGGTCGATGCCAAGAGAACGTAAATGCTGTGCAAACTTTTCTGCTTTTTCTTCTGCCGTTAAATACCGATTTCCTTGTTCGTCATACCAAGATAGAAATTCCTGACCAATTCCACCAATAACACCTTGATGTCGTCCAATTCCTAAACCAACCTCTGGCATCCAATGAGGTTCGCCAATTTGTAATTGATAATTTTTATCTACCAATTTGTAAATTTCAAATGGTTGATGTCGATCGCGTTGCCAATATTCGGGGTTGTAAATAATGTAGTAAAGTACGCCAAGTTTCCGATAAATTTCTAACTTTTCGTCGTATTCACTTCCTGGGAAATGGGATACCATCTCCAATGTTAGTATTGGTACTACCTCATTTTCTTCCCAGACAGCGTAACTTCTACGCGATTTACCACCTTTTTTGCGATCGACTCCCAAACTCAAAAACCCATCTGGTACTATGGGGACTCTAGCATTAGCCCCTGTCGTGTGGTAGATTGCCATGTCTACGCCGAAAAACCAATCGGTGCGCGTTGCCCAAATCGAGGTTAATAGGAACAGTAGAATGTTGGGCAGAAAATTTTGATCCTCATTATCCACAGGTATATCGTCCGAGCAGGCTAGTTCGTCAGTGCTTGGAAGCCCAACGACTTTAAGGTTTTCTGACAGCATGACTATTACCGCGGTGGCTTCGGTTTCTTTGATTATCTTTGATTATAGGTAAATTCAACTTGCTAAGGGTGTAGGGAAGGAACGCATTCTAATAGCGTTCTCCACCCCAGCTAAAAGCAACTTGCAGGCAACTCTTTTGCTTATGCAATATGTCAGAAGTGTTTTTCGCTGTAATCTATGCCAGGAACCGGACTTGAACCGGTGACACGAGGATTTTCAGTCCTCTGCTCTACCAACTGAGCTATCCCGGCTGGGGCTTTTGTGAGCCACGATTAATCAATGTAGCAAAGATAAAAGAATATAGCAAGTCTTTGGAGAAAAATAGTTATGCAGGTTTCAAACTGAACTTAAACCAGATGAAAACGGCTACAAATAGGAGAAACTGGACAAGAACAATACTTGGCCCAGAAGCAAGGTTGAAAATACCTGAGACAACGATGCCAACAATGCTGCTGATGGAACCAACTATTACCGACATGACTAGAAAGCGGCTAAAGTGGTGACTCATCAGTTTGGCGGTGGAGGCGGGAATGACCAAAAAGGCGTTCACCAGTAAAACACCAACAGCTTTAATCGCCACAGCAACGGCGAGTGAAAGCAAGACCACAAAAGCGTAGCGGTACAATTGGACGGGAACGCCTTGAACTTGGGCAACATCGGGGTTAAGGGTCAATAAAATTTGCTGTCGCAGAGTTGATAGTAAAAATATGCTACCTCCCACAAGGACTAGCAGCGTCAAAATCAAATCTGTGGTGTCGATCGCTAGAATATCCCCGAACAGTACAGCCATCAAGTTGCCACGATATCCTTTAATTTGGCTCGTGAGAATTAAACCGATCGCTAATGCCCCAGATAGCACGATGCTAAGTATGCTATCGCTAGCTAAGTCGGTTTTGTCGATAAAGTAGAGGACAATAACCCCAAAAACTAAGGTAAAAGGTAACAGCATCCAAGTAGGATTTATTTGTAGCAGCACACCTAACGCTACACCTACCAATGCTGCATGACCAACCGCGTGGCTGAAAAATGACAACTGGCGCAAGGTGACAAAACTACCCAACATCCCGCCAAGTATTCCCATCAAGGCAGCACCCATAAATGCACGCTGTATTGAGGCAAGTTGTAACAACTCTAGCAAGTCATTACTACTAGCGATCGCAAGCCAAGTTATCTGACAATCATTGAATAAATTTATAATTACTGGCATAATTCATTCTTTAATTACGAATTACGAATTACGAATTACGAATTCTTTTAATGTTGGTGCTGGTAGCGGCTGAAACCTGGGCCATAGGTTGCTAACAGGTTTTGCGGTGAAAGGGCAATTTCTGGCTTACCAGTACAAACAATGCTTTGGTTTAGGCAAAGCACGCGATCGCAATGCCGATTTACCATATCAATATCGTGAGAAACTTGTAATACTGTCCAACCTTCCTCTCGCTTTAATTCATTTAGCAAAGCGTAAAAATCTGCTGCACCTTGCACATCAACACCAGCAAAGGCTTCATCTAGTACCAAGAGTTTCCGAGGCATTACCAAACAATAAGCCAATAAAACCCGCTTCAGTTGACCGCCACTAAGAGTACCAATAGCTTGATGCTGTAAATGATAAGCATCAGTTCGCCGTAAAGCTTCTGTTACTGCTGCCGATTTTTCTCGGTCTTGTTTCCACAGCTTGGAGAAAAATGAATTTTTTCTTTTGCCTTCCTTAGTCCATCCCAGTCCAACTAATTCGCTGACAGAAATAGGAAAGCTGCGGTCAAAAATAAAGTTTTGTGGCATATAGCCCAACGTGTGGCGTAAATGCCCCAATCTGGAAATTGGACGACCCAAGATTTCAATCGTCCCAGCACTTCGAGGGATCAAATCTAAAACCGCTTTTACCAGGGTACTTTTACCAGCACCATTGGGGCCAACAATGGCTGTATCTGTTCCTGGTAATAATTCAAAGGAAATATCTCGAACAGCTAGATAGCTGCCTTGATAAACAGTTAATCCTTCTACTTTCAAAATAGGAATGTCATTAGTCATTGGTCATTGGTCATTGGTCACTTGTTCTGAGCGTAGTAGTTAGTGCAACCTCTTGTAGAGAAGTATTGGTCATTAGTCATTTGCAAATGACAAAGGACAAATGACAAATGACAAATCTATTGACATGATGTTTCCAAAGTTTGCAAATTAGCTTTCATTGCCTTGAAATAATGCTGCGGATCTGTTTCGCCAGTTTCTAGAGAATCTAGAGTACGCAAATTTAATTTCAAGTCTTTAGAGAGGCTGTTCAGCAGTTTATTATCTACTCCTGGTTCGCTAAATAAAGCTTTAACTTTGTATTTTTTTACAGCGTTGACGGCATTTTGGACATCTGTTGGTGAAAGTTGATCTTCGGGAATTTGTACCACTGCAACTTGCTTGAGGTTATAGCGTTTAGCTAAATATGGAAATGCATCATGAAAGGTAATAAAGGTGCAAGTGGGATTTTTCTGCAAAGTCTGCTGAAATTCACTGTTTAAACTTTCTAATTCTTTAATATAAGCTGTAGCATTTGCTTCGTAAGTAGCTTTGTTCCTCGGATCGGCAGTAATTAATCCGTCTCGAATATTTGTTACCTGCTGTTTTGCTAAAACTGGATCTAACCAAACGTGAGGATTACCTTGACTATGTTCGTGGTCTTTTTCATCTGACGTAGTTTTTACAACAGGTGAAATTTCATTTAAGGGTTTAATACCAATACTTGCATCAATTTCAGTTAATTTGGGATTTTGGGCATTTTTGACAGTACCTTCCAAAAATTCCTCTAAGCCTAAACCATTTTTCACTAACACCTTAGCAGTAGCGATCGCTTTGACATTTCCTGGTGTCGCTTGGTATTCATGTACCTCCGTACCAGGTGGTACTAGAATTTCTACATCTGCGACATCCCCAGCTACTGCCTTAGTAAACAAATATATCGGCAAAAATGTCGCTACTATTTTAGTTTTTCCCAGCTGCGCCTGTGGGATAGAAGCAGCTTCTTGTGCTTGTGGTAACTGTTCGGAAGTTGTTCCCTGATTTGGATTCGATTGGCTACACCCAGTAGCCATCGACAACATTAGCAGAGCAATTATAGGCAAGATGCCGCTTCTTTGCCTACCTGTTCTAATTTCTCTGCAATTCACAATCACGATATTTCTCCTCAAAACGGATGCTTGCTCTACCTTTGTCATCATCGCTATTGACAATGGCAAGTATTCTAAACTTTATACTATAATAATTCTCATTCTCATTTTAAGTACATAATATCATTCTGGGTTTGCTGTGTAATGAGTAACAACAAAACTTTTTCAGACGGTACAGCCCTCTCCAATTTAGTTTTCCCTAAATAATTAGGATTTCTTGACTTTTTTTGTTAAAAAGTTTCCTGACTTCTGATAAGATTGCTGACAAATATTCTCATAAAATACACGTTTAAAAAACGTGGTTTGGGTGTGAGTTGGAGATCGGTGTGAGGAGAGAAATGCAAAAATTCTGGAAATATCTGCTAGTTAGTCCAGCAGTCTGCGGTGTCATGCTATTTGTGAATACTGCTACATTTGCAGGTGAAACTTCTAGCATGTCTGAAATCAATCAAGTGCAAGTTTTAGCTAATCCAGACACAAAAGTTCAGACAAAAGCGCAAGTTACTTCTGTGTCTCAATTTTCCGATGTACAACCCACTGACTGGGCATTTCAAGCATTGCAGTCTTTGGTTGAACGCTATGGCTGTATTGCAGGATACCCAAATAGCACCTATCGCGGTAATCGGGCATTAACGCGATATGAGTTTGCTGCTGGTTTGAATGCTTGTCTCGATCGCGTTAACGAACTTATTGCTACAGCCACTGGCGATTTAGTTAACAAACAAGATTTAGCCACATTACAAAAGTTGCAAGAAGATTTTTCCGCCGAACTAGCGACACTCCGAGGTCGTGTGGATACAGTAGAAGCGCGAACTGCTGAATTAGAGGCGAATCAGTTCTCAACTACAACTAAATTGCAAGGACAAGTTGTTGCAGTTGTTAGCGATGTGTTGTCAGGAAATACAGTCAACGGTGCGGAAATTACAGATAAGAATACAACTTTAGGGTTACGGGCGCGGATAGAATTAGTAACCAGTTTCACAGGGAAAGATACGCTGTTCACCAGAATCCAGGCTAATAATATTCTCGGCCCTAATATTGGTACGCCAGAGGGTAACTTATTTTTTACTGGCGAGGATGGTACTACTGATGCTGCGATAGATGCACTGTTTTACAGATTTCCCTTGGGCGAAAAAACAGAGGTTGTTGCTATTGCTAATGCAGGTGCAGCAGACGACCTTACCACTACTGTGAATCTCTTTGATGGTGATGGTGCTTTTGGTGCTTTGTCCACCTTTGGTACACGTAACCCAATTTATAACCAAATAAATGGCGCGGGGTTGGGAGTAACGCACGAGTTCAATGATAAATTGGCACTAAGTCTAGGGTATTTGAGTGGTACAGCTAATGACCCTACACCCAATAATGGTTTGTTCAATGGTTCTTACGGTGCGTTGGCGCAGCTGACAGTTAAACCAAGCGATCGCATTTCTATCGGTTTAACTTACATCAATTCCTACAATCAACCACTACTCACAGGTAGCAATGCCGCCACTTTCCAGAATATAGCAGCTATCCAAGGTTTACCAGAAGAGCAAGTCGGATTTTCCAGTAATTCTTACGGTGTCGAAGCATCCATTGGCATCACTGATAACATCGTCTTAGGTGGTTGGGCTGGATACACCAACAGCCAAAGCTTGAGAGGAACTCGTGGAGACATTGATATTTGGAACTATGCTGTCACCTTGGGCTTCCCTGACCTCGGTAAAAAAGGTAACTTAGCAGGTATCATCGCTGGTGTGGAGCCGAAAGTGACAAGTTCTGACATCGCAGGGTTGGATAGCGATCCTGATACATCCTATCATCTTGAGGCTTTTTACCAATATAAGCTGAGTGACAATATCACCATTACTCCTGGAGTCATCTGGTTAACATCTCCAGATCACAACGACACGAATGATGATGTTGTTATTGGTGCATTGAGAACCACATTCAGTTTCTAATTTTTAAAATCTTAAAAGAAGACGCAAAAGATAAATTTGCGTCTTTTTTTGTGTATAGGTTTAAAAATAGAACTTAGCATTTTTACCCGGCTTGATATAGCAAGGGACTGGGGACTGGTGACACTTCGACAAGCTCAGTGCATCGCTGGGGATTGGGTGAAAAGTCTTGTTGTGTCTAAGTTTTATCATCTGTTAATGTCCTAACCACCAAGGCTTGTGCTATATCTGAAAACAACGCGAGTTTGACATTTAGGAAAAGTCAAAAAAGTTGCTCGATATGAATTTGCTTAATTGAACATCCACGCAGCTTGAAAAAAGTCGCGTTCGCAAAACATCGCATAACGATAAGTTGAATGCACAACAGAGTTGGTAGCGGCATAATTGTCAACCAAATTTTCTAATTGTTGTGTTAGTGGTTGAAAATCTGCGCCGCTATAAGTACGAATCCAGTCTGCATATTGATGATCGGGAATACCGTTACCAGCCAATTTTTCTCCTAAAAAGGCATACAAACGCATACAGGGAGACATCGCCGCCGCAGTTAAACCTACATCTTTGCTCCAAGCAGTTGCTAACAAAAAATCAGTATAGCGGCGGGTGGCAGATGTCGGTTCTACAGCATACAAATTGACTCCCCACTCAGAAGCATAACTACTATGCAGCCGTAGTTCTTCTAAAACTCCACTAGCTAAATTATGAAATGTGGTGAAACCTAACCAGTCTGGTGCTTTAGCTGCGGCGATACTGTAGGCACGGGCAAAAGCTTCTAAGAAAAAAGCATCTTGCCCTACGTAGTAAGCAAATTTAGCTCGATCAAGAGTACCATCGCCAATACCTTGAACAAAAGGATGCTCTAAGCAAGCTTGGGCTAAGTCTTGATTTGCTGCCCATAATTCGTTAGATAAAGTCATTTGTTATTTGTCATTTGTCATTTGTACTGCCCTTCAACTACGCTCAGGAACCGCGAACGCGAACAGCGTCTCGTAGAGAAGCCGTAAAGCCTGCGGCATAGCTTCGCTTAAGGCGCAGCGTCTCGTAGAGAAGTATTTGTTAACTGTTATTATCTCTTTTAAAAAGGGAAGAAATTGAGCAAGACTGAGCCAATACTTCCCAAAAAGTCAACGAAGCTGGGTTTACCAGTACTTACCTTCTCATTGACGGGTGTTTGCAGTTCTTTGATAAAAGTTTGGGCTGTTAGGGTTCCAGTGCTGTTGTTTTGGGATGTAAACAATTTTTGTGCAACTTGAGCATCTTGGAATGCACCTTGTCTATCTAGTATTTGGTAACGGGCGACACCACGAGCTAGATAAGCATCTGCATATTCTGGTTTAATTGCGATCGCTTGATTAAAATAACTGATTGCTTGCTGTTGGTTGCCTTTTTGCCCTTCTGCTACACCCAAAGCATAAAAATCTGCTGGTGAAGCAATTTGTGATGGTATCGCAACTGCACCTTGAAAGTTAGTCCCATTCAAGTAAGCGCCAGTTAGTTCTGCATTTGCTAAATAAGTATTTCTCAAATCAGCACCCGTCAAATTTGCCCCATTAAATTTAGCTTCGCTCAGGTTAACGCCAAATAAACTCGCGCCACTTAAGTTTGCACCCCGCAAATCTGCACCGCTCAAGTTTGCACGGCTGAGGTTAGCACCTGTGAGATTAGCACCGCTCAAATTGGCTCCAGATAAGTCAGCCATCACTAAACCTGCACTCGTCAAATCACAGTTTTGACATTGTTTGGTTGCTAATAACTGTTTAACATGTTCAGAATTAGCCGCTTGTACGGTCGTTGTCAAACTAATGGTGGTTAAAAATGCAACTGCACTTAGAAGTTGATTCTTCATATTTATGTAATATTTTTTACTTAATAGCAGTATGAACTGAGATGGATTTATACCTCAGCATTATGATATGAGCAATCTCAATAATTTGTCCTCTGTAGTTGCCTACATCACTTATAAATTGGTGATACCTTTCCTGTGGAACCTTACGCTAAAGGATTATAGAAAAGTCGGAAAAGTATAAATTGAGCCGATATTAAGATTGATAACCCCAGTAACAAGGGTAAATGAGCATCATTCGTCAAGATAAATGATACACTTTACTACAGGCGAAACTGATGTTACAAAATTAAACTCACTGCAAAATATCGCTTCCAAAAAATCATCTGTAACATCCAAATAATTAGTATTTTTTAAAATCAAGTCAATTAGTAGAGCAGTATCCAAGCCTAAAGTTTGCCCTATAACTGGACTAGTCATTGTCATCAGGGATGCTCTAACTCAGGAGCAAAATGATAGATTTGCTTTTGGATACCCTGATTTTAAATAAATATGAGACTATAGAAACATTAAGGCAGTCAGAAAAACGTGAGTCAGCAAGACAAACTCTTAGACAAAATTATCTCTGGGACTTCTGATACAGATATCCCCTTCGCCCAACTGTGGCAACTTTTATATACACTAGGCTTTGAAGAACGGATTCGTGGCGATCATCGTATTTTTGTCAAAGCCGATGTTGAGGAGATATTGAACCTGCAACATAAAAAAGGAAAAGCCAAAAGTTATCAAATTAAACAAGTTCGGGCAGTGATTCTCAAATATAAGCTAGGAAGTAAAAATGATGTTTCGGTATGAAATTATTCTCTACTGGAGTGAATTAGATCGAGCTTTTATTGCTGAAGTTCCAGAGTTATCAGGCTGTGCTGCTGATGGTGATACTTATCAAGAAGCACTGCATAATGTAGAATTAGTTGTGCAGGAATGGATAGAAACTGCTAAAGATTTGGGGCGTCCAGTTCCTGAGCCTAGACCACGTTTGATGTATATTTAATTGATACGCAAACCAAGTTAAACTGATTTTTTAGCACTATCAGAAATATTTAATACCACATTAGATACGGTTCGGAAAAATTTTCACTAAAAGACCTAAAAATTTCTACTGGCTGCCATTATAGTATCTAAGTTATAGCGATTCTCATTTGAATGGGTACATAGTATTGCCCATTATTGTCAACTTCAGATCAAATGCTTGTACCACAAGTCGAATTACCCCCCTTAATTCCCCCGATATATTGGGGGTAAACAAGAAAATCCGGTTCCCTCCCCTTTATAAGGGGAGGGTTAGGGTGGGGTAAAAGAATATTTGATACATTAATCATAACTTTTCAAACATTCTTTAAGTGAAAAACTTAGTTACTGGCAACCTTACAAATTACCATAATATGTGATTTGTATTTGTTAGTAGTATAGTGAATAAGTTGTAGTCCAGAACGTTCTAGCTCTTGCAATAGTTTAGGTATTTCATACTTGTGATGTCGCCAAATAGTAATCTCTTCACCTTTAGAGATTTCAATATTTTTATCTATACCCATGCGACTAAAATTTATAGTGTAATCATGACATAGTTTCAGATTAGCAACAATACTATCTGTTTTGAAATCGTATTTTCTCACTAGTTCGCAATCTTCAGATTTTATCCCAATCTTCTTTTTAACCCATCCATATATTTCTTCTACGTGATACTTGCAGCCACCTCTAACTATTCCATCCCATGTAGAGTTAGAACCAGTTTCGTTAGTAAATACTAAAAGATCATTTTTTCCCATGCTATCTCTAAAGTTTTTGAACACCTCATCTCTATTTTGATGATTTCCAATGGTAACACCTAAGTGTAAAAATATTTTTGCTGTGTCGTCCATTTCAAGGCTAGCTTGATTTTGGAATAAAATTTTGGGTACACAACTACTTTCTATGTCAATTGTGGAACTGAGAAAATCGATGAATGGAAACCATTTTTTAAAATTACTTTTGGAGACATGAAGCAATTCTTCGCTAATATCTAAAGCAATATATTTGTTAACCTTTTCTAATTGATTTAATTTGCGGATAAATTTTTTAACTGGATATGAATTCCCTGCACCAACGTCTATAATATTTACTCTATCGCCAGCTTTGATATTACTATTCAGGTATTTAAAATTATCTTTTAAAAGGTCAATTTCTACATTTGCTCTTCCATACCATCTAGGAATAGCGTGTTTCAAATAAAAATCGTTCCAAATTTTGGCACCTCTCCCTTTATAAGAATACTTGAGAGGAATTTCTCGTCTGACTTCTAATGCATGAATTATCCCTGAAACTTCTTCTTCAGAAAAAAGAGAGTAGAACTCAGAACTTGGCTTTGCTGTGCGACTGATAGCAGGTGAAATATCACAGGGAAGTTGGGAATTGCTATGAAAATTTTGAGCCATTATTCTTGTTCTTTGGTTTTCTTCGGTCTGGAAATTGATTAGCCGCAATGCTTGCTAAAAATGTATTCTCCCATGCCACTGTCCCAAAACTCGGAATTTGCACCACAAACAAGAGAGGTACTCTATATTTCACATTCGCCACTATCAAATGGTCAATTGTTTTTTTACAATCAAAGTACGATAATTTTCCAATGATACAGGGGTGAATTGCAGTGGTTCAGCAACCAGAACTCCAGGAAACTTCGTCGATAAAGGCAACCCAGCGCGTGCTTAAAAGTTTAAGCACTTACCGATGGACTTCGCTTGGAGCATTGGTCAGCCTGTTGCTGTTGACGATCGCAAACGCACTCACTCCACAACTATTTCGGTGGGGAATTGATGAAGGAATCGCGCCAAAAAATCTCCAAATTGTGCTATATAGCGCCGCCTGGATGGTAGTTGCCGCGATCGCTCGTGGTGTATTTAACTTTGGACAAAGCTATTTAGCAGAAGCAGTGTCTCAGGGTGTTGCTTATGACCTGCGAAACAAAATTTTCAGCAAAATTCAAAATCTCAGTTTCAGCTTTCATGACCAGGCGCAGACTTCCCAACTACTAACCCGTGTCACCAGCGACATTGAACAAATTCGTACCTTTGTTGGTACTAGTTTAATTCAGGTCGTCAGTTCAGTTGTGACATTGGTGAGTATTTCGGTGGTTTTGCTGGTAATGAACTGGCAATTAGCACTGATTAGCCTAACAGCAGTGCCGATAACCGCATGGTTAATGGCACGATTCGTCAGCCGAAATAACAAACTTTTTCGGCAAGTACAAGAGCAACTGAGCAACCTCAATGCTATATTGCAAGAGAACTTGCTAGGAATCCGCGTAGTAAAAGCCTTTGTGCGGGAGTCAACTGAAAGGTCGCGTTACACAACTCTGAATGATGGCCTAGTCAAGGCAAACATGAAGACCATTAGCGCCATCCGCGATACCTTCCCCTTGATATTCTTGCTGAGTAATTTGGTAACACTGGCAGTTTTCGCCTATGGGGGAGCGCAGGTGATTGGGCGCAGATTCTCCATTGGCGAACTGGTGGCGTTTAACTCCTACCTAGCGTTGATTCTCCAACCGATTTTGTTGATTGGATTTGCCGCACCCGCGATCGCTCAAGCAGCTGCTTCCGCCGAACGTGTCTACGAAGTTGTGGATGCAGAGGTAGAAATTCGCGATCGCCCCGGTGCTGTCCCCTTTGACATCTGTGGTGGTAGAATTACCTTTGAAAATGTTTCCTTTCGCTATCCCGGAGCGACAACCGAAACTCTCAAAGAAGTATCCTTTGAAACCAAGCCTAACGAGCTAATCGCCGTTCTCGGAATGACTGGTTCAGGAAAAAGCACAATCATGAACCTGATTCCTCGCTTTTACGATGTCACCAAGGGAGCAGTTCGCATTGACGGACGAGATATAAAAAGTTTCACACTCAAAAGTCTCAGATCGCATATTGGTATTGTTTTTCAGGAAACCACCCTCTTCTCTGGCACAATCCGCGAAAATATTGCCTACGCCAAACCCGATGCTACCTTAGAGCAAGTGATTGAAGTTGCAAAAACCGCCCAAATGCACGATTTTATTAGCGGTTTACCCGATGGCTACGAGACAATTGTGGGCGAACGGGGCGTAGGCTTATCTGGTGGACAAAAGCAGCGAATTGCGATCGCTCGTACCTTACTAACCGATTACAGCATTCTGATACTTGACGATAGTACCTCAGCTATAGACGCGAAAACTGCTGCCCAAATTCAAGCCGAACTAGATGGTTTAATGCGCCAAAAAGCTTGTACAACCTTTGTAGTAGCTCAACGTATTAGCACCGTGAAAAATGCCGACCGCATTTTTCTCATGGATAAAGGACGCTTGGTAGCACAAGGCACTCACGAAGAATTGATGCAAACCAGTCCACTCTACGGTGTGATTTTGGAATCTCAGGTAAAGCCGAAGGAGAAAAAATGATCTCCAATTAGCATCATTAATTTTGCTTACAGCCTTGTAATCAAGACTTTTAATCTAAAATCCAAAATCTAAAATCCAAAATTTTTATGAGAGGCACTATTCCCGTTGTTGCATCTGAGGAAAACGCGAGTCAGCAATTTTCCACCCTGCGGCGCTTTTTACAATACGTGCTACTTTATCGCAAAGAAATTCCCATCGCCCTGACATTAGTATTAATTGGTGCCATAACTCAGGCGGTTGGGCCATTCTTTCTGGGCTGGTCGATCGATCATCTGATTGCACAAGGTAATTTGCAAGGACTGCTGCTGTTGTTAGGACTACTAGGGCTGAACTATGGGCTTGGTGTCTTAGCAATTCGGGGTCAAATTATTCGAGTCGGCTGGATTATGCAGCGATTGCTGGCTCAATTGAGGCAAGATATTTTCATTAAAATCCAAAGTCTGCCACTCAGCTTTTTCGATCGCAGCGAAGCAGGCGATTTAATGAGCCGATTGCTGAATGATGTCAACACCGTGAATCAAGCATTTGGACTGACAATCGCCCAAATGCTGGGCAATACTTTCAGTTTGGTGGGCATTGTGATTGCCATGCTCTCAATCAACCTGCAACTTGGTTTGTTGAGCAATCTAGTTGTGCCACTGATGATTTTTACCACAAGTTTATTTGCACGTTGGGCAAGAGTCAGATTTCGCGTCACCCGACAAACTATTGGGGAGCTTTCTGCCAAGTTAGAAGAAGATATTGGCAGCGTGCGAGAAGCGCAAGCATTTAATCGCGTACAGATGAATATCAAAGAATTCGACGTTCTTAACGCCGCCAATAGAGATGCCAACGTTGAGGCTGTGGCAATTACTTCAGCTTTTTTACCCTCGATCGATTTTCTCAACACATTAGCAACGGCAGGCGTACTAGCCTATGGCGGTTATCTAGCGGTAACAGGAGCTGCAACAGTGGGTGTAGTCACATCCTTTTTACTTTACGTCCAGCAGTTCTTCCGCCCGATCCAAATTCTCAGCCAGTTTTATACTCAAGCTCAATCTGCTTTTGCCGGATTAGAGCGAATATTTCTATTATTAGATGAACCGTCAGAACTCAAAGATGCACCCGATGCCATAGAAATGCCGCCTATTCAAGGTGAGGTGACATTCTCAAATGTCAAATTTGGCTATAACCCGGATCGACTGGTTCTTAAAGGAGTGAATTTACACGCCTATCCAGGACAGATGGTTGCATTAGTCGGGCCAACCGGTTCGGGAAAAAGTACAATTATTAACTTGATTTTGCGCTTCTATGATGTATCAAGCGGTGCAGTGAAAATTGACGGTCTTGATGTGCGTAGCGTGACTCAAGCGAGTCTGCGCCGTCAAATTGGCATCGTTCTACAAGATAATATTTTATTCACCGGTACCGTCGCCGAAAATATAGCTTTTGGCGCTCCTTACGCCAGCCAAGCTGATATCGAAGCGGCTGCACAACTGGCAAATGTGCATGAGTTCATTACCTCACTACCACAGGGTTATACAACTCAATTGGGGGAACGGGGAGCGCCTCTGAGCCAAGGACAGCGACAACTAATCAGTATTGCTCGGGCGGTATTAATTAATCCCCGAATTCTGATTCTGGATGAAGCCACTAGCAGCATCGATACCCGCACAGAAGCACTAGTACAAAGTGCGATCGCTCGATTACTCCAAGGTCGTACTAGTTTCGTAATTGCCCACCGTCTCAGTACAGTTACTCAAGCAGATCGGGTATTAGTAATTCAGCAGGGAGAAATTGTCGAACAGGGTACTCACGCCGAACTCATTAATCAGCAGGGTGTTTATGCCAACCTATATGCCCTGCAACTGGGTGCAGCAGACACAATGGTTCTTGAAAACCAAAAGTAAAATAAATATATAGCTAGAATTTATCAATTACCAGCAGAAGAATGAAGTTACCTAACCTTGATTCACAAAGCATCGATCGCATCATTGAAATGGCATGGGAAGACAGAACATCTTTTGATGCTATTGAGGCTCAGTTTGGGCTATTGGAAAAAGAGGTAATCGCCCTAATGAGGCGCGAAATGAAAGAATCTAGTTTTAAGATGTGGCGAAAGCGAGTCACCAAACGCAATACAAAGCATTTATCTCAGCGAGAATTTATTGCAGGCCGGTTTAAATCGCATAATCAAAAAACCTAAATAATTGGGTAAGCGTAGGCGTAGCCCGCACTTCTCTACGAGACGCTCCGCGAACGACTTGGCTCAGTGACCATCGTAGACATCACTCTTTTGCGATCGGAACCACCAAGGGCTAAAATGCTGTAGAAGAAATAAGGCTGCGATCGCGCTTCGCGTTGCCACAGGCATCGCTTGGACTCATTGAGTGAAAACTACCAAAGAGAGAAGCACAATGACGAAAGTTACACTCTACATTGCAGCTAGTTTGGATGGCTACATTGCTCGCAGCGATGGCAAAATTGAGTGGCTATCAATCCTTGATATAGAAGGTGAAGACTACGGTTACACTGATTTTTACAAATCGATTGATGCGATCGCCTTGGGTAGCAAAACCTATGAAGTAGGGCTGGGTTTCGATCGATGGCCTTATCCAGAAAAAAAATCTTTCGTATTCACCCAGCGTAATTTCCAATCCGATCGTGAGGACGTTGTATTTGTTTCTGACCCAGTAAAACAGGCGTTAGCAGATATAGAGGCTCAAGGTTTTAAAAATATCTGGCTAGTTGGTGGCGGAAAATTAATCAATTCGTTTCTTCAGCACAGCTTGATTGACGAATATATTATTTCAACGATTCCAACTATCTTAGGTGGCGGTATACATCTTTTTCCACCACCTACCCCTGAAGTAAAATTGGAGCTGATTAACTCACAACAATATCCAAGTGGTTTACTTCAAGCACATTATAGGCGAAAAGTAAATGGTTAAAATAATTCGTAATCCTTAACGATCTTCTCTACGAATTACGTTAGCGCAGCGTTAGCGACGCAGGAGCGTCATTACGAATTAGCTAAACAAGCTTCTGAACAGCGTTGCTAAAGTCTTCGTAAGGAGAAACCCCTACTATAGTTTCTGCTAAAATACCATCTTTGAAAATTAAAACTGCTGGAATACTGCGAAGACCGAATTTTTTGAAAATGGGCTTATTCCTGTCAACGTCTACCTTGACTACTTTAGCGCGACCTTTATATTCTTCGGCAAGTTGATCCATTAACGGACTGACTAGGCGACAGGGGCCACACCAAGTAGCAGTAAAATCAACAACAACAACTTTCTCTTCACTTCCATTTAAAACAACATCAAATTCACTTTCTTCAACGTAAGTAACTATGTCAGTATCAGTAGACATTTTTTAATTCCTTAGTGGCAAACTAAAATTTCAGCAAAAAACTAACTATACAAACTATACTCCCTTCTGAGTGCCAGATTTATTAGTTACCTACATTCATGGGAAAACTCCCGCAGATGATTTTTGCTGACGAGGGTATATTTAATTACTTATAATCTTTTTACGTAGGGTGCGATCGCATAACGCACATTACTATCTAAAAACCCATACCTTCAAGGCGTAGAAGCGTCAACAGTCATCCTGCTGGCCAAATAATTCTAACAACCCAATTGTGCCGACAAAAAAAGTATAAGTAGCATATTTTATTGGTATCTTTTGTCTTGAAGGTGCATAAAAAGCTGCTATAATACTTTCAATAAAATGGCATATCATCGCAAAACGCTCAATCCAAAAAATTGGATTAAGGCTGCTTGGTACATGAATGTTAGTTATTACTGCATAAATATTCCACGATTCCAATCCAATTGCGCTTGTTATCAGCGCTGTAGATATAATTTTTATAAAGATATAAATCTTTTTCTTGATAAACTTTAAGTCCATACTGCCCAAAATAATATTTAACATATCTACAATACTTGGAAAATTAACCAAAAAGTTAATATGTGTTGTCTAAAAATTTGCCTTAAGCCAACCAATTTTATTTTATAATTTTCATTTTTACAAAAGTCTATAAAAATATAAATATGCTAGAGGTAAATTAGCACAGCTAGCTATATGCCCTCACGATGATAACCTCTATATTAGTAACTTACAAAAAAGAAATTATCCCAAATTATTCGTACATTTGTATTATAGTCCCACATTTGGGCATCCCTAAGATAAGATGTTTTTTAACTGGAAGTACCTGAAGTCAATATTCCCAAAATTTTGAGAAGAGAACAGATTAAAAACTATGAACGATCGAGATTAAATCGCCAGATATTTAAAAAATGACAAAAGTGTGGAATAATACATAAGTGGAAAATTTAATTGCACTCCATAGATTGATAATAAATGTAAAGCTATGATTGCTCAACATTACAACTCAATTCATGTTGAAAATGACTTGCTTAAACAAATCAAAATTAAAGAAAATCAGCTAAAAATTGCACAAGAGTCTGAGATGCTTCATGTAGCAGAAGAATTACAGAGTCAATTATTAAAGCTACAATCTCAATTATCAGAGCCGCAAGAGCAAGACGTTGAAATTCAAGCGTTGATGAGTTTGCTAGACGAATAAAATTGTAAAATTTTGTTGCAAAATTTATTGGTAATACAAAACCTCTGTTGCCCAAAAGCAAAGCATAGTGATTGTGATGTCTGGGAATGTAGCTTATGTGCTACAGCTTAAGAATTAACAAGACAAGCAAAAGCCATAGAAGAGTGATGATTCTTACTTAGATAAGACGTTGGGGTTTTTGCTGAGTATGTGGTCTTTTGCTTTGCGGTACTGAATCAATCTTAAGAATAGGTTTAATTGGGCGCTGTTGTCTTTGATTAAGAATTTGAATTTCTCTCTCAATTGAATCTTTTCCTTGTCTAAAAAATTCTTGAGAATTATATGGAACCAAGTCACGGGATAAATGTTGAGCTTGTCTTGGAGTCAAACTAGGAACTGCTTGTTCAGCATTGGCACAAGTCTGTACAGCCAGTAAAAAAGCTGTTGAAAGCACCAAAGGTTTTATTTTTATACATCCGGTAAATATTAGGTTTAACATAGTTGATAGATCGGTTACGTGAAGACAGTTTCCAACCATATTAGTGTTGGTCTGATTATAAATAAAGTAGACTTATTCCCTTGCTAATTACCTCCTACAAATGGATGAATTATCAATTAATCAGCTAAACTATTAGTATAGTACAGCGTAAATACAGCTACTATCTAAATTAACCAGATAAGTTGCTCAAGCAACTGGTTAAAGTTAGGCAAACCTTCCATGACTTTAAATTTTGATGTATGTTTAAAGCAAGAGAATTGTGCTATTCAGTAGTGAATGGAATTTTCGCCTTTTGAAACACCTGCTCAACAGTAAATTGCAGTCCTTCAAACAAAGAATCTGTGAGTAGTTCTTCTCCCATATAAGTTTGTGGTGCTGTATCTGGATAAAAAACAGTAATGCTTCTGGCTTTACTATCTAATACCCATACCCACAGCACCTTAGCATCCAAATAGTCTTTGGCTTTAGCCGCCATTTGTCCAAAAGTTTGCCCTGGGGAAATAATCTCAATCACCAAATCAGGAGGAACAGAACATGCTCCTTCTTTATCCCAATCAGGGGGTAAACGTTCATTAGAAATATATAAAATATCCGGTATTGGCATCCAATCTCGCCCTCGACGAGTTAATGCAACAGCTAATTCTGGGCAAACTTCTCCTTTTCCCTCACAGCATTGCTCAATCAAATTCAAAAGGGCACGAGTAAGTTTAGAGTGGAATTTTTTTGGTGACATTTTAGGAATTGCTTCACCATCAACAAGTTCGTAGGTGATATCTCCCTCGCCTGGTGGAAGATTTAGGAACTCTTGCAAAGTTAATTGATTTTTGGCTTGGAGTATCATGACTCATTAATTCGTAATTGAAGGACAGAGCAACTAACTTTTATTCTGACTCCTGTTAGCGGTAGCGGGGCGTTTAGCCCATTCTGACTTCTGAATTCTTCTTCAAATTATTTACATTCCCCGCAACACTTGCCGAATAATATCCGATGGCACTTCATCGGTAATTGTTACCACACCAATCTCTGTTGGTAAAACAAACCGAACTTTCCCGGCTTGGACTTTCTTATCTAATTGCAACGCCTCAATAATTGCTTCAATATCTACCCCATCTGGTAACTGAGTCGGTAAACCCGCTTTTTGAATTAAAGCGTTTTGACGTTCTGTGTCTTCCTTTTGCCACAGTCCTAAATCCACAGCAATTTGACCGGCTGCTACCATACCAATAGCTACCGCTTCACCATGATTTACTAGACGATAACCAGTCAAACTTTCCACTGTATGACCGATGGTGTGTCCATAATTGAGAATTGCGCGTAATCCGCCTTCTTTCTCATCTTTGCCAACAACATCAGCTTTAGCTTGACAAGAGCGCGTTAATATGTTGGTTATTAGGTCAGGTTTGACATAGCGGAGTTGGTCGAGGCGTTTACTTGCTTCTAACTGGGCAAACAATTCGGCATCCCAAATCACACCGTACTTGATAACTTCTGCCATCCCTGCCCGAAACTCGCGCATAGGTAGAGTTTTTAACACATCTGGGTCAATCAAAACTAAACGCGGTTGATGGAATGCCCCAATTAAGTTTTTACCGTGGGGATGATTCACGCCAGTTTTGCCACCAATTGCCGAATCTACCATCGCCAACAAAGAGGTAGGCACTTGGACAACATTAATCCCGCGTAGCCAAGTTGCAGCCGCAAAGCCAGTCATATCGCCAATTACACCTCCGCCCAAAGCCACCATCGTAGAAGAACGTTCTAAACGGTTTTCCAAGGCTACATCGTAGAGTTTTTGGATGGAATTGAGGGTTTTGTAACGTTCACCAGGTGGTAGAGTGCAGCTAGCAACTTCAAATCCAGCAGATTTTAGGGATGTAATAGCTCTTTCGCCAAAATGCTTAAAAATCGTCGGATTAGAAACCAGCAAAACCTTCTTGCCCAACTTGAGACTGGCCATCTGTTGACCCAGTTGGTCTAAACTTGAAGGTGCGTTAGCGTAGCTCAACGAAGTTATCGCAATCTCATAAGACTGCTCTGGTAGATTTACATTAATTACAGAAGTCATTGCCCAACCCCAAACAAGCGTCCGTGGGCTGTATTGTATCGCAATCTAGAAAATGGGCATAGGGCATTGGGGATTGGGGATTGGTAAGAATCAGGGAAGCAGGGGGAGAAGTTGCAGTAACTATTTCTCTTCTACCCCCATACCCAATGCCCCATACCCAATGCCCAATGCCCTATGCCCAATACCCAACAACTAATGATTCAATAGATTTAGGAAGTATTCTGGAGAGCAATAAATGTTTGCAATTGTATCTTATATCGTCTTCTTGGGTTTATTCTTTGGCTTATCTGTAGGATTGCTGTTCGGTCTACGGACTGCCAAAATAATTTAATCGAGGTATATTCAACCCAAAACTCTTGTGGGGGCGGGCATCTTGCCTGCCCTCAGTTTACAAATAGGCTATAAAACCTTTACTTTTTCACCAAGTCCGGCAACGTGGACTTGGTAAAATTGCTGTTGGCTTTAGTCCGTCGGTACTTACTGCCTGATGTTGACAAGAAGTTAATTGTTTTTTCCTAAAGTATTGTTACCGCATCGTGATATGATTCAGCTGACTGAATGTGCAGTCATCATATTTAACTGTACTGGTTTCAAGTCCCGTGAGCTTGTCAGACGAATCAATTGCGCCCACTCCGACAACGCAACAAGATGCTAAAACTGGTTCTGGAGGCACAGAATCAGGTAACTCCATGCAAGAGTTCCATGAACTCTTCCAGCGATTGTTGGTAATCACGCTTGTCTTGACGGGGGTTATTTTTATCTCTGTGTGGATTTTTTATTCCTTAAACATTGCCCTAAATTATTTAATTGGGGCGTGTACAGGTGTGGTTTACTTAAAAATGTTGGCTAGAGACGTTGAGCAGCTTGGTAGTCAGAAAACCAGTCTGAGTAAAACTCGTTTTGCTCTGTTTATTGGAGTGATGATCGTGGCAACTCAATGGCGTGAGCTACAGATTTTGCCCATATTTTTGGGATTTCTAACTTACAAAGCCACGCTCCTCGTCTATATGGTGCAAATTGCGTTCATTCCTGATTCTTAAAAAGTCAGGCTCACAAAGATAGTAATCCCATCCTCGCTCGTTGGGGAAAATGCTTGAAGAATGCAAATGCTTAGTGTCTTAAACGCCTTTAATTCTTTTCCCCTCGCCGAATTAGAAGTAGGACATCATTTCTACTGGCAGTTGGGCAATCTTAAAATTCATGGGCAAGTTTTTCTCACCTCATGGTTTGTGATTAGTATTCTAGTAGTGGCTTCAATAGCTGCTACTCGCAACGCACAAAGAATTCCCAAGGGCATCCAGAATTTGATGGAATATGCCTTAGAATTTATTCGCGATCTGGCAAAAAACCAACTTGGTGAGAAAGAGTACCGCCCTTGGGTGCCATTTATTGGCACATTGTTCTTGTTTATTTTCGTATCGAACTGGTCAGGCGCGTTAATTCCCTGGAAGCTCATCAAGCTACCTTCAGGCGAGTTGGCTGCTCCCACCAATGACATCAATACGACTGTTGCATTAGCATTGCTAACTTCCTTAGCGTACTTTTACGCAGGTTTTAGCAAGCGGGGTTTAGGCTACTTTAAGAAATATATAGAGCCAACACCCGTTTTGTTGCCGATCGCAATTCTAGAAGATTTCACCAAACCCCTCTCCCTAAGCTTCCGGCTATTTGGTAATATTTTGGCGGATGAATTGGTTGTAGCGGTGTTGGTGCTGCTAGTTCCTCTATTTGTACCTCTGCCTGTAATGGCCTTGGGTTTATTTACCAGTGCCATTCAAGCTCTGGTTTTCGCTACCCTAGCCGGAGCATACATTCATGAGGCAATGGAGGGGCATGGTGGAGAAGAACATGAGGAGCATTAAACTTCTCAGTTGATAGCACAGTCAAGAAGAGCATATTCGCTCAAAACATCGCAAAGCGCGATCGAAAGAACTCCTGTGCAGCGTGAAAATCACGTTTCTAATCGTTAACGTAATGTCTGTTAGTTTTGTAATCAAAGCAAGGAAAATCAACATGGATCCATTAGTTCAGGCTGCTTCAGTTCTCGCTGCTGCTTTAGCGATTGGTTTAGCTGCAATTGGCCCTGGTATTGGTCAAGGAAACGCTGCTGGACAAGCAGTAGAAGGTATTGCTCGTCAACCTGAAGCAGAAGGAAAAATTCGCGGTACTCTGCTATTAACCTTGGCATTCATGGAATCCTTGACTATCTATGGTCTAGTAATTGCCCTGGTATTGCTGTTTGCTAATCCTTTCGGCTAATACCTGAAATTTTTGTGAGTGTGGAGACGTGAACCATCACGCCTCTACAATCGAAATGTTTTAGGTATCTCAATAGTTATAATGTTCAGTTGACCCTTGTTGGCTATGGGTCTCTAAAATATGAAAGGTTGGATGATGTTGCTAGCCATGAAAACTGCTACTCCAGCCAAAGAGGAGACAAATGTTTGATTTCGATGCTACCTTGCCCTTCATGGCATTGCAATTCCTGCTACTAGCAGCTTTGTTGAATGCAATTTTCTATAAGCCACTGACCAAGGTACTAGACGATCGCGATAGTTATATCCGAACGAATACCCTTGAGGCGAAAGAAAGCTTGGCAAAAGCCGAGCGTTTAGCCGCCGAATATGAGCAACAACTCGCAGACGCTCGTAGACAATCGCAAGCTACTCTAGAAGCAGCTCAACTGGAAGCTAAAAAAATTACTGCCGAGAAAATCGCTGAAGCCCAAAAGGAAGCTCAGTCTCAACGAGAACAAGCTTCTGTTGAAATAGAACAACAAAAGCAAGAAGCTTTTCGCACCTTAGAGCAACAAGTTGATGCTTTAAGCCGGCAGATTCTAGAAAAACTATTGGGGCCAACTCCAGTTAGATAAGCTAACTAGACTGGCTCTGCGAAAGCATACGCGCAACTGGGCCCTAGTCCAGAGCGCAAAATTTAAGTGTCAAATAAAGGCACTTTTTCCCTTCTGGGGAAAGATACTTAATTTCCTTACGGGGAAAAGATACTTAAATTTCCTTCCCTTGGGAAAAATACAACGTATTAGCAAGCGAGCAGCGCACTTGTAAATGGGTATCATGGGGACATTCTTATTACTTGCCGCAGAAGCGAACGCTGTTCACTCTGAATTGGCAGAAGGCGCAGCAGAAGGTGGTTTCGGTCTAAACCTAGACATTTTTGAAACCAATCTGATTAATCTAGCGATTCTGGTTGGCATCTTATTCTACTTCGGACGTAAAGTTTTAAGCAATATCCTGAACGAGCGACAATCCAATATTGCCACCGCAATTCAGGAAGCAGAAGGGCGCTTAAAAGAGGCAAAGACTGCCCTTTCCCAAGCGCAAGAGCAGTTGAAGCAATCTCAGGCAGAAGCAGAACGTATCCGCCAATCGGCCACAGAAAACGCCCAAAAGACGAAAGAAGCCTTGTTGGCGAAGGCAGCGCAAGACGTAGAACGCTTGAAACAAACAGCAGCAGCAGATTTAAATACCGAAACAGAGCGAGCGATCGCTCAACTGCGGCAAAGAGTTGCTGCACTAGCATTGCAAAAAGTCGAATCGCAACTCAAAGGCGGGATTGCCGACGATGCTCAACAAAGTTTAATTGACCGCAGCATCGCACAACTGGGAGGCAATGTATGACAAGTCAGGTAGCAACAGCCGAAATAGCCCAGCCCTATGCACAGGCACTTTTGTCAATAGCGCAATCGAAAAATTTGACAGAAGAGTTCGGGGAAGATGCGCGTACTTTACTGGGACTCTTAAGAGCCGACAAACAGCTACAAAACTTCTTCAGCAACCCGTTTATTCAGGCTGAGAACAAAAAAGCTCTCATCAAACAAATACTCGGTGAAGGCTCTAACCCCTACTTACGCAACTTTTTGTTAGTGCTAGTAGACAAACGCCGCATTGCATTCTTGGAATCAATTTTTCAACAATATCTGGCGCTGTTGCGGCAGCTGAATCAAACCGTATTAGCGGAAGTAATTTCAGCCGTTCCCCTCACAGAAGCTCAACAGCAGGCAATTATCCAAAAGGTCATTGCCATCAGTAATGCTCGCCAGGTAGAACTAGAAACCAGGGTAGACAGTGAGTTAATTGGTGGTGTGATCATTAAAGTAGGTTCGCAGGTAATTGACGCCAGTATTCGGGGTCAGTTGCGTCGCCTTTCATTGCGCTTAACTAATAGCTAGAAAGTTAGGAGTAGAGACGCGATTAATCGCGTCTGTACAGGAGTTAGGAGTTAGAAGTTAGGAGTTAAGAGTTAAGTAAACAATAATTTATTTTGACTTTTAACTTTTAACCTTTGCTTTTTTAACTCATCCGTCTTAACTCATCACTCTTAACTCATCACTCCTAACTATTGAATTTTCCCGTCTCGAAAGCAAACAAGATAGACACATGAGCATATCAATTAGACCTGACGAAATTAGCAGCATTATCCAACAACAAATCGAGCAATACGATCAAGAGGTCAAAGTTGCTAACGTTGGTACTGTCCTACAAGTTGGTGACGGGATTGCCCGGATCTATGGTCTGGAAAAGGCTATGGCTGGGGAACTCTTAGAATTTGAAGATGGCACAATTGGCATCGCCCAAAACTTAGAAGAAGACAACGTGGGCGCGGTGCTTATGGGTGAAGGGCTAGAAATTCAAGAAGGTAGCTCTGTAACCGCCACTGGTAGAATTGCTCAGATTCCAGTAGGAGAAGCCTTAATTGGACGAGTTGTAGACGCTTTGGGTCGCCCCATCGATGGCAAGGGAGACATCAAATCCTCAGAAAGCCGTTTGATTGAATCTCCAGCACCCGGTATCATTGCTCGTCGGTCTGTACACGAACCCATGCAAACGGGGATTACAGCTATTGACTCAATGATTCCCATCGGTCGCGGTCAACGGGAATTGATTATTGGCGACCGTCAAACCGGTAAAACTGCGATCGCTATTGACACAATCATCAACCAGAAAGAAGAAGATGTAATTTGTGTCTACGTTGCGATCGGTCAAAAGGCTTCCACAGTCGCCAACGTAGTACAAACATTGCAAGAAAAAGGCGCACTTGATTACACCGTCGTCGTCACCGCTAGCGCCAGCGAACCAGCAACCCTACAATACTTAGCTCCTTACACAGGCGCAACTATTGCCGAGTACTTTATGTACAAAGGCAAAGCTACCCTGGTAATTTATGACGATCTCTCCAAGCAAGCCCAAGCTTATCGCCAAATGTCACTACTGCTGCGTCGTCCACCCGGACGCGAAGCTTACCCTGGAGATGTATTCTACATTCACTCCCGCTTGCTAGAAAGAGCAGCAAAGCTAAGTGACGAATTAGGTAAAGGCAGTATGACCGCCCTACCAATCATCGAAACCCAAGCTGGTGACGTTTCAGCATACATCCCCACCAACGTAATTTCCATTACCGATGGTCAGATATTTCTGTCTTCTGACTTGTTCAACGCTGGTATCCGTCCGGCTGTGAACCCCGGTATTTCTGTATCCCGCGTGGGTTCTGCTGCGCAAACCAAAGCAATGAAAAAAGTTGCCGGTAAGATTAAATTGGAACTAGCCCAATTTGACGACCTGCAAGCCTTCGCTCAATTTGCTTCTGACTTAGATAAAGCCACTCAAGACCAGTTGGCACGGGGTCAACGGTTACGCGAACTCCTCAAGCAGCCACAAAATTCGCCACTCTCAGTATACGAGCAAGTAGCAATTCTATACGCTGGTATCAATGGTTACTTAGATGATGTTTCCGTAGATAAAGTCACAACCTTTACCCAAGGTTTGCGCGAGTACTTAAAGACTGGTAAGTACGCCGAAGGAGTAAGAGCCTCCAAAGCGCTAGGTGATGCAGAAGAAGCTGCCTTAAAGGAAGCACTTACCGAATACAAGAAGACCTTCAAAGCAGCAGCGTAATTAAAGTGAGGAGTGAAGAGTTAAGAGTTAAAAGTTAATGAAATACTCCTACCTCTTAACTCCTAACTCCTAACTCCTAACTCCTAACTCAAGAATATGGCCAATCTAAAAGCAATACGCGATCGCATTCAGTCGGTCAAAAACACCAAAAAAATCACAGAAGCCATGCGTCTGGTAGCTGCGGCTAGAGTGCGCCGGGCGCAAGAACAAGTGCTAGCGACTCGCCCCTTTGCCGATCGCTTGGCACAAGTATTGTATGGTTTGCAAAGCCGTCTGCGCTTTGAAGAAGCAAACTTGCCACTGCTGAGAAAACGCCAAGTTAAATCAGTCGGGTTGTTGGTAATTTCAGGCGATCGCGGTCTATGCGGCGGCTACAATAGTAACGTTATCCGTCGTGCAGAAAATCGCGCCAAGGAAATCAAGGCAGAAGGTTTAAACTATCAATTTGTGTTAGTCGGACGGAAAGCTACACAGTACTTTCAGCGCCGCAATCAGCCAATTGACGCCACCTACAGCGGCTTAGAGCAAATTCCCACCGCAGCAGAAGCTAATCAGATTGCTGACCAACTACTTTCCTTGTTCCTTTCGGAAGAAGTTGACCGCATCGAATTAATTTACACCAGATTCCTTTCCTTAGTTAGCTCCCGTCCTGTGATACAAACTCTATTGCCCCTCGATCCGCAAGGTCTAGAAGCAGGCGATGATGAAATCTTCCGTTTGACAACCCGTGGCGGTAAATTTGAAGTTGAACGGGAGAAAGTGACTAGCCAAGCCCGCACGTTGGCTCCTGACATGATCTTTGAGCAAGATCCAGTGCAGATTCTCGATTCTCTATTGCCCCTGTATCTGAGTAACCAGCTATTGCGGGCGCTACAAGAATCGGCGGCTAGCGAACTAGCAGCGCGGATGACAGCCATGAGTAATGCCAGTGAAAATGCTGGTGAATTGATTAACACCCTCACGCTGTCCTACAATAAAGCCCGACAAGCTGCAATTACTCAAGAACTCCTAGAAGTTGTTGGTGGTGCTGAAGCACTAACTTAGAAAAATACTTGTTGTGGATCGTCGTAAATAGCCAATCGCTAATTTTAAAACCATTAACGATTGGCTATTTTGAGTAATGGCAGCCATATATCCTGACTTTGATAATTACGAATTACGAATTACGAATTACGAATTAAGAATCGCGTACTATAATTGAAATATGAAGCGCATGGGTCCGTCACGGTTTCGACAGGTTGGCGAACGCTGCTCTGTGATTCAGGTCGAGAGTGAGTCTCCTCTCGCAAATCAAAGGCTCAAACAAAAAGTAAATGCGAATAACATCGTTAACTTTGCTCGTAAGGATGCTCTAGTAGCAGCCTAAAACACCTCTTATAGGTTCGAGCGTCTTCGGTTTGACTCCGTTAAGGACTGAAGACCAAACCCCAACGGATGCTCTAGCAAGCGTTCTCTGGTTGGCTTGCTGGCTAAGATTAAATCAGAGCATCCTACGTTCGGGATAATGAACGATTCCCGCCTTGAGGGTCAGAAAGGCTAAACCTGTGAATGAGCGGGGGGTCAATACCCAATTTGGACAGCAGTTCGACTCTGCTCGGATCCACTAAAAATAGTTAACAAGTCCACTTTACACTGTGATGTGTAAGTGGACTTTGTTTTATGGAAAACTCCATCATAATTTTCTATAATGCACAATTAACTTGAGTTCAACGGCTAAAATAGCAATACCCTTCAGTGAAGCTCAAAATTTTTGGTAAAGATGCGAAACTGGACTGTTATCCTGCTGCGCTAAGGTGTCTCTACAACTTTCTCGGCAAACCTTAAACAAAAATGTGTAGACTTCAGCCCTTAAGCCCAAATAACACCAAAAAGCGCAACAAGTATTATCTCTGCAAAAAGCAGGAACTTTTCAAGAATATAATCTTGGTTTTCAACCAAAATCTAGCGATCGCTACCCAAACGAAACAAGCGATTCGATTCCAAGATGGTGTAATCAGCTAATCACGCTGTTTCTGGGTTTGTGTGCGCTTCCAAGCCTTCTTCCTCTTTTTTTCAGTACCCGTCGTAGTCGATCTGCACTCAAGTTTACTTGACGCTCAGATGCTAGTTTTTTTGCTAATTGTTTAGAGTTATAAGTCTCTGACTCTTGAGCTAAACAATTTTCGAGATAAACCAAATCTGATTCTGAATATCGTGGTTTTCCTCCTCGGCCAGGAGCATCCCATAAACCTGCTAAACCCATTTTTTCCCAGCGATGAAGGGTTTGACGCACTGTTGAAATCGCCCAATTCAAGCCTTTTGCAATTTGCTCATTTTTTAAGCCGCGAGTATTCAGCAGTAAAACTTGAGCGCGATCCTTAGTACGTTGAGGAACATCTTTGGCTTTTCTCAATTCTTCTAAAGTTAGCTTTTCTTCTTCTGTGAGAAACACTTTTAATCGGCATCCCATAAACAATAACCTTTTACAAAATCAATTTTTGTCATTTTTGTATCTATTTACGCCTGTATACTGAAACTATTTAGGTATTTCATAATACATTTTCAATATTTTAACTACAAGTATTAATGATGTCGGCGTCTATAAGGCTACTACGCGATAAGTATTGGCTTGGGAAAACTATCAAAATTTGCATTTTTTCATCAACAATGGATTTTGATAAGAAGTTCGGCACATCAAAATTACACATTAACCTATATAGGTAAACTTATCTGATAGCCTGAAGCTGTAGCTTATAGCTATAACAAGAAAAATTTGTTGGCGTTATCTTGATTAATGTTTAAAGTCGATAATAAAGGACTGTATCATTAAATTCCTGAGATTATTCTTATGCTTACGGAGGTTTATCGAAACTTTAAAAATTATTTTTATGCTAGTTTCCTTTTAGATGAGTGGAAAAATATATACAAGCCTACTTTCTTTTTATTCAACTAGTCTCTGGAAATTTGCCTTGATTATCTCCAAAAAAATATCTTTTTTATCGACTTTACATAAAGTTTATATTCTATGCACCATATTTTTGATTAAGACAAGATATTGAATACCCATTGAATAAACGCTTTTTGGAAGCCTAATAAGGTTTGTCCTACTTTTCCCACTTTTCCCACCTTTCCCACCTTTCCTACCTTTCCTACTTTTTTAATTAAGTGAGTACCCGAAAAACATAAATTTTCCTATTTTCTACTTTATAAATATATTTTTTGACAATATGAAATATTAAAAGTAATCTCGACTTGGTAGGTAGACCAGCAATATAATAATAGTAAAATTATATCTTTCTAGTTAAAAATATAATTACTATGATATTTTTAAATTAAGATAAAACCAGATAAATAGCAAAAACAAGTACTCAGTAAAATTTAGGAATAAATTAATATTTAGTATATTTTTTGAGTCATATTTTTTGCTAAAAAACAGCAATAATTGATACAAGTTAAATTTTTAAAAAACTGATATTCATTACAACTTCAAAGAAAAATAATAGAGAGAATGGGGGCAGAAGAAAAACCTGTTAATTTGCGCTCGGAGACGAATAATGGTAGCGATGTCTACGACCGGCAAGGCCCACGCAGAGAACGTTCAACATCGGTTAACTATACAAACTGTAGAAATTGCCCCTAACACAACGGCGATTCGCTCTCTTGACTGGGATCGCGATCGCTTTGATATCGAATTCGGACTGCAAAACGGTACAACCTACAATTCATATCTAATTAGGGGCGAACAAACAGTTTTGATCGATACTTCTCACCAGAAGTTTCGCGATTTGTATTTAGAGACCCTCAAAAGTCTTGTCAACCCCAAAACAATTGATTACATAATTGTTAGTCACACAGAGCCAGACCATAGCGGCTTGGTAGAAGATGTCCTTCAATTAGCTCCTAGAGCCACTGTTTTAGCCTCAAAAGTTGCGCTGCAATTCCTTGAGGGATTAGTACACGATCCTTTTTCCAAGCGGGTTGTGAAAACTGGCGATCGCATCGATATCGGCAAAGGGCACGAAATGGAATTCGTGAGTGCGCCTAACCTGCACTGGCCGGATACAATCTTTAGCTTTGACCGCAAAACCCAAATTCTCTACACCTGTGATGCTTTTGGAATGCACTTCTGTGACGATCGCACCTTCGACGAAGATTTAGAAGCGATCGAAGCTGACTTTAGATTTTACTACGACTGCTTGATGGGCCCTAACGCTCGTTCGTTGCTGAATGCGATGAAGCGGATGGGCGATCTCGGAAAGATTAATATTATCGCCAATGGTCATGGGCCTTTATTATACCACCATTTAGATGTTCTGACCGGGTGCTACGAAAATTGGAGCCAAAAACAAGCGAAAGCAGAAACCACAGTTGGCTTGTTTTTTGTCTCAGAATATGGATATGGCGAACGCCTTGGTCACGCAATTGCCGAAGGTATCCTGAAAACTGGCGTTGGCGTAGAAGTACTGGATCTGAGTACTGCTGAAAGCCAAGAAATTCAAGAATTAGCTGGGAGAGCAGCTGGCATCATTATCGGGATGCCTCCAACTACCTCCGCCGCCGCCCAAGCTAGTATCAGTTCGGTGCTAGCTGTCGCCAAGAACAAGCAATTTCTTGGGCTGTTTGAATGTTACGGTGGGGATGATGAACCCATTGATACACTCCGCAGACAATTTCTTGACTCTGGCATCAAAGAAGCTTTTCCACCCATTCGGATTAAAGAGACTCCCAGCGCCTCAACATTCCAGTTGTGTGAAGAAGCGGGTAAAGACATCGGACAATTGCTAGTGCGCGATCGCAACATCAAGCAAATCAAGTCCCTTGATGTCAACATGGAAAAGGCACTGGGTCGCATTAGCAGCGGACTATATATAGTCACCACGAAAAAAGATAATGTCTCAAGTGCAATGCTGGCATCTTGGGTAACGCAAGCGAGTTTGCAACCATTAGGATTCACAATTGCCGTTGCTAAAGACCGCGCCATTGATTCCTTAATGCAAGTAGGCGATCGCTTCGTCCTCAACGTTTTGGAAGAAGGCAATTATCAAGAACTCAAGAAACACTTCCTCAAGCGCTTGCATCCTGGTGCTGATCGTTTTGCTGGGGTAAAAACTCAAACCGCGAAAAACGGTTCGCCGATTCTGACTGATGCTTTGGCATACATGGAATGTGAAATCCAGACCAGCATGGAATGCAGCGACCACTGGATATTATACTGCACCGTCCAAGAAGGTCGTGTCTCCAAAAACGATGGATTGACAGCCGTTCGCCATCGCAAAGTAGGTAATTACTACTAAATATTGGGCATGGGGCACGGGGCATAGGGCATGGAGTACGGGGTATGGGTTATTTATCTTTGTTCCCAATGCCCAATTCCCAATGCCCAATGCCCTATTCCCAATGCCCTATTTTCAATGCCCAATGCCCAATTCGCTAACTTTTAACAGCTATGACCAATTCCAAGCCACGCGACGTACAAGTTTTACCAATTGCTACCAATACTAAGGCTATCAGAGCGCGTAGTTGGTCACGTCTGCGGTTTGAAATTGAATACGCACTTGAAAGAGGTACTACTTCCAATTGCTATTTAATTGAAGCTGATAAAACCGCACTTATCGATCCACCGCCAGAAAGCTTTACCGAAATTTATTTAGAGGCATTGCGGCAGACTTTAGATTTGCAAAGTTTGGATTATATAATCTTGGGTCATTTTAGTCCCAATCGAGTTGCAACCCTCAAAGCAATTTTAGAACTAGCACCACAGGTAACTTTTGTCTGTTCTCTTCCTGGTGCGAACAATTTGCGTGCTGCTTTCTTAGAGCAAGATTTAAATGTCTTGGTGATGCGGGGGAAAGAAACTCTGGATTTAGGCAAGGGTCATGTTTTGAAATTCTTACCCACTCCGAGTCCGCGTTGGCCGGAAGGACTTTGTACCTACGACCAGCAAACCCAAATTCTCTACACAGATAAGTTATTTGCAACTCATCTTTGTGGTGATGATGTGTTTGATGATAACTGGGAAGCGCTCAAAGAAGACCAGCGTTACTACTTTAACTGCCTGATGGCTCCCCAAACTCCTCATGTGCAAGCAGCTTTGGAGAAAATATCAGATTTGCAGGTGAGAATGTATGCTGTAGGTCACGGGCCCTTGGTACGCACCGGCTTAATCGAACTTACCAAAGCTTATGGAGAGTGGAGCCGTTCTCACAACGATCGCGAAATTTCCGTTGCCTTACTTTACGCTTCAGCTTACGGAAATACAGCGACTTTAGCACAAGCGATCGCTCTGGGATTAACTAAAGGTGGAGTTGCAGTTAAATCGATTAACTGTGAATTTGCTACCCCTGATGAAATTCGCATCAACCTCGCGCAGTCAGAGGGTTTTATCATTGGTTCTCCTACCATTGGTGGTCATGCGCCAACTCCGATTCATACTGCTTTAGGGATTGTGTTATCGAGTGGTGACAACAGCAAACTCGCTGGAGTTTTTGGTTCCTACGGCTGGAGTGGCGAAGCATTTGACTTAATCGAAGGTAAACTCCGGGATGCTGGGTATCGCTTTGGCTTTGACACTTTGAAGGTGAAGTTTAAACCTGATGATGTCACCCTCAAGTTCTGTGAAGAATTAGGTACAGACTTTGCCCAAGTACTGAAAAAGGCTAAAAAGGTACGCGTACCCCAACAAGCGGCTACTCCAGTGGAACAGGCTGTTGGTCGGATTGTTGGTTCCGTCTGTGTGGTGACAGCGAAACTTGGAGAAGTGTCTACCGCGATGTTAGGCGCTTGGGTTTCTCAAGCCACCTTCAACCCACCCGGAATAACTGTTGCGATCGCTAAAGAGCGAGCGATCGAATCTTTGATGTATCCAGGCGGTAAGTTTGCCTTAAATATTTTACCTGAAGGCAATCATCAAGATTACATGAAACATTTCCGTAAATCTTTCGCGCCTGGGGAAGATCGATTTGCCAACTTTAGTACAGCAGTTGCAGATAACGGTTGTACTGTCCTCACTGATGCATCAGCATATTTGGAATGTTCAGTCAACCAACGTCTGGAATGTGGCGATCATTGGGTTGTGTATGCAACTGTAGATGAAGGGAAATTACTCAAGCCTGATGCTGTGACTGCCATTAACCATCGCAAAACTGGCACTCATTATTAACTTTTATTGGTACTCTCCAACTTAGGAGATTACCGTGCAATGCGACTCTAGCAGCATTTTTGCTACTTACTCAGTGTGCTAGGGATACAATCAACCACCCTAGATGTCTGCACATCTAATAAATCCACCTACACATGAGAGTGATAGGTGGATTAATTTTTTTTGCTGAGAAGAATGCGTTTAGAAAAAACAGCAATGGTTAAACACACGTATCTACATAATAAATTCATATTTTCTTTAGCATAAATTTACACGTATAGAATTTAACATATACAAAATATGATTAAGTAAAGGTTATGAAGCTATTAAAATCCGATCTCATGAATTATTGTAATGTTTCATGACTAAGCTTAAAAATTTATTACATTCAGCCAGTGAAAATAAGGAGATCCTAATTGATTAGGAAAATAGACGCGCAAAATTTTCAGCTTAAGCCGCTTGGGACGTACTTGGTTGAAGCTGAACTAATTACTCCAGATCAATTAGACACAGCACTCAAGACACAAAAGTTAAGTGGTGAACAGTTGGGAGAAATTCTGGCAATACATGGTTTTGTTAAGCAGCAAACCATTGAATACTTCATGTCAAACGTTGTATTGCCAGAGCGACGCAAAATCTTGAAAAACCAATCTTATTCAGACAATGGTAAGAGCGATCGCATATCTGTAATTGAGTCAACGAGTTCGATAAAACCAGAAGATGCGATCTTGCTGTTGCAATCATCGCATCAATTCAAAGTATATCTTTCTGCCAACAAAACCCTCAAATTCCTGCTTGGCGTGGTTTTATGTTTGGCTCTTGTCAGTCTTTTTGCTAATTACAATGTCTACTATCTACCTGACTTCCCTGGGAGAGATATCTTTAGAATTATATTCGACCTCAACAGCGAGGATAGTATTCCTACAATTTACTCTGGAGGAGCTTTACTATTTTGTTCTATTCTGCTAGAAATCATTTTCCAAGCTCAGAAGTCAACTAAAAATAAAGACTTCTGGGCATGGAGAGGATTATCAATAGTCTTTGCTGGTTTGTTCTTAGACGAATTGATCAGTCTTCATGAAAGACTAACTACACCATTGCGAAGTACATTCAGTACCAGTGGTTTTTTGTACTACGCTTGGGTGATTGTGGGTGCTATCTTCGTACTCGGATTCTTGCTAATGTTTGGGCGATTTGTGTTTACTCTTCCTAGCAAGACACGACGCTTATTTTTCATTGCTGGAACAATCTACGTGGCAGGTGCAATTGTTAGTGAATTGATAGGCGGATACTATGAATATTACTACACCCCCAATAACATGGTTTATGTCTTCATAACGACTATAGAAGAAGTGCTAGAGATGCTGGGCATAGTTATCTTTATTTATACGCTGTTGTCGTACATAAGTTGCAATATTAAAGGTCTAGATATAGGAGTCCACATTAGTGGTTATAGGAAGCAAGACCAACGGACTTAGCTCAAACATATAGCAATCTGATTTAATTTCTGAATTAATCGTAGGGACTAGGGACTGGGGACTGGGGACTGGGAAGAAGGAATAAAGCTGTACTGAGTTTTTTTCACGCAATCAAATATGAGTCCTATAGCCAAATAAAATATTTGAAACTTTTGTACTTAAAAAGAGGTAGTTTTTGATTAGCAACTTGAGTTATTACTGTCCAAGTAGGCGATCGCCAACTTGAAGGCAACAGTAACGATGTATTCCAAAGCACCCCGGTAATTGCAAAGACACCTCTGTGGCGTCAATGTAACGACCTGTTGTCTGGTGGTCTTGGTAGCGAGCGATATCCTGAAGGCTAGCAATGACCGGGATAAATTTGTCTTTGCCCCTGGAGAAGGTACTGATATTATTACCGACTTCTACAAAGACAACAATTTAATTAGCTTGTCTGGTGGTCTAACCTTCAGGCAACTGAGTTTCTGTAGTCATAACATCATCGTGACTACTACTGATGAAATCTTGGCAACTCTGACTGCTGCTAATTTCACTATCGTTTAGTATCAAAATCGAGGGGCCAGTTATGGATTCCTTAAAGAATCAATAATGACTGTAGAAGCAGCCTTTTGATCGAACTGACTGTAAATTCACAGTTAGTAACATAAATCACTAGGATTTACATACAATACATACATACTGTAGGTGATTTGGACTTTTGAGCCATATCTAACACCCAACACAGTCAATATGCGACCAAATAAAGGCTGTGTTCAGCACCTGAAAGGTTCATTTTGCATAACACATATTATAGGTGATTTTTAGAGTGTGTAAGTCCTAATTACAAGTCTTATTGTGTAAGCCCTTACTAACGTATCTGTAATAGAAATTTCGTGAAATGGTATGACTTTTCACGGGATATGGATTCAGAAAAATGGTGCGTGCAATTTCAGTATTAAAGCGTAAACAACATAAATTCACTTGGTGAAATTCCGCAATTGCCACAAAGACAATAGCAAAAACGCAGGGTAGCCTTTAACTAGAAAAACAGTATTAGGTAATTCCTAGACACAACTTTTATATTATTTTTCTTCTTCTTATGACTCCAAAACACACCAAAATTAAATTTCCTCTTTGGCAGTATCTGAACCAGCCCTTATTTAGTCGGGATACTAAATTAGTATTGAATCCCCAACGCTTTGTATTGATCTGGCGTCTGCAACTTTTAGAACGTTGCTGGACTAAAGAATGTGACGCCAAAGGGCCTCAACAGCATTAGATATTTAAAAAGCTGGCAAACTAAGCCTCGTCTACAGAACGTGGCTTTTTGCCGTCAAGTAAAGCACTAACAGTCATATCTCCCATAACATTAATTGCGGTGCGGCAGCGATCCAAAAACCAGTCTACAGTAACTAGCAAAGCGATGTATTGGGTAGGTAAGCCGACAGAAGTGAAGACTAGTGTCATCGTTACCAGTCCTGCATTGGGAATATTTGCCGCACCCACAGATGCAAAAATCGAGGTAAGGATGACAATTAACTGCTGTCCTAGACTCAGATGTTGTCCAATCAGTTGGGAAATATACAACGCAGACATTGCTTCATAAAGGGCAGTACCGTCATTATTGAAATTTGCCCCAACTAATGCCCCCAAGGCAGCAGAAGATTCCCTTAAACCGACTTTTGTTTGCAAAACCTCAAAGGTTACGGGCATTGCCGCCGCCGAGGAAGAAGTTGAGAAAGCTGTCAAAAAGGCATCAGAACCGCCAGCGAGGAATTTTAGCGGGTGTACCCAAGAACCAAATTTTACTCTGGTGAGGTAGTAGCACGCTTGCAATACCAGTGCTAACAATACGGCAACGATAAATGCACCCAAAGATTTAAACGGTGCAAAGCCCTGCATCGCAATAGTTTTAGCTACAATTCCAAAGACTGCGAACGGTACTAAGGCAATTACCCAGTTGAGGATGCGGACTACCGCTTCAAATAAAATTCCGATGACATCCTCTATCGGCTGAAATCCATTCTTGCCTTGAGCAATTTGTTCAGATTTTAATCCCCGCAGAACGATGCCAAAACTTAGGGCAATCACAATCAACTGGATGACATTATTATCAACCAATGGCTTGAGGACGGCTTCTGGTACAGCATCTTTGAGTATTCCCCAAGGATCGAGACTTTGAGCAGTTATTGCCGTACTTGTTGAGGTGTTTACATTGCCCCAAGTCCCCGGACGCAGTACATTAGCTACCAAAAGTCCCACCAAAATAGCTACGGTAGTGTTAGTTAAAAGTAACACTGCCAACCGCCGTCCGGCTGTACCAGGGATATTGGTAGTCATTAAAGTATGCAGCACTGCTACCAGAATCAGGGGTGTAGCCAAGGCGCGGAGAGCCTTTAACACCAATTCTGCCGGAATTGCTAAATTATTGATTAAAGCGGCGTTGCTGGGATTGGGATTCCCCGCACCAAGGGCAATTCCGACGCTGACTGCCGCTATTAAAGCGATGAGAATTTGCAACGTGAGAGGGATACGCTGCCACCAAGGGCTAGCTTTGGTTTCAGGCGAAGTAGTTCTCTCTGTTTGACTCATTGGCTAGATACTGGTTAACTGCTGTAACTATTAAAACAACACTAATAATAGTGATAATTCCCGAAAAAGAACAGCTTTAATTTTGGTTAAAAACTGTTAATCTAAGATTCCGTTGCTTTGCAAAATCTGGCTCGAAAGGGTATACCACAAGGTAGGCCCCTAGAGATATCTTGGCTTGTGGTTGGAGGTGCTTATGTCCTTTGTTCCTTTACATATTCACAGTGACTATAGTTTGCTCGATGGGGCAAGTCAGCTACCAGAGTTGGTAGATCGAGCGATCGCATTGGGAATGAAAGCGATCGCTCTTACCGATCATGGTGTCATGTATGGAGCCGTCGAACTGATCAAAATCTGCCGTAGTCAAAATATTAAGCCGATAATCGGCAATGAAATGTATATCCTAAACGGCGATCTTGAAAAACAAGAACGTCATCGTCCCAAGTATCATCAAGTCGTTTTAGCTAAAAATACCAAAGGTTACAAAAATTTAGTTAAATTAACTACAATTTCTCACCTCCAAGGTGTTCAAGGGAAAGGAATTTTTTCTCGTCCTTGTATTAATAAAGATTTACTCAAACAATATCATGAAGGTTTGATTGTCACCAGCGCTTGTCTGGGTGGAGAAGTTCCCCAAGCAATTCTTAGTAATAGGCCAGATGCCGCCCGGAAAGTTGCCCAATGGTATAAAGATGTATTTGGTGATGATTATTATTTAGAAATTCAAGACCACGGCTCTCAAGAAGACCGGATTGTAAATGTAGAAATAGTAAAAATTGCTAGAGAGCTAGGGATTAAAATTGTTGCTACCAATGATTCACATTTTATATCTTGTTTTGACGTTGAAGCGCACGATGCTTTGCTATGCATTCAAACTAACAAGCTAATTGCTGAAGATAAGCGGATGCGTTATAGCGGCACAGAGTATCTCAAATCTGGTGAGGAGATGCAGCAGCTATTTCGCGATCATTTGCCGGATGATGTAATTGCAGAGGCGATCGCTACTACTGGAGAAGTAGCCGATAAAGTTGAGCCTTACCATATTATGGGTGAGCCTCAAATTCCTACACCTCCCATTCCCTCTGGTCATACTGCTGACACTTACGCTGAAGATGTTGCATGGAGTGGACTTTTAGAACGGTTAAATCGCAAATCTCGTCATGAAGTCGATTCCGTCTATAAAGAAAGATTGGAATACGAACTTAAAATGATTCAGCAGATGGGTTTTTCCAAATACTTTTTAGTTGTTTGGGACTACATCAAATTTGCTAGAGATAATAACATTCCTGTGGGGCCAGGTCGCGGTTCGGCGGCTGGTTCATTAGTTGCCTATGCGATGCGAATTACTAACATTGACCCTGTGCATCATGGGTTACTATTCGAGCGTTTCTTGAACCCAGAACGGAAATCAATGCCTGATATTGATACGGATTTCTGTATTGAACAACGAGACAAGGTTATTGAATATGTCACCGAGAAATATGGTGCAGATAGAGTTGCCCAAATTATTACTTTTAACCGTCTAACTTCTAAAGCAGTTTTGAAAGATGTCGCCAGAGTGTTGAATATTCCCTACGGGGAAGCTGACAAAATGGCAAAATTAATTCCTGTGGTACGGGGGAAACCAACTAAACTCAAGGTGATGGTTTCCGATAAAACTCCAGAACCAGAGTTTAAAGAGAAATATGATAGAGAACCCCATGTTCGCCACTGGCTTGATATGGCGATGCGAATTGAAGGAACTAACAAAACCTTTGGTGTTCATGCAGCCGGTGTGGTAATTTCTGCCGATCCACTTGATGAAATTGTCCCACTACAGAAGAATAATGACGGTTCTGTGATTACCCAATATTTCATGGAAGACCTGGAATCAATGGGTTTGTTGAAAATGGATTTTCTAGGTTTACGGAACCTGACGCTAATTCAAAAAACTGTAGATTTGATTCAAGAAACGAGAGGATATCGGGTCGATCCCGATGAAATTCCCCGCGATGAAAGAAAAGCCCAAAGGATATTAGCTAAAGGTGAACATAGCACTCTACCAAAAGATGTCCAAAAAACTTATGAATTATTAGAAGCAGGTGAGTTAGAAGGGATATTTCAACTAGAATCTTCTGGGATGCGTCAGATCGTGCGAGATTTGAAGCCTTCTAATATAGAAGATATTTCTTCAATTTTGGCACTTTATCGACCAGGGCCATTAGATGCGGGACTAATTCCTAAATTTATTAACCGCAAACATGGTCGAGAAAACATTGATTATCAACACCAAGTTCTGGAACCAATATTAGACGAAACCTATGGAATTATGGTCTATCAAGAGCAAATCATGAAAATTGCTCAAGATATGGCAGGATATTCTTTAGGACAAGCTGACTTACTGCGTCGAGCGATGGGTAAAAAGAAAGTTTCTGAGATGCAAAAGCAGCGAGAAAAATTCGTGGATGGCGCAGCTAAAAATGGCGTTCAGAAAAAAGTTGCGGATGAATTATTTGAGCAAATGTTGAAGTTTGCTGAATATTGTTTAAGCTATGATACGGAAATATTGACAGTAGAATATGGATTGTTGCCGATTGGGGAAATTGTCGAAAAACGCATTGAATGTACTGTGTACAGCGTTGATAATAATGGAAATATTTACACGCAACCTGTAGCACAGTGGCACGATCGCGGACAGCAAGAGGTGTTTGAGTATTGTTTGGAAGATGGTTCAATAATTCGGGCAACAAAAGACCATAAATTTATGACTGTTGATGGTCAAATGTTGCCAATTGATGAAATATTTGAGAGCGAATTGGATTTGATGCGGATTGAGAGTTTACCGAATTGAGAATAGCCAGAGAATAGCCAGAATAGCCAGCCAGGGAATAGAATTCCCTGTCTAATAATGCAAGTCCTCTTCTAGAGGACTAGAAAAAACTTGGTTTAATTGTTCACTAGTTTCAGATAGTCGTCTTCAGACGACTTTAGCTTTCAGACAGGGAATTTCATTCCCTGGCTGGCTGCTGCTGGCTGCTGCATTCTGGCTGGCTTCGTGAACTGGCTGATTTGCTGATTCCTACTTCCCTGGCTGACGGACATTGCTAATATGATAATTTTTTCTAGCAATATGGGAAACATAAATGTATGTAAATAAATACAAAATTTAAAAAATATTATGTCTCTGTGGCGACTTTATTATCATATTGTTTGGGCAACAAAAAAACGCCAACCTCTAATTACCTCCGATAAAGAAACTGAGCTTTATAATTACATCATTAATAAATCCAATGGTTTAAATTGTAGACTCCATGCAATTGGAGGTATTAAAGACCACATACATTTAGTAGTATCTATCCCCCTAACAATCGCGATCGCAGAGTTTGTGAAAAAAATTAAAGGAAGTAGTTCTCACCATTTCAATCACAATCTTTGCCCTACATCAGAAAAATTTACTTGGCAAGAAGGATATGGTATATTCTCCTTGGGCAGTAAGCAACTTGAGCAAGCTGTTATATATGTTCAAAATCAAAAAATACATCATCTTGAAGGCACAGTAAATTCCCATTTAGAAAGGGCAACTCAAAGCTGATTTATTTAATCAATTTGCACCCAGAGAAAAAAGCAAGCAAAGAAAAACTAAAATAACTGATTTAGGTTTTAGTGAAGTAGAGAGCGTCATTTGGAATTTTGAATTGTTAATTGTGGTTTTCCCCAAAGTATGGTTTCTTGCTTGTAAATGGCAATTCCGGGTTTTGCTCCTTTGGGTTTGTAGACGTGTTTTGGCTGAGTGTAAACTACTGGTACTTGCTCACTCTGACGGGCGCGACTGTAATATGCAGCGAGATTAGCTACAAATTGCAAATCAGCTTCTTCTGCCACAGCACCCGGTTCTAGACGTAGTAATACATGACTCCCTGGAATTTCTTGAGCGTGGAACCAGATGTCATAATCCCCTGCTACACGAAAGGTCAATTGGTCATTCTGGCGATTGTTACGACCGATTAATACTTCAAAGCCGCCGGGGGTAAGGTAACGATGAAAGTTAGTGCTGGGAGGTTCGTTTGCACTACGACTGCGGTATTCTGGATCTTCTAGATATTTTTGCCCAATCAACTCTTCGCGGATTTCTTCTAAAGCTCGCAAATCTTCTGCTGTTTGGTAGGTGTCTATCTGAGCGATCGCAGCTTCTACTTGCTCTAAGTACTCAATTTCTGTTTGTACTTCCAATAGTAGCGGTTCGACAGCAGCACGAGCGCGTTTCAGCTTTTGGTGCTGTTTGTAAAGACTTTGAGCATTTTGAACAGCATTTTTATCTGGCTGGAGAGCGATCGCAACCGGCAAATTTGTCTCAAAATCAGCAATGATAATTTCTTTCATCCCCGGTTCCCAGTTTTGCAGATGAGCCATCAATAAATCTGCTTTTTGCCGATACTCATCGGCTCGATCTGATTGCTGCAAGCGCGTCTCAAAGGTTTGAGCTTTATTGTGTAATTTCGTCAGAATATTATTTAATTTCTGACTCAACTGATGGCGCAATTGGGAAAATAACTGTTGGTCAATTTGGTTACTGTAGTAGCGGTTGAGCAACTCCTGGATATTTTTGACCTTTTCAACTGCACCCCAACCCATTACGGTGTAACCATCTTTTGTCCAAGCGGGTTGAAATTCTTTGGAATCTAGAGCTTGCAGCCATTCTTGCCAACGCTCAAATAGCCGTCGCCAGTCGTCGGGGTTGAGAGTATAGGTGGATGTTTCTGGTACGATATTTGCTTCTAGCAGCATTAACTCCACTAGTGCAGCACTCAAGCCACTATAACTTTTGAGCAATTGCCGCTTGATTGCTCCTGGTACTAAACTTACCCGTTCTTGCCAACGTTCTTGAGATTCACTCAAGTAGGGGACACTTCCAGTTAGTTTCGGTGGTGTTTCATAAAATTGTCCGGTTTGGATGGGACGGACGCTAGATTGTTGCTGACTGACTTGATGAGCGGCGGTGATAATTATATTGTTAGCGTCGGTGAGAATAACGTTGCTATACTTGCCCATGATTTCTGCATAGACATGATATAGAGCGCTTTCTCCAGGACGACGGGCAAATTGTAAATCAATCACACGTTCCCAAGGGGCGATCGCTTCAATCGCCACCAGTGCTAAACCACCCAATTGGTGTATTAATTGTTGGCTAAAGGTAAAGGTATCTGGCGATCGCGGTGGCGGATCGCCAATACAAATATGTGCAGCTTGGGGATGCCAAGAAATTTGTAGCCAATCTCGCTGTTCTAAGGTACGTAATGCCATAGCGATCGTATAGCGATCGCGCTGGTAAACTTGTTCTAAGCGTGATGGTAGCCAGTTAGCGCGGATTTCGCTACAAGCAGCTGTGAGAGTGGTAAAGTCAACTGGTTGCAAAGCGATTAGTTGTTAAAATTCAAATGGTAGCGATCGCTATGCTTTTATTTTTGTTTAGTTAAAGCATAACAGACCTCACCTATCATAGCGGTTACTTGCTTTGGTGATAGCTGCGAATCAAAAAACGCAGAAATTATCATAAGATAAGCTTCTGCGTTTAAGTGATAAGTTCGTTTTTTATACAGTTTGTTTTTGGTGTTGAGTTTTCCAAGCTCAGGCGATGCCTACGGCGGGCAACTCTTGGAGAGGCTACGCCCGAAGCGTAGCTATGCCGCAGGCTTTACGCCTACGCTACCAAATTTAAACCCAAAATATTATCCGAGTTACTCACTCACCATTATCTGTTAAACAAAAGCGTTATTTAGCAGCTAAAACTGGTTCTTTTGCTGCTGATTGCACTAGTTCGGTGGTTGAGTGTACTAGTTCTTTTGCTGCTGATTGCACTAGTTCGGCGGTTGAGTGTACTAGTTCTTTTGCTGTTGACGCTACTGTTTGTGGCTGCAACAGTTGGGTGTAAAGTTCACTCAGTTGATTGGCAACACCATCCCAGCTAAACTTAGTTTCGACGCGCTTTCTACCAGCTTTACCTAATTCATCTCGCCATTCTGGATTTAAGAGAATTCGGTCAATAGCAGATGCAAAAGCCTCTACATCTTGTGGTGGAGCCAATAAACCAGTTTCTTCATTAACTACAGTAAACTGAAGTCCGCCGACATCGCTTGCTACTACTGGTGTACCGCTTGCCATCGCTTCGATTGCCACGAGTCCAAAGGGTTCGTAGTGGCTGGGAACAACGCAAACATCGGCAGCAGCATAATAAGTTGGTAAAATATCTTGACTCAGACGACCTGCAAAGGTGGTAAAGTCGCTCATTCCCAATTCGTTGACGATTTGCCCAATGCGATCGCGCTCAATGCCGTCGCTGTTACCTGGAGTGCTACCACCACCAATAATTAGCTGGATATTTTTGGAGTCGCGTAGTTGAGACTCGTTTACCGCCCGTACCAAAGTTTCTATACCTTTGCGTTGGTCAAAGCGCCCCACGTATAGTACAACTTTGGTTTCTTTATCAATCCCCAATTCAGCCCTAGCTGCTTCTCGTCCAATGGAGCCAAAGCGCTGAATATCTGTACCACAGGGAATAATATCGATATTGCCTTTTGTGGAAACTAGCGATCGCATGTGTTCCTGTTCTTGCGGACTTGTCGCTACAATTCGCTCTGCTTTTTCCAACACTTGTTTTTCCACTGCTAATCGCTGACTAGCAATCAAAGGAATATTTTCTATAGTGTTGTACTTGACTGCTCCTAATGAGTGGTAGGTGTGAACCTGTTTACTCTTTTGGATTTTATTTAACTGCATCCCCACCCAACTAGAGAGCCAGTAGTTAGTATGAACCAATTCGTATGTAAAATCGTTTTTTATTTGAAATTTGAGGAAATTATCCACAAATTCTGGCAGATATTCAAAAATTTCATCTCGCGGCACAAACTCAAGGGGGCCAGCTTTTAAACGGATAGTTCGACAATTGTTGCTATGTTCAACTATCGAGTCTTGCTCCAGACTCACTTTGCGGGTAAACATATCAACTTGCCATCCCAGCTGCGCTAGTGCTTCACCTACATTGCGCACATAAACATTTTGTCCCCCAGCTTCTTCTTTCCCTATTTCAATCGCTGGGTCTCCGTGGACGGAAATCAAGGCGATACGTTTTTCGGTGGTAGAGTTCATAGTTTGTGTGTTGCTGATTTTAACAAAGTTTTAGGTTGTTCCAAGCACGTGTATAGCACACTTACCTGAATTGTTTAGTAACTTTGATTATTATTGATTTTAATTTACTATGTCTAATTTTTTTTAACATCTTCTGTCAGATAGGTTAAAAACAAACATTTAGTTTCTTTAGATATAGGAAATTGTTATATCTATATCTCATCCTTTTGATAGATAAAAATGAGATTTTTTCATTCATGTCTAGCTCCAATTTCATAGATATGGCAATTTTAATTTGCTCTCTACCTATAGACTCAGTTCTTTGACTTCTACGAGAATATATCTGGTGAATAGGGGGTTTGACCCCCTAACACATCTCAGAGTAGGAAGCCAGAAGACTTGAAAAAGAAGTCAGAATTCAAAATTCAGGATTCAGCAATCTTGACGCGACGCTATCTGCTTTTTCGGTCAAAATACCCAACTCAATTATGGCAACTGACGTTTTTATTCTGTTTTGATAAAAATATATTTATTTAGCTTATATTCTCTAAAATAAATCTAAATTCTCTTTTTACGCAATTTTACTGTTTTTGCTTCAAACTAATAAATATAGTCACCACCAATTTTCAAACGGAGAAGATTAGTATATGAGTTTGATAGATGGTATATTTCTGACGATATTAAATACTGTTGCCTGTCTAGCACTGCCTAAGCTGCTATCTGTAATTCTACCTGGCAAAAACCAAAACACTCAGTCTTCAAAGTCTGCTATGACATCACAAGATTCTAACTCTGAAATTCCCAGTTTTTCTTAATGTAAACTGACGAGCTAGAGATATCGCCTTGATGAGGAGAAAACTTAGTTATTGGTGCAAGGCGATATCTGAACAATAAATTATACAGATTGTGTTTTGGGAAAAGAATGAAAGCTGTTTTTCCATTCAACTAAAATTTATACAGGGAAAAACTGGTCTACAGTACAGCTAAAATCAGGCAATAGCGGAGAAATTATATTATCATTACTAAATAGGGTTGCTACCAAATTCAGTTGACTTTGTTCGCGCCGATAGACCTCTAGTTTACGCGATCGCCAATCAGCAATCCAATATTCTTTTACTCCTCTGGAAGAATAAAGTTTAAGTTTTGCTTCCTTATCCCGTCTTTCGTCTGATTTACTTTCAGACAAGACTTCGACTACTAAATCTGGTGCGCCAGTAAAATGTCCTTTTTCGTCTAATGTTAGCGCCAAGGTTTCTTTAGTAGCCCAAACTACATCAGGAATCACATTATCTGATTCTGAAAACAAAACGCCGGGATTGATTACAGCTTCTCCTAAACCAGTAGAATCTGACCAAATGTTAAGCTGTTGGAAAATTCTGCCACAAGTTTGCTGATGTTTAAAGTGAGGTGCCCTAGTCATAAATAATTCTCCATCAACTATCTCGTAACGCGTCCCTTCGTTTTCTGCGAAGAGTTCTACATCGTGAGTTGTCCAGCGTACTCCTGTATTAAGCGTCTCGCTCATTGGCTAACTCCTTTAATCTGGCTTTTGTATTTTAATCATAAAAGGATGTTTGAAAATTCACAGAGTATACTCAACAGGGCTATCTTTTTTCTAGACATAAACCGCCCATAAAGGCTTAGACATCCATATATTTGAGATGAGAAAAAACTTGGAGGTTAAATCATGCCTTGGGAAATAACTGCTGAGGAGTTGCTGGTTCGGTATGCTGATGGAGAGCGAAACTTCGCTGGGATTGAGTTGATTCAATCTGAGGGTGTTCCCCTTGACAGTTCGATTGACCTCGAAGGCGCTATTTTGAGAGATATCAATTTGCGCGGAGCCTATTTGAGACAAGCCGATCTGTGTAGAGCCGATTTGACTGGAGCTGATTTGTTTGGTGTTTCCTTGGAAGGCGCTTGGTTGAAACGTGCTATTGTCAGGGATGCTAATTTATATTCCGCCAACTTGTCTTGGTGCGACTTGACTGAAGCCGATTTGGGAGGAACCAGTTTGGCTCAGATGAATGCTAGTAGTGCTGTCTTCTGTGGAGCAAACATCAGTAGTTTTGAGTTCGCTATTCTGATTAAAACTAACTTCAGAGATGCTTACATCGCTCCAAACATTATTGGGAGTTATGGGAATTTTGTTTACCAGACTACTATGCCCGATGGCACTATAAAAAGCGGCCCATTTTTCGGAGACTTTTAGTTCATCTTCAGTTGCAGCCATAAGGGTGCATTCGGAGCAAGTTAAAAAGATATTTGTAAAGTCTCAATTATTCGCCCTATACTTTGAAAACATCCTCTAAAATTTAATTTTTATTTACGATTTTCTCGCCGCCACTTACTCCGTACTAAACGAATTTCATCAAAAGTGTAGCTTTCTCCTAATTGTTCTTTGATGGGAGTCAGGGAAATATCACCGAGTACTTCTAAAACTTGCCAAATTTTTTGTTGATGTTCTATAGGTACTAATTGATTTAAATCAACTGGCTGATTTTTCTCAATAAGTTTTTCTAGATGATTGCTAACTGTTGCTGGACTAAGATTGCGCTTTTGGGCAATTTGAGCGATATTTAAACCTTGTTGATGCAATTGTAATGTCTGCAATTCGGTGTAAGAAGAAGATGATTTGGGAGATGATACAGAAGTAGCAGATTTATTTTGCAAACCTTTTTCTTGGCGGTAGGCGCGAATTTCTGTAATGAACTTTTCGCCATATTGAGCGAGTTTGTGACTACCTACACCAGAAAGTTTGGCAAATTCAGCTAAATTTTGGGGTTGCACTTGTACCATCAATTTTAAAGTGGAATCGTGAAAGATGACGTAAGGTGGTACAGATTGCTCATCAGCTAATTGTTTGCGTAGCGATCGCAATTTCTGTAATAATATTTCTGCAACTTCTGCTTTTTCACTCTCCGGCTCCCAGGTAATCTTTTGAACTATGGTTACAGCTAAGGAAACTGTGCGTTGTTTTCGCATGACTTGCCAACTTAAGGCATTTAGTTTTAAAACTGAGTAACCATCGCTAGTTTGTTCTATTAACCCCTGATGTAAAAGCGATCGCCCCAACATTCGCCATTCATCTACAGTTCTATCTTTACCAATACCGTAGGTAGAAAGTTTATCGTGTTCGTACTGGATAATTTTGTCTTTTTTTGCTCCTCGCAACACATCAATTATGTGTAGCATTCCAAACCTTTCTTTGCAACGCGCCACACAAGATAAAAACTTCATGGCTTCAATTGTCCAATCTTGCACGGGTTTGGGATGACGACAATTGTCACAGTTACCGCAATTTCCAGGAAACCTTTCGCCAAAATAACCCAGTTGAATTGTTCGTCGACAATCAGTGCCTTCAGCATAATCGATCATCTGCCGCAGTTGTTGTTTAGCAATCAACTGTTCTTGAGGATCGGTTTTTTGATCGATACTCCATTCAATTGTTTTAACATCACCAAAGCTGAAAAATATTGTACATCGAGATGGTTCTCCGTCTCTACCTGCTCTACCCGATTCTTGATAATAACTTTCTATATTTCTGGGTAGATCGAAGTGAACTACCAACCGCACATCGGGTTTATTAATTCCCATTCCAAAAGCGATTGTTGCCACCATCACCCGGACATCATCTCGAATAAATCGCGTTTGATTGCTACTACGTTCTTCATCACTTAATCCGGCGTGATAAGGCAAAGCAATAACTTTATCATTTTGTAGTTTAAAAGTTAATTCATCAACTTTTTTACGAGTTAAAGAATAAATAATTGTCGAACCTTCAGTTTCTCGAATTAGTTCTAATAATTCAGTGTAAGCATATTTAGTTTTAGGACGAACTTCGTAATAAAGATTTTCACGGTTAAAGCTGGCAAGATGGATGCTTGGTTGCTTTAGTCCTAGTTGTTGAATGATATCACTACGGACGCGATCGGTTGCTGTGGCGGTGAGAGCGACTGTAGGCACATCAGGATAACGTTTCCGCAGAGATTTTAACTGGCGATATTCTGGACGAAAATCGTGTCCCCATTCCGAAACACAGTGCGCTTCATCAATAGCAAAGCTAGAAATACCGATTTTTTCTTTAACTAAATCGATAAACGGGAGAAACCTTTCACTGAGGAGACGTTCCGGGGCGACGTAGAGTAATTTTACTTTACCGCCGAGGATGGCTTCTTCCCGCGATCGCACTTGGTAAGCGTTCAAACTGCTATTGAGAAATGTCGCATTAATATTATTATTTCGCAATGCTTCTACTTGGTCTTGCATCAAAGCAATTAACGGCGACACCACCACCGTTAGCCCATTTTTTAACAACGCTGGTAGCTGAAAACACAAAGATTTCCCCCCACCAGTCGGCATCACAACCATTAAATCTCGATTTTGCAGCGCATCTTCGATAATTTGCCGTTGTCCGGGGCGGAATTGGTCATAACCGAAGTGATATTTTAGCGCTTGTTCGAGATGGGGATACTGAAGCATAGCGATCGCTTTTTCGGGGCCGTTCTGCGTGGGTAGTTATTAAAGATATCAGGATTTTAACTCACATCATCGGCAGCTTTGGCCAGACCTACGTTTCTGTTTGCCATCCCACTAAATCAATCATCATACATAATGCGATGTCTACGATGGGCTACGCCCACGCTTGAATTTCAAGACAGTTGTTATAAGATAGGCGATCGCACTTGTATTGAGCTAATAAACATCGTCATGAGTACCAATATCTAACAAAAGAACAACTTGTTCCCCACTCTCTTCATCGGTTTTCAGCGAGAAAACAACGCGACAATCATATCCACAAGAACATGAAAGCAACCCTGAGAGCTTTCCCTCTAGCTTGTGAGTGCCCAAGTTGACTGCAAATATGTCATTCTCCATAGCAGCAATAGTTTCTTCTATTCTGGCCTGTAAGTCAGCATTACGACGAGTAAATTTTCGGAAAGCTCTTTTAAATTTGCTCGTGATAACTAACCTATACATCGGCTGCACTTGGGTTATTGAGATATTCCCGTAATTCTTGAATTGCTTCGGCAGCAGTCTGGATTTTGAGCCTACCTGCTTGAAATTCAGCAATGGAAGCTGCTGCATCTGACGCAATTTCATCTCGCCGACTTTCAATAATTCTGCTTTTGAGAATTTGTACCAGCATTTCTTGCTGCTCTAAAGTAAGCTCCATTGCGGCATCTAAAACTCTATCTAGGTTACTCAATCGCTTCATCCTGTTAATTATTTTGGTTGATAATAGAACTCGTAAGATATAAACTTACAAGTTTTACCTTTATTGCTTTTTTAACTTCATCAAATTCATATTAACTTATCGCACTCAATCAACCTTTATACACAAAAGATCGCTTTTTCGGGGCCGTTCTGCGTGGGCAGTTATTGAAGATATCAGGATTTTAACTCACATCATCGGCAGCTTCGATCGGACTTGTGTTTCTTTAGTCGGGGATTTTGGCTCTGTTGAGATTGTTAGAGAAGTGTTTAACGATGAAAGGAAAGTTAGCTAATTTCCAACTGAGTCCCTAACTAAGTTTTTTTAACAATCGTTATTCTGAGGTTTCTTTAGAGGCTCTTGACTTTGGACAGTGAGGAAATTGCAGGGTTGTAGTAATATCGGTGCATTTTAACTGTGATTCTAAAACATCAATCTTTCGTAAAAGCGATACTCCCCACACTATAGAAATCACTAATTTGATGGTCATCCCCACGAGCAAAAGTGTCACTATTGTGGCATTTTTCTTTTGTTGAGCCAGCCTTTTTTGTTGTTCTGCAAGTCGTGCTTCTACTTCTTGAGCGCGTTCAGCTTCTAAAGCCTGCTGTACTTCTCGCCGATCTAATTCTTCACTAGCAGCTAAAAATCGATAATCTAAGTTACTCAAGCTTTTACAATTTGCCCAAGTTTGCCCATCTATCAAGGCTTGTCCGCGTAATAGGCGAGATTTATCTTTTTCCTCTGAGGCTATCCATGCATTGAAGTTTTCGTAGTAGGGACGCAAGTAAGCTAGTTTTTTCCCAACCCATTCTAAATTGAAAACTTCTTGATAAATTCGATTTTTTACTTGGAGAAAACCTTGTTTTTTGATTACCAAACCAGATAGCAAAAGTTCTACCTGTTCTCGACTATCATCGGCTGGTACTTTCACTCCTTGAAGGATTTGTTGATAAATTCCTAGCAATCTGGCAGCATATTTTTCGTTTCTGAGGATGCGATCGCGAATAGTTCGCAAATGCTCCGGTTCATCTTGTGATTCCCATTTCTCAATGACGTGCGATCGCACCACATTTTCTATCCAAAATTCTTCTGTACCAGGGGGAATTTTTAGCTTTCTACCTATATCATCTTGAGATAAACTCACAAGTAACCGACACAGCTTTTGAGTAAGAAATGGTTGTCCTTCTGTCCAAGCTAATACTTCTTTCAAAACTTTCTGAGGGTGATTGTCTTTAATATCTAATCCCAAGGATAGTGGTTGAGCTTCTTCAAAGGTAAAACCATTAACTTCTATAGTTTTACCAAGATTAAACGGGGTAGTATTATTACCATATATAAATAAGTCTGAAGGTGTCGCAACCCCAAAAATTGCAAATGTTATTCGATGATACTCTGGATTAATTGCTCGTTGGTTATAACAGAATCGAATCATGTTAAAAAAGTCATCAACAGAGAAATTGAGATTGAGTATACTATCAATTTCATCAATAAAAATAAATAGCCTTTCGTTAGGAAACTGAGCTAATAAAACTTCCGAAATAAACCGACTGATTTTCTGAACCAAAGAAAGATCGTTTTGTTCTTGCCACCAGGTTTTTAAATTAACTTTTCCTAACAGTTTAAAACTCAACCATAAGTCACCGACAACTCCTTTATACCATTGCTCTGGAGTTATATTTTCACAACCAATATTAGTCATGTCAACGGTGGCACATTTAAAGCCCTCTTTTTGCAAGCGGTGCTTTGTTTTTACCATAAGTGAGGATTTACCCATTTGTCTACAGCTTAGGATGTGGCAAAATTCACCCTGTTTCAAAGCTTCATAAAGTTCCACATCTGCTCTGCGCTCGACATAGCTAGGAGCATCATTAGTGAGAGTACCACCAACTTGATATCGATAATTTTTCATTTAATTGATTTTTAATTTTAAGTTTATTCTATATCTCAATCAACACATCTGGATTGTGACAATTAAGAAAATTCTGATAATATCGATGAGTAATTAGGTTCGTAATCAGAACTTTAGTGTTTACTATGAACAATCAAAACTAGCTGGTAAATTCACGATAAACATTAGTATTATTTTGCTTTCCAAACTGCTGACTAAAATAAAGACGATATAACTTACACATGGCACTAGCTTGATTGCCGTTTAGTTGAACCAAACCCATACTTTCTAGTTTATAAGCAGCGATCGCGTCTAACTCTACTTTTTCATCTGTTGCAATTACCTGTTCCATAGCTGACATTAATTCTGGTTCTTCTTGCAGTAGTGTCAACAGTTCTCGTAGATGCTGACCGTAAATTCCTACTGGTGTAGATGCAGTTTCTAATAACACCTCTAGCGTCATTTCTCCCTGACATAAATGATAAAATGCAAGGCTCACCAGATAAGGATGACCCCCTACCATTGCTTGTAGGGGTGCAAGGCGTTTTTCCCCTTCCAAGTTTCCTGCCCAATCTAGTTTGTAACGTAATGCTAAACTTTGTACTTGCTTAAGGGTAAATGGTGGCAGTGTAATTGTTATCCCTACATTGAAAGGCGATTGGTTGAGCTTAAGCGGAATATAAATTTCTGTGGTGTGAACCACTATCATCCGCAGTTTTTGCCAAATCCGATCTTGCTTTGCTTGTTCATGCCAAAATCGCAGCATTGGCAGAAAGTCTTGGGCAATATTGGGATATTCAAAAATCCGATGGACTTCATTCAAAGCCAAAACTACAGGATTATCATTAATGTATTGCAACAGATATGCTTCAAAATAGATTTTGCAGCTTACCTTGCTACCCATTTCTATATCCCAAAAATCATCTACACAAGGAAGAAGATTTAACTGCCTACTGACATTTACACAAAACCAACGCAAAAATTTATCCAGGCAAACAAAAACATCTCGGTCAGCTTCTTGAAAGTCCAAATAAACAGTTTGATAATCTTGCTCTCTAGCATAAGCAATCATCCGATTCAGCAGAGAACTTTTTCCCATCTTTCTAGGTGCTTTGAGCCGGATTAAGCAACCAGGGTGTAAAATCTCGTTACAAACAACTTCTTCCAGGGAAGGGCGATTGATGTAAAGAGGAGAATCTAGTGCTATAGGGCCGCTAGGAAATTCTATCTTGCTTGCTGAAAACAAGTCTGGAGAAATCATTTCTAAACTAGATTCTTCACCAAACTTTTCTTGGATCTGATTTTCTTGATTACCTATCTCGTCTTGCAAGTGTTTATTCAAAGCTAAATGTAGATTTTTTTTCGTTATTCTTTTTCCAAGTGCGATAGAAAGGTCTTGCCACAACTCAGAACCAACTTCCTTGATGTAATTGTTGCCGTAGCCTGACACCTCTGCCATCTCACCATAAGTTTTACCCAAACACGATTGATAAAGCACAAACCACTGAATTGGATCGAGAGGCTTGTCTTGGAGAATTTTTTTTACAGATTGTAGAAGCTTATCCACAGAAAATAAATTGTTAAACAGCTAGGCAATTTACTTATACTTTTCAGCCTAGTAGTAATATACATCTGAAATATATCTGAAGAAAAAATATTTAAAAACAAAAAAAGTTGATATCGCATTCATCAGTAGTATACCAAAAATGTGATTGTAATTACTTTTTTGAAGGTTTTTTGTATAGAGGTTAAGTCGGCAAGCACGATAAAACCAATGTATGTTTAGTTTTGTAAAAACTGTGAAATAACGAATTTGTAAAGTATGTGCTGTATTTACATTTCGTAAAAAACTTGGGAATTTTCTCGCCCACTTACTTAGCCCTCTTCCATCACTTTTGGAGAAAGCAATCGCTGCAAGGCTTACGAACCTCACTTTCCAAGTTTTGGCTACATTTTTGAATTTATTATGTTAGAAAATAAAGCTTCAAACCTTGATTTAGTCATAGTTTCAGTTTTCTGCTTCGATTATTGTTTTCACCAAAGTGATAGAAGGGCGTTAGTTCAGCCGAAATACAGCCCTGAAAAACCTGGTGACAACGATGGCTCGCTGGTATGAGATTCTAGAGACAGTCAATGGGAGCTGAACAGAATGGAACAACATCAAAAGCCAACGGTTGTAATTACGGGTGCCTCTTCAGGGGTAGGTTTGTATGCTGCAAAAGCTCTTGCTGAAAGGGGATGGTATGTCGTATTAGCGTGTCGGGATTTAGCGAAGGCACAAAAAGCAGCCCAAAGTGTGGAAATCCCCTACAACAGTTATACCAGCATACATATTGACCTTGGCTCTTTGGAAAGTGTTCGACAATTTGTGAAGAACTTCCGAGCCACTGGCAAGTCTTTAGACGCTTTGGTGTGCAACGCTGCAATTTATATGCCCTTAATCAAAGAGCCGTTACGCAGTCCAGAAGGTTACGAGTTAACTGTCACTACAAATCATCTGGGTCATTTCCTATTGTGCAACCTGATGATAGAGGATCTGAAGAAGTCATCTTTAGAACCAAGGCTGGTAATTTTAGGAACCGTCACCCACAATCCAGACGAACTAGGTGGAAAGATTCCACCACGTCCCGACTTAGGCGATTTGCAAGGCTTTGCAGAAGGATTTCAAGAGCCAATATCGATGATTGATGGCAAAAAATTTGAACCAGTTAAAGCTTACAAAGACAGCAAGGTTTGCAACGTGCTGACTATGCGAGAACTGCACGAGCGCTATCACCAGTCAACCGGTATCATCTTCAATTCTCTCTATCCGGGATGTGTTGCAGAAACGCCGCTATTTAGAAACCACTATCCCCTGTTTCAGAAAATCTTTCCATTATTCCAGAAGTACATCACTGGGGGATATGTATCTCAGGAGTTGGCGGGAGAACGGGTTGCTGCCGTGGTTGCCGATCCTGAGTATAATCAATCCGGTGTTTATTGGAGTTGGGGAAATCGCCAGAAGAAAGATGGCAAATCTTTTGTGCAAAAAGTCTCTCCTCAAGCTCGTGATGACGACAAAGGCGATCGCTTATGGGAACTCAGCGCCAAGTTGGTTGGACTTGCCTGATCAGACAGTGAGGTGGCGTTACACTTGTGCATGATTCATAGATTCATTTTTTTGAATGGCGTTGCTGAATCATGGGATGTTTTCACCTAATTTGGAATTTTCAATGGTTTCAACCGCCAATTCATCCCGCATTTATGCAACGCCTTTTGAATTAATTAGTATTATAGGACTCATATTTGATTGCGTGAAAAAAACTCAGTACACCTTTATTCCTT
>NZ_JAVRCD010000027.1:0-101804 GCF_034530895.1 Nostoc sp. DedQUE08
ATGGACATTGCACAGTAGATGACCTCAATTCATCCCTCTATTATGCAACGCCTTTTCGGTTTGGATGGTCTTCGCTACGCTAGATGAGCTACAGAGCTTGGAGAAACAAAAGATTCCCGTCAGTGAATGGCAAGAAATTTCTTTTGAACCTGAGGAAGGAGTGACGCCACTGCCGATGGATGAAAATGACCTAGAGCAAATCACCCAGGCAATTAAGGGAACGTTTTTTCCCAAACACAATTAACTATAAATCTACAATACCCCGGTTGATTAGTCTAGTTTACTAGGGATAAGATATTGCGACGCGATCGCAATATCTAAATCAGAAGCAAGGACTTTAAAGCAGCATACGCGAAGCCTTTGCTCAAATTCTTTGAGGGATGATAATGTATCCAGTAGTGCGATCGCCTAATACCAAATTACGTTTTTCTCCCCAATACCACCAGTATGCAGCAACATAGGCGCAAATTAAGCTATCTAGTTTATCTTCGGTTGCTTTGAGAGCTGCACCTGTGGTGGGGATTTCAAGAAGAAACAAACCGCACAGGCGCAGAGGAGGAGAGAAGGAGGGGAGAATATCAAGAAGATAATTTTGGAGTTTAATTAGTTCTAGACGGCGCTCATTGAGTCGTCCTTTTTTGTATTTGAGGATGCGTTCTAAGTTGAATAGGTTAACGATTGCTGGGTGGGGGAAGACTTCTATTTGATATCTGCTGAGTTTTTGCGGTTCTATCGTGGGGGCGTGGGCAAAGCCGCGTGATTCTAATTCTAAGCCAAAGTTGATGGTGCGATCGGCGAAGGGTAAGTTTTGATTAGCTGGATAGCATCCCGCATGATATTTGCCAAAGTATTTGTGGCTGAGTTTATCGGGGAGACGACTCCCGGTAGCGTTGGGTATAAGGGTAGGTGCATCTACGGCAATAATGGCTGGCTCATCTGGTTGGACGCTGCGATCGATCCAGGTGAGGATGTCTGCAATGGCATCTTTGCGGTCTAGATCGAGTAGTTGCAGTTGTCCATCTATCCATTCTAAACAGCACAATCCACTTGGTTGAGATTTCCAGCCCAAATCAATGCCAATAAATTTCATGATTATAACACGAATTTGCGATTATTTTCGCATTTTTGGGGAAGCATTTATCTAAGTTTACTTGCTAAAAGTTGTGATAAATAATCTTATAATCTTAAGCAGCTTGTCTTAATTTATTTTATCTGGTAATAATTTAATCAAGATTATTCCAATGAAAGTTTTATTTTTACATCCCAATTTTCCCTCACAATTTCGCAACCTAGCGATGGTTTTGGGTAAAGATCCTAATTGCCAAGTTGTCTTTGGGACAAATCGTCGGGAAGGGGAAATACCCGGCGTTTTTAAAGCTATTTATACTCCTTCTCGTGAAGCTGCACCTCAAACTCACCACTACGTTCGCAACCTGGAAAATGCTGTTCTCACCGCTCAAGCTGTCTATCGCGTAGCAGAAAAATTAAAATCCGAGGGTTTCTTTCCAGATATAGTTTATGGTCATTCTGGTTGGGGGCCAACTTTATTTATGAAAGATGTTTTCCCCAAAGCCGAATTATTGTGTTATTTCGAGTGGTTTTATCACGCTCACGGTTCCGATGCAGATTTCGATCCCAACGATCCGGTGAATGTTGATGATGAATGCCGCATCAGGGTCAAAAATGCGCCGATTTTAACGGATTTATATAGCTGCGATCGCGGTCTTTCTCCAACTAATTGGCAGCGTCAGCAGTTTCCCAAAGAATATCATAGCAAACTCACTGTAATTCATGATGGTGTCGATACCAATTATTTTGTTCCCAAACCAGGTGCAAAGTTAGTTTTACCAAGAATAAATCTGGATCTTTCTCATGTCGAAGAGTTGGTAACTTATGTAGGACGAGGAATGGAACCTTATAGAGGTTTTCCACAGTTTATGGAAACGGTAGCGCTACTTCAGCAGCGACGACCTAAATGCCACGTGGTAGTTGTCGGAGAAAATCGAGTTGCTTATGGTAAAAATCTCCCTGATGGTCAGACTTATAAACAATTAATGCTAGAAAAATTAAAATCATCTTTGGATTTATCGAGGCTGCACTTTACAGATAGGCTACCTTACAATGAGTACCTTCAGGTTTTGCAAGCTTCTTCTGCTCATGTTTATTTAACCCGTCCTTTTGTATTATCCTGGTCAATGTTAGAAGTAATGGCAGCAGGATGTTTACTAGTAGCGTCTAAGACTGCGCCAGTTTTGGAAGTCGTACAAGATGGGATGAATGGACTGTTGGTAGATTTCTTTTCTCCTCAGAATATTGCTAATAGGGTTGAAGAGGCCCTGAATAATCCCCAAGAGATGCAAGCAATTCGTGCGAAGGCGCGAGAGACAATCATCAAGCGTTATGATTTGGCAAAACTGTTACCACAGCATTTGCAATGGATGTTCGCTGGTAAAAGTTCTGATAGTTTAAAAAAGCGCCCAGTTTCTAAAGGATTTGGCAAAAATTAGTCATTGATCGTTAATCATTGGTCATTGGTCATTGGTCATTAGCCTCTTGCATAAATATTTTTGCCTCAAGCAAAGGTGCAAATAAAAGTGTTAAAATAACTAATTTTGTAAGAATGATATTAATTATTATTTATTGGTTAATGACAAATGACAAATGACAAATGACAAAGAAATATAAAAGCGATATGTAAAATGCGAATTATTTTTACCATTGCCCATTTTTTCAAACCTAGCGGTGAGGGTCGTCATGCTTCCCAACGCAAAGACCCGCAACCCCGCTTGCAGGCGTTAACTAATAGCCTTACCGCCTTACACCAATTATTTGGTAAATCTCAAAGTATTATTAACATTGCTCAACGAATAGCTTTTCCTGCTAACCAGCCGCAATCGCATGAACTAGATATTGTTATTTGTACAACCCAAGATAATCATATTTTAAACCAGCTTCCCTTACCATCCCATTTATATAAGCATCATTCTACTAATATAGAACCTCTGCTTTTGGGTTTTGAGTGCCAAGCTGTTCTGCAAAGTTGTCTCGGTCAATATGATTATTACTGCTTCTTAGAAGATGACTTAATTATCCACGATCCCTGGTTTTTTATAAAATTAAATTGGTTTACTCAACAAGCAGGTGATTTAAATTTGCTCCAGCCAAATCGTTATGAAATCTCCCCTTACGGTTTGGTTCATAAAGCTTACATTGATGGAGATTTGGCTTTGCGAGTAACTGCTCCTTTTCAAAATGTGCAGGAGCAACCAGAACTCAAGGGTACAATTATGAATGCACCAATTACCTTTTGTCGTGCCCTCAATCCTCATGCAGGCTGCTATTTTTTGAATGCAAATCAGATGGCTCACTGGGCTAATCAAACTTATTTCCTTGACCGGGATATTAGTTTTGTTGGGCCTCTAGAAAGTGCTGCCACCTTGGGAATTATGAAGACATTTCGGATTTACAAAACCTCACCGGAGCAAGCAAGCTTTTTGGATATTCAACACTTTGGAACTGGATTTCTAGGGTTAATTGGAGGACAGGTAAGTTTAGCAAAGAGGTAAATCAAATTTAAGAGTTTGGTTTTTGTGAGCAAAATTAATGCGACAACAGACGGCTTTGATTTTTTAGGCTGGAACTTTAGGGTTCAGAGCAACGGAAGGAAATCCCTAATTGCGACGTAAATCTGACAGTTCTATTGAGCGATCGCGTTTTTTAGTTTTAGCTTGATAACGATACCGCCACATCACAAAGCCAGTGATAAATAAAATTAAAGGTGCAACCCCGACAAATACATAAAGGATACGGGATGGAAGCCCCCAAAAGGTACCATAGTGGAGAGGAACGAAGGAGTTGAGGACGCGATCGCCCAATGATAACTTCAAACCATTATCAACACGCAAAACCTTACCACTGTATTGATCGAGATAAACATTACTATTCCCATACTCTATATTTTCCTGGGGCAGTTTCATACGAATTTGTAAAGCATTTTCTGGTCGTTCGGGGAAGTAAATGCTTTTGATAACAGCATTTGGCAAAGCAGCATTAGCAATTTTGAGTTGTTGCGTTAGTTTTAAAGTCGATTGACCAGGAATTGGTTTGGATACTGGTTCGGATAGTTTCGAGGTGAATGTAACAGCGTAAATAATCGGCTCAGTCAAATCGTAGAAGTTCCAGCAAAAGCCAGTAAAGCCAGTAAACAATAAAAAAACCACAGTGATAATGCCAGCCACTTTGTGAATGTCAAAGTTCGCACGTTTAGGATGAGCATCAAACTTGATTTTGAAGCCTGCAATCAATCTGCGCCAACCAGGCCAAAGAACCAAACCTGTGATACTAAGAATACACATTAGCAAGGCAGTAATACCAACGATAATAATTCCGGTTTGACCTGCCATCAAGGTATAGTGCAAATTAAGCATTATCCCAATCAGGGTTTGATCCCATAGACGTTGACCCATAATTTTCCCTGTATAAGGGTTGACAAAAACCTCTGTTCTTTGACCATCAGTTGATGCCAATTGTCCTATATAGGGAGTATCTGAGGTATCTGGCAAATAAATCCGAAAAAGCTTCAAGTCAGTTCGTGCAGCATACCTAGCCTGAATTGTATCGATCGCGGACTCTGGGGATAACTGCTCTTTTTGGGGCGTAATGTGTCCATATTGTTGAGCGATGGCAAAATGGTCAAAATCTTGCTCGAACACCAACAAGCTACCTGTCAAGCCAACGATAACTAGTACCAGTCCTACTGTTAAACCAAGATAGCGGTGCAAAGTAAATGCTAAATCGCGTATTTTTTTAGAGTTCATGGTAGAAGCTGTGTGATAGTAAACAGGACTTAATCAGTTCAAAAATTGCAGGAATCAAAACTGTACAGAAAACGTTCCCAGGACTGTTAAAGGCGCACCAGGAAGCAGATAATAGCCTTGAGAATCGTAATAGCGAGTATCAAAAAGATTCTTAAAGTTCAGCCCAACCCTCCAGTTATCGCGTTTGTAGAAAATCGTGGCATCTGCACGTACATAGGAAGGTATTTTGAACGTGTTGGGGAGTGTGGCTTCGCGATCGCCAGTATAAAATAATCCTCCACCAAATCCTAATCCTCTCATACCACCGTCTTGAATTTCATAAGTCGTCCAGAGACTACCTCCAGCACCGGGAGCATTTACAAGTGTGTCACCTACAGGATTATATTGGTCACCTACACTTACAAATGCGTCGTTGACAAAGTAGGATGCAATCAGATTCCAGCCTGGTAGAATCTGTCCAGAAAGGTCAAATTCTAAACCGCGACTTTTCACCTCTCCTATAGGGATGTAATAGTCAGAGTTACCTGGAGTGGGATCGGTTGTAGCAACATTTTCTTTGGTGATATCATAGGCGGCAAAGGTCGCAGATAGCCTGTCTTTAATCAGTTCGGCTTTGACTCCTACTTCATATTGAGTGCCGCGCTCCGGTGGTAGTTGAGTTCCATCTACTGTCCGCGAGTCGCTGGGATTAAACGAGCGGCTGTAGCTGGCGTAAATTGAAATTGGTTTAATCGGCTGATAAACAATGCCAACGCGAGGTGAAAAGGCTTCATTATACAACCGATCGACAGTGGCATCATCAATTGGATCTCTACCCAAAGAATCCAGCAGTTGCGCGCGATTTTTGCGGTGAATAAAGTCATACCTGCCGCCTACTAATAGCTTCAAATTTGGCAGCAATGTTACTTGATCTTGCAGATAAACGGCGATGGTATTGCGATCGAAACGATCGCGTTCTGCTGCTTCATCAAACTCTGGTGGCTGGGAAGCGCCATACACAGGATTGAATAAATCAATACTGGGAGTCAGTGAAACAGAACTTCGCAGATAATCGTAGCCACGGATGTTTTTATTCCACTCCAACCCCACAAGAACTTGATGTTGGATGGAACCCGTGCTGAAATTAGTGATTAAATCGTTTTGCAGAGAATAGTTTTGGTAATAAGCAGGACCAGCGGCAAACCTTCGCAGCACGGTAAGACCATCTACGATGCTATTTGGGCGAAACGCTGATTCTTCAGAATTATTAACCGTAACGGAAAAGCCACTGCGGAACTGGATGTTTTTACTAAAGCGATGATTGACGTTAAGAAATACAGAGTTTGTCTCTTTGGAGAAATAATCGTCTGGCTCCCCTAAGAAACGATTGATCGGAGCATTAAAAATATTTGGATCGGGCGGAAGACCATCATAATAGGTGCGATCGACTTTCAGGTATTCATACTCCAGTGTCAATGTTGTCGCATCACCAATTTTGTAGGTTAATGCTGGTGCGATCGCAAATGTTTCCTGATGATTAAAATCAATAAAACTACCAAAGTTCTCGTATGCAGCATTCAGGCGGTACAGCAACGTTCTGTCTGAGTTCAGCGGCCCAGAAATATCAATGGAGGGACGATAAGTGCTAAAATTCCCAGCTGTAAATTCAGCAGAGTAGTAAGGCTCACTGAGCGGTTGTTTGGTAATATAATTCACCACACCTCCCGGCTCAAACTGTCCGTATAGCACTGAAGCTGGCCCCTTGAGAACTTCAATCCGCTCAATGTTTGTCGGATTCACAAGGTCGTCTTGAACAGCAAAACCGTTTCTCAAGTTGTTATAAGTTGTGAATCCCCGAATGTTGTAATTATCTGTAGACCCAGCATAGCCCCCTTGCTGAGTTACGCCACTAACATTACGTGTTGCATCACCAATCCGCGTAATTTGCTGATCCTTGATGACTTGTTGAGGAATGACTTGAATTGACTGAGGTATATCGCGCGTAGGAGTATCAGTTCTAGTCGCAGTTGAGGCATCAGGTACGTTATATCCATCCTGTTCGCCCGTCACTACTAGTTCAATCGGTTCATCACCTTCTGCTGATGGTGTTGGCTGTGTCTGAGTTTCTGGCTGACTTGCAGGACTTGGTTGCGTTTGAGGTTGCTGCTGCGATAGCGCAGGAGTTGCAGCATTAGCCACAGAAAATATTAGACCCTCGTCTGGACTGTCAAACAACTCGACAACTGGTACACTCGCTTTGCCCATCACTGTTACTCGAATAGTATTGGCATCAAAGTTGGTAACAGTTATTTCAGTAACACCCGCAATTGGTTTATCCGAGCGGAATGTAAAAGCCTCACCACTAGGTAAACGCAGCTGTGCATTGGGAATATCAGCAATGAAGTTATTACCAGCACTGCGATTTGCGATCTGCAACTGTTCGCCTTTAGATGTCTGTAAAATCACCTCTACACCCTTGTTAGTAGAATTTGCCTTAACTCCCGTCACCTGCACAACTTCTGTTTGTGGCGTTTGGTTTTGTTGTTCTATCTGAGCCAGCCATTCTTTCACTGTTCTTGCAGAGCCGTCTAGCTCTTGTCCACCATGAATTTGAGTTACTTCCTTTGCCTGAGTTGGTTGTATAACGACAGCAATAATCAAACAGCAAATGAACCAAGATTGCGACAGCTTCATAACTCCACACACTCAACCGTATTTCTAAAAACCGAGCCGATTATTTGAGAATTATTATTATCTAACTCTATTTAGGAGAATACGGAAATTTAGGCGATCGCATATATCTGAAACTGGATTTTTTTTCTCGCAATCGGGATTCACCTTTTGCTATCAGCCTTTGCAGCGACGATAATCTCTAGGGGTTACGCCAAATTGTCGCTTAAACAGGTAGCCAAAATGACTTATGCTTTCATATCCCACTTGAGAAGCAATTTCTGCAATGGTTAAATTAGTGCCGAGTAGTAACTGTTGTGCTTGCTCTAGCCGTAAGGATTGCACATACCCACACACCGTAGTGCCAAAAATTTCTCGAAATCCCCGTTTCAGCTTAAAGTCATTGAGTCCGATTTGTCTGGCTAGATTTAGTAGAGAAGGTGGATGCTGGAGCTTTTGATTGAGAATCGCTTTAGCATGATGTAAACGTTCAATTTCATCGGGACGAAAATATAGCGATCGCTCCAATAAAAGATTATTTTCTCTCCACTGAGCAATTTGAAGCGTCAGTAGTTCCAAAACTTTTGCTTCTAAATACATTTGTCTGAGTGTTTCTCGGAACGGACACTGCAATATTTGCTTCAGCACCAATCGCATCGCCGGCGTGATGGCTCCTAATGGCTGATGAAAACGCTCTTTTGTCGGATTTTCGATCAACTGCTGGAGCAGAGTTGGTAATTCCTTGAAGCTACCCTCAAAACTAAAAAGTAAATCAGGATACCAATAAATACTGATACACTGCTTGCGTTGGTTCGCCGTAAAATGCTCAAACTCCCGAATCTCAGGCAAATAAAATAAGTAGTTATAGCCTGCAACTTCTTCATAATCGTCCCTAACTCCAGGCACATTTGGCGTAGTGGTTCTCATTCCACCAGACAGAAAAAATTTAGATGTCAAAAAAGACGAATCATCGTGTTCGCCCTCAAGAACTACTGCTTCCGAATAATCGCTTTCTTGAATTACTAGCTCAAGGCGATCGCGCAGCATAGTCCAGTGACTACTCACTTGACCAAACCAGGTAGAAAATTTTACTTTTCCCTGATAGTGATTAAGCTGTACATCGTCACATAATTGATTAAAGTCTGTCTCGGTTAAACGAATAGTCATGATAATACTCTCAACAAGCAATTGAGAATAGTATCTATTAAGAGGCAAAGCGATAGCAACTGAAAATATTATCTAAAAAGAGTATAAGTAGGTCAGCACAATTAAAGCTAATTGGCTAGGGCTGTTCGGCTGTTCTTTGTCATTAGTCCTACTGAAATTCAGATCAAATCTGCTGTCATTACTAAATCTATAATTCTGCAACGGCCAGTTGACCTGGAAAATGTCAAAATTAAATGAGTTTTGCGTAGGCGAGTTTGGGTTGATGCAGCCTCTTGTAGATGAAGAAAAGCAAATTGTCACCACACCGCCACTTTACTAGCGTGGATTTGAGATAACTAAGTTGAAATTTATGGGCAAGCAACGTGTTCTTTCTGGAGTTCAACCAACCGGCAATTACCATCTAGGTAACTATTTGGGAGCCATTCGCAACTGGGTAGAAGGTCAGAGCGAATACGAAAATTACCTTTTTGTGGCTGATTTACACGCGATTACAGTGCCACACGACCCAAAACAGTTGGCAGCTGATACCTACACTCTTGCTGCTCTTTATCTAGCTTGTGGTCTTGATTTAAATCACTCCACCATTTTTGTTCAATCCCACGTTTCGGCCCACAGTGAACTCACTTGGTTGCTCAACTGCATTACGCCTCTAAACTGGCTGCAAGATATGATCCAGTTTAAGGAAAAGGCTGTTAAACAAGGAGAAAATGTGAGTGCAGGCTTATTGGATTACCCTGTGCTGATGGCATCTGATATTTTGCTTTACCAAGCCGATAAAGTGCCAGTGGGTGAAGACCAAAAGCAACACTTGGAATTGACACGGGATATTGCAGCTCGGTTAAATCACCAATTTGGTAAACCAGAACAACCAGTTTTGAAGTTACCAGACCCTTTGATTCGCAAAGAAGGGGCAAGGGTGATGAGTTTAGCGGACGGTACACGCAAAATGTCGAAGTCCGATCCTTCAGAGTTAAGCCGAATCAGTTTGCTAGATTCACCAGAGCAGATTCAATACAAAATTAAGCGTTGTAAAACCGATCCGATTCGTGGGCTGACTTTTGACGATCCAGCGCGTCCAGAGTGTAATAATTTGTTAACGCTCTATACATTGCTTTCAGGGAAGAAAAAGGAAGATGTAGCTGTTGAGTGTCAAGATATGGGCTGGGGACAATTCAAGCCATTGTTGACAGACACAATTATTGAGTCTCTGAAACCAATTCAAGAAAAATATCACTCGATAACGGCGGACAAAAGCTATTTGGAATCTGTGTTGCGGGATGGAGGGGAAAAAGCTAGAGCGATCGCCAATCAAACTTTATCACAAGTCAAAACGGCTTTAGGCTATTCTCTTCCTCTATAAGTTTTCACCTTTAGGTGTGATTTGTTATACCATTTAAGAAATTGAAAAGCTTAATGTTATGCATCACACCCACAGCCCCACAGGTTTAAATGACTTTCGCAGAGCTGTACAAGCAGGTAAATTTCTAGTTACTGCCGAGGTAGCACCGCCGAAGGGGGGAGATCCAGCGCACATGATTCAAATGGCGGCGACTCTTAAGGGGAGAGTTCATGCCGTCAATGTTACTGATGGTAGCCGCGCCGTGTTAAGGATGTCTTCGTTAATGGCATCGGTGATTTTATCACAGAATGGCATAGAGCCGATTTGTCAAATTGCTTGCCGCGATCGCAATCGTATCGGTTTACAAGCTGATTTGATGGGCGCTCATGCTTTAGGCATAAATAACATTTTAGCTTTGACTGGCGACCCAGTAAAAGCAGGCGATCATGCAGATGCCAAAGCAGTGTTTGACTTGGAAGCTGTGCGATTGCTGCAACTGATTCGGAAGATGAATCAAGGCGTTGATTGTAATGAAAAACCCTTGACTGATGGAGCCTTAGATTTATTTGTTGGTGCAGCAGTAGACCCGCAATGTAAAAGTTGGTCGGGTTTACAAAGTCGATTTGAACGCAAAATCGAAGCCGGAGCGCAGTTTTTTCAAAGTCAATTGATTACCGATTTTGATCTGCTAGAAAAGTTTATGGATACGATTGCTGCTGGTTATAAAAAACCAATTTTGGCAGGAATATTTCTGTTGAAATCAGCCAAAAATGCCCAGTTTATTAATAGATGTGTTCCGGGTGTAAATATTCCCCAACATATTATTGATAGATTGGCAAAAGCCAAAGACCCTTTTGAGGAAGGCATAAAAATTGCCGCCGAGCAAGTGCAGATAGCGCGGCAATTATGTCAAGGAGTTCACATGATGGCGGTGAAGCGTGAAGATGCGATCGCGCCAATTTTAGATTTGGCTGGGATTGCTCCAGTGAATCAATTGGTATCTATGTAAATTAGACAATGAATCTTTTATTAAAGCAGATGGTTATTTCTATCTGCTTTTTTTGTGTTGAAACAGACGCGGTTACACTATTTTTGGTAGACTTTTAATATTCAATGTTCCCTTGACTAAATTTAGGTGCAAACTGACAAAATATTTTATAGCTTATTTCAAGCTTTTCCTAGCATATTTTTTGCCATAATTGGCGACACAACTGCCAATATCAACGCATATCAATTTGTTTCAGTCGAGCTAAAAGAAACTGCTTTCAGGATTGATGGGGTATTCATCCCCACAAGTGAAACTACAAACCAACCACTTTACTTCGTTGAAGTTCAGTTTCAATTAGACGCAAATTTTTATAGACGCTTCTTTGCCGAAATCTTCCTTTACTTGCGTCAAAACGAATCAGTCAATTTTTGGCGTGCAGTTGTCATCTATCCGCAACGAAGTTTAGATCCAAACGATCGGCTACCGTATCAGCTGCTGCTAGACAGTTCACAAGTGCAACGAATTTATCTAGATGAATTAGATACGAGGGAGAACTCACTTCAAGTTGCGATCGTTAAATTAATTATTGAAAGAGAAGAGACAGCCCTTGACAAAGGTAGAGAATTGATTTTACAAGCAAGGCAACAACTGGCAGATGAATCTACCAGCAAGCAAATTGTAGAATTGATAGAGACTATTCTGTTATACAAATTTACCCAGTTAAGCCGAGAGGAGTTAGCAGAAATGTTGGGTATAGACGACGAATTCAAAAAAACACGGATGTATCAATCAATCAAGGAAGACGGCTTAGAAGAAGGTCGCCAGGAAGGTCGCCAGGAAGCTAAGTTAGAAGCTATTCCCCGATTGTTGGCATTGGGATTGAGTGTAGAACAAGTGGCGGTGGCTCTCGATTTAACGGTGGCGCAAGTAGAGCAAGCAGCCCAGAATTAGTTTATCTTATACTGGGCAGTGCTTGCCTCTAATTTAATCAGCAAGTGTAACGGTCAATAGCCTGTTTTAAACATCGCCTCTTTTTGTTTTAGCTAAACCAGAAGCGATGTCTACGACGGGTTTACACCTACGAACTCAAAACCTGGGTTACATCTTACCGTGTTCCAGCACTTGTTGTAGATGTTGGCGAATCTCTTGTGCGTGTTCAATATCAGATTGCCGCAATTTTTGGAACAACTCTACACAAGGTTGAGAACCTACTTGTTCTGCATCTTTGATGTAGGTATCGTAAGCTTTAACAGCTTCAGCCTTGTTGTGCAAAACGGTGACAAAATCATACTCCAAGTCGCTAATCGCTGTTTGAGACTGTCCGTTACCTGTATTTGTAGTCATAGCTTGAACCTCTTTTAGAATTTCTAATTAACGTTATATTCACCCTTAAAGAGCGATTCATCTTCCAAAAAGAGTATATTTCAATACGTCGGAAGTAACTTGCAAAAATAATTTCCTGATACAGCCTCATACAAAGGAGTGGGGAGTGGGAAAATACTTTTACCCACTCCCCGGTACAGACGTGATTAATCGCATCTCTCCCACTCCCCATTTTCATAACAATTTATCCAAGGGGTTGATTCTCATCACATTGACGTGAATACTGTAATTCCAAGTCGTTTTGTCGTTCTCTACCTCCCCTATACACAACCGGACAAAACTTAGTGTTAGCGCTCATACAATCCATGTGTGGTGTCTTAGCGCACACCACGAGTAGTCCACCCAAAACAAATAACAAACCACAAATTGCAAGCGTATTAACCCAAGAAATTTCCAGCGCTCCGTGAACGACTACCTCACGCAGTAAAGATACTATTGTTACCTCAACTGCCACTCCTACAGAGATACTATGTTCTTGCAAATAGACCATTAATAGTCGAAATAACTCGACTAAAATCAACACAAATAGTATTTTTGCAGTCACATGTTTATAGTCTAGTGGCTGCATGAGGGCGATCGCTATCCCCCACAATTGGATTAGCATGACGGCGAACAAACCCAAACACAAAACAATCACAATTAAGTCTTGAAAGGCTTCCATGTTGCGAACAATTGATTGCCGATCGAGCCAGCGATCGCTAAATAAAAATCGACTCTTCAGGCGCTTTTGCATGTACATTTTTCCAATCGGGACTAGTTCAGACAACACCAGCGAGTCAACCCAATAGTTTTATCTTATGCAATATTAAGTTTTTCTGCCTCAGCGAGGTTGGTAATTGAAATTTTGTGCTTGTTGTAACAATTGCTCGGCATTTTTCGCCCACTGGGGATTTTTTTGAGCATTGTATAAATCTCTAGCAAATTGTAATACTTGTACTGCATCGCCATATTGCTGTAACTGGATAAAAACTAACCCAGCACCATAATAAGCGTTGGGATAGTTAGAGTTAGCTTCAGCTGATTTTCTAAAAGCCTCTAATGCCTCTTGTAATTTACTTTGTTGAAAAAAAATCGATCCGAGATTGTAGTAAGCTTCTGGATACTTGGGATTAATTTTTAATGCTTGATAAAATGCACTTCTAGCTTGGTCGAGTTTACCTTGCTGGAGATAACACATCCCTATATGGTAAGGAGGTTCTGGTGCATTTTTGCTATATTCTATGGCTTTTTTAAAAGATGCGATCGCTTTCTCGCAATCTCGTTGCTGTTCTCGTACTAACCCCAAGTTATAGTGGGCAAATCCGAGTTTGGGATCGAGTTTTAAAGCGTGTTGCAAGTAATCGTTAGCTAACTTGAAATTATTCCCTTCTAACAACGCTCCGCCTAAATTAGCAAAAGCTGGAGCAAATTTCGGATCGGCTTGCGTCGCTCGATAAAATGCATCCGCAGAGGGTTGTAATTGTCCCGTTTGTCGGAATGCTAACCCTAAATTATAGTGCGCTGGTGCCAATGCTGGATCTAATTTAGCTGCTTGTTTAAAGGCGGCGATCGCATCTTGTACCTTTCCCGCCTGAATTGCTTGTAAGCCTTGGTTTAACCAGTCTACGGCAGTTTTAGGATTAGATTGTGCCAACTTGAAGGCGACAGGAGGAGATAGAGCAAGAGAGGGCAAGGAAATACTCATAACCAGCATCAAACTTACTAACCCTGCTATGCGATATTTAAAGAATGATAATCTCATTGATTTTCTGACTCACAACACTTTCAGTTAAATTTACTTCATAAAAAGTTTTTTACAAAAGTTTTTGATTTGGGATAAAAATTTGTGATATTTAACTTTTCTTAAGCTAAATCTTACGACAGGCTACAATTTTTTTAACTTTCGATTAAAGGGAGGATAATAACGAATTAAAGAAGGGGTAATTTTGACTCCAGAGAACCATTTTGTTCAAATAGAATTCAGGAGTCAGGAGCCAGAATTCAGCTGGGAATTCTGTACGACTGGCAAAGAAATAAATCGGTTTAAGACCCTCGCGGACTTGCTACTGTCAAGATTTATGAATCCTGAATTCAGAATAGCTGGATTCTTCTTTAACCCTTGATATATACAGAATCATGCGGTTATAAAAAAACCGCAAGGGGGGTTTTATGAACGAAAAAGTAAAATCGGGTTCGCGGAACGTTGCAATTGTTGGGCCTTATTTAAGTGGAAAAACCACTTTACTAGAAAGCTTGTTATTTGTCACAGGGGCAATTTCCCGCAAAGGCAGTGTTAAGGACAGCAATACAGTAGGAGATAGTGCAGCCGAGTCGCGCGATCGCCACATGAGTGTAGAAGTCAGCGCCGCTAGCACTGAGTATAACGGCATTCGCTTCACTTTTATTGACTGTCCGGGAAGTGTAGAATTTGCCCAAGAAACGTACAATGCTTTAATGGGAGTTGATGCGGCAATTGTAGTTTGCGAACCCATCCGCGAACGAGTCCTTACCCTCGCCCCTTTATTTAAATTCCTGGACGATTGGGAAATTCCCCACCTCGTCTTCGTCAACAAAATGGATCGGGCAAATATTCATGTCCTAGAAACGTTGCACGCCCTAAAAGCAGTATCTAGCCGTCCCCTGGTAGCACATCAATTTCCAATCATGAATGGGGAAGAACTCACCGGCTTTATTGATATGGTGAGCGAACAGGCATATCAATATCATCCCGGCGCACCTGCCGATCCCATTCCCTTCCCTGAAAGTTTAAAAGAAGAAGAACATACAGCACGGGCAGAAATGCTCGAAGCCTTAGCAAATTTTGACGACCATTTACTCGAAGAACTTTTAGAAGATATCGAACCTCCTCAAGAGGAAATCCTCAAAGATTTAAAAATGGAATTAGGGGCAGATTTAGTAGTGCCCGTTTTCTTTGGTGTAGCAGAACAAGATTATGGTGTTAGACCTCTATTAGAAGCCTTGTTACGGGAAGCCCCCGAACCAGAAACTACAGCAGAACGTCGTTTAAAAAACATCAAAGGTGATGCAGCTTTAGCGCAGGTATTAAAAACTTATTACACTCCCCAAGGTGGCAAACTTTCTCTGGTGCGTGTTTGGCGCGGCAAATTAACTGATGGCATCGTCCTCAATGGCATTCGCACTGGTGGAATTTACCGCCTCATGGGACAGCAACAGCAGTCAGTTAACCAAGTTAGTGCTGGTGAAATTGTTGCATTGAGCCGTTTAGAAGGAATCAAAACAGGCGATACAATCTCCACAGAACAGCAGTCGGCAATCAAATTACCCAAAGCTGTAGAGTTGGAACCAGTGTATGCTCTGGCTATTACACCAGAAAAGCGCAACGATGAAGTTAAACTCAGCAGTGCCATCACCAAGTTATTAGAAGAAGACTGCTCACTTGCTTGGGAACAACATGGCGATACCCACGAAGTTATCTTGTGGGGACAAGGCGAGATTCATTTACAAGTCGCCCTAGATAGACTGCGCCGCAAATATAACTTGCCAATGACAACCCACTTACCGCAAGTGCCTTACAAAGAAACCATCCGTAAAACGGTGGCTTCAGTTCATGGACGCTACAAGCACCAAAGCGGTGGTCACGGACAGTTTGGTGACGTTTTTCTCGACATCAAACCCCTACCACGCGGTACAGGTTTTAACTTTAATGAAACTATTGTCGGTGGCGTAGTTCCTAAACAGTACATCCCCGGCGTAGAAATGGGCGTGCGAGAATTTTTGACACACGGGCCTTTGGGCTTCCCACTAGTAGATTTGGCGGTAACTTTGACTAATGGTTCATACCACAACGTTGATAGTTCCGAACAAGCCTTTAAGCAAGCTGCGCGATTGGCAATGCAAACGGGAATACCCCAAGCGGAACCTACCCTATTAGAACCAATTCTGCGAGTGGATGTTACCACACCGAGCGAATTTACCTCCAAAGTGCTGCAACTGTTGAGTGGTAGACGGGGGCAAATTTTAGGCTATGAGGGGAGAAACGATTGGCAAGGCTGGGATAATGTCTCTGCATACTTACCACAAGCAGAGATGCAGAATTTTATTGTAGAGCTGCGATCGCTCACTCTTGGCGTTGGTTCCTTCCACTGGGAATATGACCATCTCCAAGAAGTACCCGAAAAGCTTGCCGAACGTGTCATTCACAGCAATGGCAATGGTGTTAACGGCAACGGCAAGTAATACCAATTTGAAAAAATAATGCGACAAATAGACCATTTGTAGAGACGCGATTCATCCCGTCTTTACCCAAAGATGTGTTGCAATCATTAATTGAATTGGTATAATTTTTGATTTTGAATTAATTGTAAAGTAGCGTATGCCCGCCGCAGGCATCGCTTCAAAGCTAAGATTCCTGATTTCTGAGAAAAGTCGGGAATCTTTTTCAATCTATAAAAGAATTCATAAACCTCTAACTTGTGTGAAATGATATGAATTTCATAAAAGCATTTGGGAATTATGTGATTAAGCATATTCGTCTTAACTACACAGAAAAAACTCATGGGCTTTATAGTCTCTCTTGTAACTAGCCTAATTGCAATTCTCGTCTATCTCAATACAGATAAAATATCTAGTGAAAGGTCACGTTTAGCAATACGCACAATTATGATATTAATTGGCAGTATTGCAGTACTGAATTCTTTTTCTAGGCTTTTGGCGATCGTCCCACCTGGTAATGTCGGTGTCGTCAATTTCTTTGGTGACGTTTCCGAAACTACTCTTAATCCTGGTGTCCACTTGCTTAACCCCTTTAGCAAGGTGCTGAATTTTTCTACTCGCCTTAAGGATATAAAGGAAAATGTAGATGCAACATCCCAAGAAGGTTTGAGCCTAAATCTTGATGTCAGTCTTCAGTACAAGCTCGATCCACAAAAGGCAGCTACAGTATATAAAACAATTGGAACTGATGAAACACAACTGGTGATTTCCAGATTCCGCTCTACTGTCCGCGCCATCACGGCAAACTACCCAGCCAATGCTATTTACTCTACCAAACGCCAAGAAATCGCCCAAAAAATTGACCAACAACTTACCCAAGAGCTACCAGCTTTGGGTTTCATCGTTGAGGAAGCTCTTTTACGAAACATCAAAATGCCTGATACTCTACAAGCTGCAATTCAAAACAAACTGAAGACAGAGCAAGAAAATCAGCAGATGAAATTTGTTTTAGAGAAAGAGCGTCAAGAGGCAGAACGAAAGCTGATTGAAGCGCGAGGTATAGCTGATTCCCAAAAAATTATCTCAGGTGGACTTAGCAACCAAGTGCTGCAATTACGAGCGATTGAAGCTACAGAAAAGCTAGCTCAATCCAATAATTCTAAGCTGGTAATTATTGGTTCTGAAAAAGGCAGTGTACCTATTATGATCCAGCCAGAAACAGGAACCTCAAAGCCCTAAAATTTTTTTCTCAGGTTAATGGCTTGGCAAATAATCTTTGCTTCACTTACACCCGCTTGTTAGGCGATCGCTTCTCGCAGATATTCTTGACGTGGTTCAATATAAATCTGCTTACGAATTTTGCTCGACACAATTTAAATGTTACATGATGTACAATTTAAATTGTGTATTAATTTATAGTAATATTGCGATTGCTAACTCAGCGTTGCGAGACATCGCTTAAAAAATATATACGCTTCAACAAATGAGCACTGGGATTCTTAATAGTATTTCCATAGGCAGCAGAGGACTCTACGATAAGAAGCTTATCGTCACAAGTAAAAAATTCTTTAAATTGCCTATGGAGACTTTCAACATCTTCATCTTCTGACATACTAATCCACCATACATTTTTCAAAACTTTCTCAGCACCAGCATCAGCCCTGATTAACTCTTGTTCAATTTGCTTATAATCTTCACTACGGTTTTCTGTGTCTATCAAATCATAGAGAATAAAAAACTGTTTATTTTTCATAAGAACACTCATAAATACCAAAATAGAGATTGATGTTACTATTCATATTTAAAAAAATCATGCTAGTAAACAGTACAAATACTGGCATTTAGCATAAATGCATTATATTATGCATTGTTTTGTAATAGTATTGCGAGCACAGATTTATCTTACGCAAAGCTGAGGGAGTGGGGTTTTATGGATTTTCTTATTAGCGACTGTGGTCGCAAAGACGTAAAGAAGAGTGCAAGATGTATATTATAGTTTGGGTAAACTATAATATACATCTTGCGATGGAAATTTCCATATACTTATTATGTTTGTGTTTTACAACGACAAGAATAAAAAACTTGAAATAATAGAGATTAAATCAGGAATTAGAGCCTTAGATATAGCAATCAATATTTTTAATTGGCCAAATTATTTTTTGATAAACTTATTTAATAACTTAGTAGATAAAATAAATTCACCAGGTAATCTTTCACAAGATGATAGTGAAAATATCAGAAAAATCATTGAGGAAGGTCGTAAACAAAAAGTTTCAGAAATGGAGATCGAAATGAGTCGTGATGTTGCTACAGGAGTGAGTATAAACGGTCTAGAAGGTGTTGACGTAACAATTGGGTGTAAAGGTAATACTAAATATGTGATGAAGGTAAAATACAAATACGATTAGGTGAAGAACAATGGTAACACTTCAATTACAACAATTAAGTGTTCCGCCAGGACATAGAGTAATACTCCAGGATATTAGCTGGCAAGAATTTGAGGCGATTTTAGCAGAACTTGGCGACCATCGAGCTACTCGATTAGCTTACAGCCAGGGAACTTTGGAGATGAGAATGCCATTACCAAAGCATGAGAAAGCCAAAATCATCATTGGAGATTTGGTAAAAATTCTTTTGGAAGAGTTAGAAATTGACTGTGAAACATTTGGCTCAACCACTTTCAAGCGTGAAGATATGGCTTTTAGTGTAGAGCCTGATGACTCTTTCTACATTCAAAATCATGCTCAAATGATTGGTAAAGAGCGAATAGACTTGAGGGTTGACCCGCCACCTGACTTAGCAATTGAAGTTGATGTTACTTCTAAAACTCAACTAGATGCTTACGAAGCATTGCGATTTCCTGAACTGTGGCGATATGAAAATGGCAAGCTACAAATTAATATTCTTCAGGATGGCAAATACATTGAGTCTGAAATTAGTTCTATTTTTCCCAACTTGCCCACTGTTGAAGAAATTCCCCGGTTTGTCGAACAAAGCCGAACTTTAGGTAGAAGCCCAACGCTTAGGGCATTTCGTCAATGGGTAAGAAAGCAAATCAACCCAACTTAATCTAACCCTTGCTTTTTTAACAACAAATTAGCGTTGTAATACTTAATACTATTTTTATCTGCAATATAAGATTATACGATAAAAAAAGGAGCCTAAGTTAGGCTCCTTAATTAAAAAACTGGTAATAGAATTGTGACTACTTAACAGTCACCTTACCGCCAGCTTCTTCGATGCGCTTCTTAGCATCTTCAGCGGCATCCTTAGCAACACCTTCTTTAACTGCCTTGGGCGCAGCTTCCACCAAGTCTTTAGCTTCTTTCAGACCCAAACCTGTCAATTCGCGGACAATTTTCAGTACGGCAATCTTCTTATCAGCTGGGACTGATTCGAGAATGACTTCAAACTCAGTTTGCTCAACAGCTTCTTCAGCAGGAGCAGCAGCAGCACCAGGCCCTGCAAACGCTACGCCAACAGGTGCAGCAGCACTTACACCAAAAGCTTCTTCAATTTGCTTGACTAATTCAGAAGCTTCCAGCAAAGAAAGAGTTTTTAGTTGTTCTAAAATGTTATCGGTTGTAGCAGACATTGATATAACTCCTGTAATTTTGATTATTTATTTGTCATAGGTCATTAGTCTTTAACTACAGACTTTTGACTTTTGACTGATGAACCACGAAGTCTATTCAGCAGCAGTTTCAGTGCTACTATCACCTTCAGCAGTGCTTTCGGTGCCGCTATCTTGCACAGCAGCAGTTTCAGTACTACCACCACTTTGCTCTTGGTCGGCCACAGCCTGCAAAGCACGAGCCAGCGAACCAGGAACTTCGTTGATACCCACAGCAATCTTGGTAGCCAAGGAATTGATAGCCCCAGCAATTTGTGCGATGAGTTGTTCCTTAGATGGCAAGTCTCCTAGTACCTTGACATCAGGTTCTTTGAGTAGGCGACCTTCCAGTACACCACCGCGAAGTTCTGTCTTCTTGGTGACTTTTTGGAATTCTTGGTATGCCTTAATTGCCGATGAAAAATCATCTTTTACCAGCAAAAAGGCGGAAGAACCATTGAGCAATTCCGATAAAGGCTGCCATTTTTCATCGTCTTTGATAGCAATGCCCATTAAGGTGTTCTTTGTCACCTTACAAACAGTGCCACTGGGACGTAACCGCCGCCGTAAGTCTGTAATTTCCGAAACTGTTAGCCCCTGATAGTCAATTACCAGTGCCAGAGTTGACTCACTCAAAGTTTCTTTGAGGTCAGCAACTATTTCTTTTTTATCTTCTACTGTTCTACCCATTCCAATCTCACCTCCTTAAAACAATCGGGGAAGTGCCCTAGTTGTGTGTTTTTTCTCAACCTGAATCCAAACAACAAACCCCGGCTAAGTTAGCCGGGGTTGAGTAGTAAGACTCGTGATGCCATAGTTATCACACCTTTATGGGTGGTAATTCTGACAATTAGAGTTTTAACCTCGGCAGGATATTTAAGCTGTTAGCACCTGCTGTCTCCGGCTTTGCTTATTTAATTTTGTCATTTGTCCTTTGTCATTTGTCCTTTGCCTTTACAAATGACTAATGACTAAAAATTAACTTGCTTGGCTCAGTTTCAAATCTCTTAGGGCACTGATATCAACTTTAATTGATGGCCCCATTGTGGCTGACACATAAAATGTGCGCCAATAACGGCCTTTAGCTCCTGAAGGACGGTTACGGTCAATTGTCTCCTGCAATGCCTTCAGGTTGACTAACAAATCTTCAGGCGAGAAGGTTGTCTTACCAAACATAACATGGACAATACCAGTTCGATCGGCCCGGAATTCTAATTTACCTGCTTTGAATTCTGCGATCGCACTTCCGATATCAAATGTTACGGTTCCACCCTTGGGCGATGGCATCAAACCACGCGGCCCAAGCAACTTACCCAGCTTTGCCACCTGTGGCATCACATCGGGCGTGGCAATCAGCTTGTCAAAATCCATTCTACCTTTCTGGATTTCGTCAATCAGTTCTTCCGATCCAACTATATCAGCACCAGCGTTGCTTGCTTCGTTGACCTTTTCTCCTCTGGCTATCACCGCCACGCGGACGATTTGTCCTGTACCTTTAGGCAGTGCTACCGTTGTCCGCAACTGTTGGTCTGTATACTTGGGGTCAATTCCCAACCGGATATGCGCTTCAGCAGCTTCGGTAAATTTAGCTGTTGCTGTGTCTTTAAGAAGGGCTAAAGCCTCTAGGGGTTGATAATCTTTTTCTTCTACTTTTGCTTGCAGACCCTGCAAACGACGCGATATTTTTGGCATTTGTTCTCCTGGGGTAATTCCGAAGCCTCGCCTCTCCCCCGATAATTTTTAGTTATTTGTCTTTTGTCATTTGTCCTTTGTCATTTGTGATTTGTTGATTTTTTCTAATGACTAATGACCAATGACCAATGACTAATCCGTAACTGTTACACCCATATTTTTAGCCGTTCCTGCCACAATCTTCATTGCCGCGTCGATATCGTTGGCATTGAGGTCGGGGAGTTTGGTTTGGGCTATCTCTTGCAATTGTGCTTTGGTTATTGACCCAACTTTCTTTTTGTTGGGTTCATTTGAGCCTTTTTCAACTTTCGCCGCCTTCCGAATCAGTACTGATGCGGGTGGCGTTTTGAGTACGAATGTAAAACTCCGGTCTTCAAAAACCGAAATTTCTACAGGTATCACCATTCCAGCTTGGTCTGCTGTTTTGGCGTTGTACTCTTTACAAAACATCATGATGTTGACACCATGTTGACCCAAGGCGGGACCAACTGGCGGTGCTGGGTTGGCTTTTCCAGCATTCAGGGCCAGTTTAATGACCGCCACTACTTTCTTCGCCATTTGTATTTAACTCTGTTTCTCTACCTGATTAAATTCCAATTCTACTGGTGTATCCCTGCCGAAAATTGAGAGCAAGGCTTTAAGTTTACTCCGTTCTGGAGAGACTTCAATTACCTCGCCTTCAAAGTCTTTAAATGGACCAGAAAGCACCATTATCTTATCACCAGTAGCCATGTCAATTTTGACAACAGCTTCTTGTTCGCTGGTTTGTTTGAATATACGTTCAACTTCTGAAGAACTTAGTGGTATGGGGTTGACATGACCGCGACCCTTGCTGCTACCACGTTTTTGTTCTGAACCGACAAAGTTAATTACATGAGAGGTGTTGCGTACCACCTGCCAAGTATCATCATCCATCATCATCCGCACCAGCACATAGCCAGGGAAAACTTTTTCTTCTGTATGCTGGCGACTGCCATCTTTGCGGATTTTCACCGCTGGCGTCTGCGGAATTTCTACTTGGATAATTTTGTCAGCGACATCAAAAGTTTGAATGCGTTGCTCTAAGTTAGTCTTTACACGCTTCTCACAGCCTGAAGCTACTTGTACTGCATACCAGCGTGCTTCTTTTGACGCTGCTTCTGCTGCTTCTGCTTCTGCTGTTTCTTCTGACTGCAACATTGAGTTGCGTGGTTCATCTGTTGCAAAACTCATTAGAACACCTGTTTTGCTGCCCAAGCAAACAATCCATCGACCAAGTATATCAAAGATGCGGAGAGTGCCACCATTAACAACACAGCGGCGGATTCGCTCACTATCTGTTTCCGACTGGGCCAAACTACTTTTTCAAGCTCTTCTTTGGTTCCCTGTATGAAGTTGCCAAAGCTAAACCCATTTGCGGTTTCTGGCAATTCTGCTTCACTTTTTTTGGCCACGACCGTTTATCCCCCGTTTCTTATACTAGATCCTGTTTAATTGTCATCTAGGTTTTGCAGTTTCGACTCTATTTCACTTACTGTCAGTAAAACAACTGCAAATACAATAAGTTTACCCGAAATTATTAGCGCTAACTGCTATATTAGCAGTTGCGTAATTATTTCGGGCTTTGTTTTTTTGCTCTTGAGCGCGCCCTGGAGGACTTGAACCCCCGACATCAGGTTTTGGAGACCTGCGTTCTACCAACTGAACTAAGAGCGCACAAGCTGTTTTTTATTCAGTGATTGCGCTGAACTAAATTTCAGTTTAACGCAATATGCGATTTATATCATACCTTAATTGTGTCGGGAAAACAAGTCAGCGGCAGATGCCGCTTGCAGCTTGAGATTTCTCCCATACTTTTGCAGTCCGAATCACAAAGGGCGGTCAAACCGTTGCTTGATTCGGGTTGCTTTACCTACGCGATCGCGGAGATAATACAGTTTAGCACGGCGGACTTTACCGCGACGTAACACCTTAATGCTGTCAATCCGGGGAGAATGCAACAGAAATACCCGCTCAACGCCCACGCCTTGAAAAACCTTACGAACTGTAATAGTTTCGTTGATGCCGCCGTTGCGCTTGGCAATCACAACTCCCTCATAGGGTTGCACGCGGTATTTTTCGCCTTCCTTGATTTTCACTCCCACTTTTACAGTGTCGCCCACATAAATGTCGGGCACATTCGATTTTATCTGTTCCGCTTCAATGGAGCGGATAATCTCTTGAGCGTTCATAGTCTTTCTGTCTGCTTAAAAAAACTCACGATCATCAATGATAAATCGATAATCCTATTTCAGTCTACTTGTTAGGATTGATAATTGTACTGATACAACAGCTTAAAGATCGAAGCTATATTGCAGAATGCCGTACTACAAAGGAAAAATTTATGAAATTTAGCATCGTCATCAGTACCTATAATCGCTTGAATTTGCTGAAAAGAGCAATTGATTCGGCTCGTAACCAAACAATTGAGTGCGAGGTAGTTGTTGCTGACGATTGTTCTGATGATGACACCCAAACCTATCTCAAAAGCTTAGGGGATAAGGTTGTTTACCATCGTAACGAAGTAAACCTTGGTCATGCAGCAACGGTAAATGCTGGAGTTGCCAAAGCTAGCGGCGACTGGATTAAGTTTTTAGATGATGATGACTATTTAGCGCCCAACTGCATAGAAGAGATGGCAAAGGCGATCGCACTTCGTCTTGATGCTGTAATCTGCTCTTGTGTGGCGGCTCAGGTGGATGGCAATCAAGTTGAACTCTCTCGCACCCCCCAAGTTGGCCCCGGTTTAGCTTTTTATATCCCCCAAGCCGATATTCACTATGGGATGCTTTTAGAGCTTGTACCCTTTGGCACACCTGTACAAGTAGCTTGTCGACGTGATGCTTTTCTACAAAGTGGTGGTTGGGACTCCACACTCGATGCTAACTGTGATGACATCGATTCCTGGATTCGGATTGCTCAGTTTGGCGATGCTATTTTCTTCAATCAGTGTCTTGCTTACCGCACTATTTGGCCGGGTGCGTATAATCAGAAGTTTTCTTTGTCTCGGCGGTTGGCGACAAATATTTTAATGAAGGAAAAAATTTACGCTTTGGTAAATGAGCAACATCGCTCAAAGATTCCTGTCTTTCAGGATATAAAAAATTACCTAAGACTCCATTGGATTTTAGTTGCACTGAAGCAAAAAAATCTCAAGAGTTTTCTTTCCATGATAGATCCATCTATACTTTCTCCTCGGTCTTGGAAGTTTTTGCTAACTGCTATTTCATCACGCCGCTCTCAGGGAAACAATTCTCAGGTTCGTAAACTTGTATTGATTGAGTTGTACTATGATGTCTGGCAAAATGCCCAGAATAAAAGCGCCAGTCTTCAAAATTTAGAATTAGATTCTGTGCCACTGGTGGACTTGCCCATGAGCGCCCAGTCGAACTCTCAGTACTAGATGAGGACGTTACTACCAATTACCAGATCGGTAGCTGTGAAATTCTTCAAAGTTGCCAATGTGGTAGTGTAATCACTCTTACCGTAATTATAATTAACTTGTGTAGAAATACCCGATTGGGCAAATAGTAGGTAGCCATCACTTACGGGATTGCTGCCAGTTTTTTATTCTCTGTTTTGACTGCTGTGTGAAATGGAATTTATATAATCTGCTGTGGGGTACTAGAGTTCGATACCAGAGTATTAAGAAATAGAAAATAAGGTTATAGCAACTTTAAATAGCAGATTCAGCCTTCAGAATTTTGGAGTTTTACCCCGATTTATTGAGCCGTTACTGAATAAGTCTTTAAGCTAAGTAACTGGTTAGAAGCGCTCTTAATCAGTAGAAAGTGGTCAATTTTACGCACTACTGACTACTTTTTAGTTGTCGCTGAAGACCTCAATAATTATGTTGATTTCTATTCAGTTACTTATCTTTATTTTTTATACACGTCTCAAAGATTATGCGAATCATACATATTTTGAACCACATTCAAGAAATAGGTAACGGTATTGTGAATGTGGCTGTGGATCTGGCTTGTCTACAGGCAAAATCTGGTTATGAAGTCGCGGTTGTTTCTGCTGGTGGAGAATACGAGGCTTTACTAGATATTTGTGGTGTCAAACATTACCACTTAGACCAAAGCAGGAAACCGCTAAATACGATTAAAGCAGCTATACGTTACCGAGCGATCGCAGCTCAATTTCAGCCGGATATTGTTCATGCTCACATGATGACGGCGGTAATATTAGCACGCATTTTTAAGGGACGCAAATATGCTTTAGTTTCTACAGTCCACAATGAATTTCAGCGTGCTAGCTTGCTGATGGGTTTAGCTGACAGAGTAATTGCTGTCAGTCAGGCTGTATGTGATTCTATGATTAGGCGTGGTATTCCAGAAAACAAGTTGCGAGTGGTATGTAATGGCACTTTAGGCAGTCCTCGCACCCGACAAATACAAGATTATCAACCTTTACCATTACAGCATCCAGCGATCGCCACTGTCGCCGGGATGTATCAACGCAAAGGAATTGCTGAGTTAATTGCTGCCTTTGAACAAATTGCCTCAGATTTTCCCCAAGCCCATCTTTATTTGGTAGGAAACGGCCCTGATAAACAGCTATTTGAGGCACAGGTACAAGCAACTTCTGTAAAAGAACGCATTCATTTTGAAGGCTTCCAACCAGAACCTCAACGCTATTTGATATCTTGTGACATATTTGTGCTGGCTTCTCACCGTGACCCGTGCCCTTTGGTGCTTTCGGAAGCTAGAGAAACTGGAACCGCGATCGTCGGCACTCAGGTAGACGGGATTCCTGAAGCTTTAGACAACGGGCGAGCAGGTCTTTTAGTGCCAGCAAAAGATAGTCATGCTTTAGCTGGGGTTTTAGTGCAATTACTGAGTAATACCGAGATGCTGCAAGAGTGGAAACAGCGGGCAAAGAAAAACTTAGATAGGCTGAGTGTTGCCCGCGTCCATCAGGAAACAATGACAGTGTATCGTGAGTTAATTACAGAATGAGGGCATTGGGCATTGGGCATTGGGCATTGGGTAATAATCAATAATTCTTCTGCCCCTGCTTCCCCTGCTTCCTCTGCTCCCCTGCCCCTCTGCTCCCCTGCTCCCTGCTCCCCCCAGTCCTCTTAACAGAGCGATCGCTTTAATTTGAAAGCTACGCCTAAAGCGCCAAAAACCAGTACACCCAAAACGTTAGTTGATTCAGGAACAGCGGTGTAATAAGAAGCCACTCTGATGGGCCCGTCTTTATCTTCTTGATCTGCTGGAATTGGTGGAATGATTCCAGCACCTGGCGCTAGATTAGGTAGGCTAGCGAATGGATTGTAAAATAGGCTTCCATTAGGGATTACGCCACCACTAAAAGTGACAGTACTACCCTTGATAGTAATGTCTTTAAAAACGTCCTTAAGATCGGGGTTAACAGAGGAACCAATCTTCCCATCTCCATTAACATCTCCCCACTCGACTGGTTCATTATCAAATGGTGGAGTAGAATTCGGATTACTATAGGACAGCGTTTTTAAATCAAAGACCAAGCTATTTATATCGTATCCGGTAGCATTTACAAAGTTATTAGCTACATCTGGAACACCATATTCTATTACTTCTCCTGGTAGAAACCCTGTAAGGGTTCTTGGTTTTTTGATATCGAGTATGGCTTGATTTTTAGTCGTCACAATGGGTTCTACAAAAATGACGGCTCTTGCTGGTGTCGAAGACAAAAAACTAATTCCTGCTGCTCCTAGAGCAGACAAGGCTATTTTTGTGGCAATTCTAGTCATATTTGTGTCCTTCTGATATTTCTTAACAGAATGCTATAACGTGTGAGTTAAATCAAACAGCAAAAACTCACTTTTCAACCGCATCTACTTGCTAGATAAATAGTGGTTAAGGTGTGCCTGTTTACTGAGTTGATATTTACTCATAGGTTGATTTATAAAGCAATTCTTGTAATGCTTTATCATGATAACTAGTAATTTCACGCAATCTTTATAAAAAATCCAAATTAGAACTTATGCATTGACAGATTAGACAAGATGTGAAGCATAAGTAATTATCCTGACTTTTGATGAACTGTGGTTCATTGCTGTCTTAACGGGACGCTACAACATAGCAGGTTTGAGATGAAATGGTTATAAGATTTAGAGACTATGGCAAACGGCTTTCTGATTTTGAGCAAGAAATTTTAGTATGTTGTCCCCAATGCAATCGCATTGCCAAGGTATTGACTGTAAACTCTGAGCAATCAAGTCTCAGTTCCATGAAAAGAATTACCTGTCAGCACTGTAGCTATACAAAACAACAGTCAAATGCTGCTAAACGAAAATCTGCACTGCTATTGTTGCAGAACAATTACAGGCATAAAAGAAATTCTCGCTATGGAATATTAGACCATTTTTTTGGCTTGCCCTTGTGGCTACAAATCTCTTGTTGCGGTCAGTTGCTATGGGCATATAATGAAGCTCATTTGAACTTCCTGGAAAGCTATGTTCAATCAAGGTTGCGAGAACGCTTGCCAGATGAGTCATTAGGCTGGCACAATGGCAGTCTTGCCAGTCGCCTACCCCGATGGATCAAGCTAACGCAGCATCGGGAAAAAGTTTTACAGAAAATTCAACAGTTAAAGCACAGGTTGTAATCAATGCTTTTACGAATTACGAATTACGAATTACTTTAATCTTGCTGATGAGCAAATTTATAACCACCCCAGAGAGAAAGAGCGATCGCAACCACCAACAAAATCGGTATGCTGTACCAAGGAAACTGAGACAAGGGTAAATGGGCAGCTGCACGCAGTCCGATGCTGGCGTAGGTTAACGGTAACAGGTAAACTACGACTTTAAGGGCTGCCGGTAATGTACCAGGGTCAAAGAAGGTTGCCCCTAAGAATGACATGGGGATAATAATAAAGTTATTGTAGAGTCCAACTGATTCGAGCGATCGCACACTCAACCCTACAATCACTCCTAATCCAGCAAATACCGCACAATTGAGCACCACTAACAGTAAAAACAGTGGGTTGACAAAATTCCAGTTTCCACTTAAGAGCAACGCTACCAAAATCACGGAACCGGAAGTCATCAAACCCCGCACGACTCCCGCCAGCATTTTACCAATGTACAGCGCTAAGGGATTTATGGGAGTTAACAACAATTCCTCAAAGGTTTTGGTAAATAATCTGTCTCCACAAATTGAAAATGTCGTTCCAGCAAAGCTAACTGTCATCGACGACAGCGCCACCATTCCCGGTAATATAAATTCCAAATAGTTGTCATAGTTACCACTAATTCCCGAACCGGGTTTGATGGAACTACCTAAACCCAAGCCAAAAGCTAAAATATATATCAGTGGCGATATTAAACCTGATGCAGCAACTGGTAAAATTCTCACGCGTAAATCTAGCCAATCTCCCCAAAAAATAGTCAGACTATCAGCCAGGAAGATTTGAAGTTGCGAATTGAACCTCTTGCCCGAAGGTAGTGCTCTTTGAGATGTCACTTGCTTTCAATTAGTTATGAAAATTTCATTAAATCTTAATTTACATTGTTTTACACATCAATTACTAGTAGTCTGCGAACCCAAAAATGCGCTTGTGAGGACTGGGGAAAGGGGAAAGGGAAAACGGGTAAGGGATTTAAACCCTTTCCCACTTCCCCTTTAACCTTTACCCCGCCAAGTTCCCTTGGCGTACTATTAGGGGAAACAAAAATATCTCATCCGAAAAATTGAATAATTAACAACAAAAGTTAGATAGTTTAAGCATTCTGACTATATCAATTGTGAAAGTAAATAGCTATATCTGATAACAATTAAAAGTATTAAAATTTTGTTCCAATATCTAGATAAAATAGTATTTTTCTCATTTAACAAGAATATCGCAGAGAAAATCACAGGCAATTACAGTCAAGAATAGGCATACTGAAAGAGGGAGAAAAAACTTTAGACTACTCCCTCCCAAATCGGCGTGAAGGTGATTAAGCAACAATGAAACGTAAATCTACTGGTAGATCGGCTACTACTTCTAAACCCTCTATTTTCCAATCCCCTCTATTTAACTTCACCACCATCGCAATTATGGGAGGGGTGTTGATTTTGGGAATTGGGATTGGCATTGCTTTTAGTTCTACAGCCACATTGTCCCCAGCAAATGTGGCTTCCCGTGACTTCATTGACACCAAAGCACCAAACCCTGAAATTTGTGTGCAGTATGGAGCCAGTGCAATGGTAATGGACGCTAGATTGTTCGTTACTCTCAGCCCCTTTAATGTCTATGTTTCCCAGCCCACTATGCGTCCTGGATGCGTTCTCCGACAAAATAACTGGGCGCTTTTAGAGCAACGTAAGTTAGTGACATCCGATCAGGTAAGAGATTGCAAAAATCGCCTGAACACCTTTGGCTTTACAGGTAACTTGGACAGTGACAAACCTGATATTAGATGTATATATCAGAATGAAGCGGCTCAAAACTTCTTCAACGCTCAACCGGGAGCAGTTGGAACACCTCAGGAAACGGATAGATTTTAGATTTGGGCATTGGGCATTGGGCATTGGGCAAAACAGTTCTGAGTGCTGAGTTAGGAGTTAGAAGTGAGGAATTATTTTCCTTGTCTTCCTTGTCTCCCCAATCCCCAGTTCCCTGCGATCGCATCTGCCTTCATCAGCTCACTCGTACTCGTCACGTATAATTGTTAAACCTAAAGCTTTGTAGGCACTCAGCATATTATTAGATACTGTCGGTGCTGTTACTAGGTAAGTCAGGGCATGAATGGACTCCACGAGATAAGGAGCAGCCGTGTCTAGTTTTTCTGCTGTGACTAATCCGACTACCTCAGCCGATCCAGCAATCATCGCTCGTTTGACGTGGGCTTCGTCTAGGTTAGGTACACTAATCCCAACTTCTGGATGCAAACTGCAAACTCCCAACATGCACAAATCTGCACGAATCATCCGTAATGTCTCAATTGTGACAGTACCCACGTTCACCAAGGCTTTTTTGTAGAGTTGTCCACCTAACATCACAACTTCTATATGGGGATGTTCTGCTAAAGCAACTGCTATTGGCGGACTATTTGTGATCACTGTTGCGTGCAAATCTAGGGGCAAATGACGGGTTACTTGGAGAGTTGTTGTACCTCCATCTAAAATCACCACCTGTCCTGTACTAACTAATTTTGCTGCTGTCCGAGCGATCGCTTCCTTTTCTTTTGGCGCTTGCTTTTGGCGATCGGCATAACTAGCGGTGGCTGGAGATTTCAGGAGCGCTCCCCCATGAACGCGTTGCAATAGTCCGGTTTGTGCCAGTTCTCGCAAATCCCGGCGAATCGTATCCTCAGAAACCTTGAGAACAGCACTAAGTTCTGTCGAAAGTACCTTTTTATCACGACGCAGAATTTCTAAGATAAATTGTCGTCGTTCAGCAGTTAGCATAATTAATTTTCCTGAAAATGCGTTTTTGAACTTGAAATTGCACGTTTGTGAGTTTATACTTATTGATATGCAAGTTCTTGTACGGTAATCCGTAACTTCAATTGAATTCAAGCACATTCATGCACAATTGCATGTATTGATTTTGGCATTTGATGAAATCACACGGTTCCACAAAGGTTCTGAGTGGTTAGCTTGAGCTTGGATAATTGTTGCCCATCGGGGTTTTAACAATTTTTTTGTAATGCGATCGCGCATCCCATCTCAATACGGTTCGGTTAATGTGCTTATTCCTCGAAGATCCCCCCAACCCCCCTTAAAAAAGGGGGCTTCTGACCCTCTTTTACCCCCTTAAAAAGGGGGTCGCCATAGGCGGGGGGATCTTATCCGAACCATATTGCATTCCAATCTGTTCAAATTGTTTTTTATTCAATCAATAAACCATGACTACTATTAATACCCAATTTCCAATCGATCTCGGTGCTTACAAACCTTTAGCGCTCAATCCGGCAAATTCGAGCCTGACAGATGAACAGCGAGAGACTCTCAAAGCGAATATTCAACTTTGCCGAGATGCGATCGTCTTTTTTACAGCGACTGGCGCTGCTAGCGGAGTGGGCGGCCATACTGGTGGGCCATACGATACAGTACCAGAGGTGATAATCCTCGATGCCTTTTTCCGAGGAGCATCGGAGCAATTTGTGCCGATTTTCTTTGACGAAGCAGGACATCGAGTCGCCACCCAATATCTGATGGCAACATTGCATGGTGACTTACCTGCCGAGCAACTTTTACGTTATCGGCAAGCACATTCCAATTTACCGGGACACCCCGAACTAAAACTAACTCCTGGTGTGAAATTTAGTTCTGGGCGCTTGGGCCATATTTGGCCTTACATCAATGGTGTGGCAATGGCGAATCCAGGCAAGGCTGTTTTCTGTCTCGGTTCTGATGGATCGCAGCAAGAAGGCAACGATGCCGAAGCTGCTCGCTTGGCTGTTGCTCAACATCTCAACGTCAAACTGCTTATTGATGACAACGACGTAACGATCGCCGGACATCCTTCTAAATATTTACCTGGTTTCAGCGTCGCCAAAACCTTAGAAGGCCACGGGTTGAAAGTACTTCAGGGAGACGGGGAAGACTTAGACGATTTATACCGTCGCATTTGCGAAGCTGTGAATACTCCCGGAGCGATCGCTATTATCAATAAACGCCCGATGTGTCCTGGTATTGAAGGTTTAGAAGGTTCCATTCATGGTCATGATGTCATTTCTGTAGATTTAGCAGTTAAATATCTAGAATCTCGCGGACAAACTGCGGCTGTCGAATACCTTAAAAGTATTGAGAAACCCAAACAAACATATACATTTCTAGGTTCTGGCGATAAATGGGGCGCTAACCGTAGTGTATTTGGTGAAGCCGTGGTGGGTGTCCTCAGTCGCATGAGTGAAGTGGAGCGTAAAGAAAAAGTTAAGGTCATTGATAGCGATCTAGAAGGCTCCTGCGGTTTGAAGAAAATTCATGAAACATACCCAGAAATATTTATTTCCTCCGGCATCATGGAACGGAGCAACTTCTCTGCTGCGGCTGGATTCGGGATGGACGAGGGCAAGCAAGGTATTTTTGCGACCTTCAGCGCCTTCCTAGAAATGTGTATCTCAGAAATCACGATGGCACGGCTAAACTATTCCAATGTTCTGTGTCATTTTTCCCATGCGGGTATAGATGACATGGCAGATAACAGCTGCCACTTTGGTATAAATAATATGTTTGCCGACAATGGCTTGGATGATGGCTACCCAACACAGTTGTACTTCCCAGCAGATAATAATCAAATGACAGCTTGTGTAGAAGCTGTATTCCATGAGCCTGGACTGCGGTTTATTTTCTCCACCCGTTCCAAAGTGCCCAATATTCAGGACAGCAACGGCAACGACTTGTTTGGAAGTGGTTACAAATTTGTTCCCGGTAAAGATGAGGTTATACGAGAAGGGACACAAGGCTACATTATCAGTTTTGGCGATGCTCTCTACCGTGCTGTTGATGCTGTAGAACGCCTGAAGCAAGAAGGGCTAGACGTTGGTTTGATTAACAAAGCAACTTTAAACACCATTGATGAAGAAATAATTACCAAAGTTGGTAAAGCTCCTTTTGTGCTTGTAGTAGAACCTTTCAACCGTCGCACTGGCTTAGGCAGCCGTTTCGGTTCTTGGCTACTAGAGCGGGGGTTGACTCCCAAATATGCCCATCTTGGAACTTATAAAGAAGGTTGCGGCGGTTTGTGGGAACAGTACCCATATCAAGGTATCGATCCAGTCGGCATCATCAACAAGGTGAAGGAGTTAGTTGGAAAAAAATAATTCATTTATTAGGGCATAGGGCATAGCAGGGAAGCAGGGGAGTAATGAGTAATGAGTAACGAGTAATGAGTTGGAGCAGGGGGACAAGGAGGAATTATTGAACAAGTCTCTCCCAAGTCTTCCCCCTCTTCCTTGTCAACCTTTGTCTCTTCTGCATACCCAATGCCCAATGCCCCATACCCAATTCCCAATTTTTATTTAGTTTTAGGTAAAGGTTGACCAAACTCGATTACCTGGGGTTCGGGATCGTTGGGGATTGTTGGAATTGGAAATTCCGACACCCCTAAAGGAGGAATGTTATTTAAATTACTGGGTTGATTTGGGAAAGAAGCAGGGGGAAGACTCGAAGCAGGTTGTTGAGAGGGAGAGGATGTATTTTGATTTAAAGCAGGTACAGTGACAAAAGGCTGCCCTGAGTTAATAGTAGTTGTTGAGGGCAGTTGATTGGATGGAGGCGGAACTGTGAGTAAGGGGGATTGTTGATTAGTAGCGGTTACAGGTTGTTTACTAGGCGGCTTTTGGAGTGTTTGAGGTTGTTTCTTGGCTGAAGGAGGGGAATTTCCTGATTTTACGGCAGTAGTTTTACCAGAAATAACCGGACGTAATACCCAGCGAGTGGAGTTTTTTCGGGAAACTGGTTGCAGTTGTACCTTTTTGGGATTAAAAACAGTCCCTGCTGCTAAATCTAGGACAATACGTGTATCGTTTGCGTTTAGCTGAGAAATGCGAATGCTTTTGATTGCTCCAGAATAATTTTGTTGTGTGGTAACTTTGCCCAACTTAGTATTCGGTAAATCTACAACCAGACGAGAGGGTTGGGCTAAGTAGAAATAACGAGGGGTTGTGCCTGCTGAAAGAGTGATTTCGAGTTGCTGTGTCTTGGGAGAAAAACGCCAATTATTTAGCTTTGCCCCTGGTGTACCAGCATTAGTAAAAGTTTCGAGAGCGATCGCTGTATAAAAACTTAATATACTGATGCTAAATAACTGCTTGCCCCATTGGTAAGATTGCTTAGTTTTTAGTTCCCGATTCATTCTGTTTATTTGCTCCATAAAACCCATACAATGCACTTACATTGCTGTTTACTTCGCGCTTGCAATCCCGTAGACGCGATGAATCGCGTCTCTACCCACCCCCAATTCAATTAGCTTTTTGAGGCACAGCAGTAAATTTCAGAGTTTGTGGAATACCATTCACGGTTAATTGACCTGTCATATTACCTTTATCCACAAGTTGCATTTGAATTGTGACTGAGGTTAGAGGATCGTTTTGGGGGCGAGGAATATTACAAAGTATCGATCTGCCTACTTTCCCAGATAAATTTAATTGTTGATTTTTGAAGATGCCTGCCAGAGAGTGCTTTTCGTCAGTGTCGGCGTTAGCGTTTGCCGGTAATACAGAGGCATTTAAGTAAATACCTGACTGCTCAATGTTTAACGTCAGAGTATCCGATTTTTCACAGTTAGGCAAATTCTCCGCTAGGGTTAGACGATAGCGACCGTTAACTGGCGGAGGAGCCTTGAGTTTGTTTTCTCCGTAAACAGTGACAGTTTTAAACAACAGTAGCACTGAAATTATTGCTACTCCGTAAAAACTTAAAGATTTGAGGTTGAAATGATTCATGTTCTCAGTTCCTCAATGTTGGCTCTTGACTGCTAACATCAGGAAGCATAGAAGCCAGATGAGCGGTGACTTGACTGTAACGGCGGGTAATCAGCAGGGAGGAGCAACATTGAATGGCTAGTTGATCTGTATATCTTCCCAAGGTTTGACGCTCGATACCCCAAGCGCGGCTGGTGCCAGCAATTGTTAGGTCTACATTTTTTGAGGCTTCGACTACAGCTTGGATTGGATCTGGAGCTTGGACAATTTTGATTTCAATGCGATCGCGTACACTGGCGGGCAATTGTTCCATCATCGTATTTAGCTCGTAATTCAATTCTTCCTTGGCGTGATTTTCTACTATCTGTAATATCTGCAACACACAAGTCTCACGATTGATTAGCAGTCTCAGAGCTATTATTAGTGCTAAATCATCATGGATATTGGCCGAATAAGGTACTAATAAACTTTCTAATTGCTCTTTACCTTTATCTACAAACACTGCTACATCCACTGGGGCAGTAGTAAGCATTTGTCCGACTCGTCCACCTAAACGATTACTACTAAAAGCTGGTCGATGCCAGCCAACGAGAATTAAATCAGCTTGTTCTAATGTGGCAATCTGTGCTGTTTCACGGGCAACGTTGCTAGATATGCGAACGATCGGATGCACACAGGAACGTGTTTCTGGCGGTTCGAGAGTATTAATCAATTCTTCTAGCTGCTGGCGGCGCTGGGCGATTAATCGGTCTGCTTCAACTGGCGTACTTTCAAAGGCATAATCTTCTTGAAATTCAATCAGGCTCAGAGGGTTAACAACAGCGGGATATTGAAAGTTGATGGCGATATTTGCTGCCAACTGTACCAAGCCTTTTTGGGTACTCGGATTCGCCACTGGCACTAAAATTCGGTAGGGACGAATGTAAGTTTCGGCATCAGCGGCGGTGGTAGTTGTTTGTGCTTCTAACTCCGGTTCCACCACATCTAACCTGATCAGCTTTTTCGGATATGTCCATTCCAGCAGTGGCGAGGTCATGAAGGTAGTTACCAATGCCATAATTACCAGCATGGTAAATATTAAGGGAGAAATTACCTTTAACTCTAAACCAATGTTTAGCACTATCAGTTCGGTTAAACCGCGAGTATTCATTAACCAACCGAGTGCTGAGGCTTCCCGTTTACTAATGCCACTGACACGCGCTGCTACATAAGTACCAACATATTTGCCTGCGATCGCCACAGCTAAAACCAACGCACACAAAAGCCACAATTCGGGACGGTTGAGCAAGCCAATCTGCGTTTTTAAACCACTGTAGGCAAAAAATATTGGCAGCAAGAAAATTAGGACAAAATCTTCTGTTTTTATTGCCAATTCTCGGACTAAATCTTCATTTTTGGGCATGGCTGCTCCCAGCAAAAATGCTCCAAAAATTAAGTGAATCCCAATTAGTTCAGTGATTAGCGCCGATGCAACCACTGCCATATAAATCCCAGCTAGCAGTAATTGGCTGAGTCTTCCCGCACGGAGGTAGTGTTTGGCAAGGCCTTGCAAGAACCAACGACCGACTGTCAACATCAAGCCGATGTAAACTATGCTGGCGATAATTGTGGGTACAGCACCAGCAAAGTCACCAGTTCGCGCAACTGCGATCGCAACTGCCAAGAGACACCAAGCTGTCACATCATCCACTGCTGCACAAGTTAACGCCAATGTTCCTAAACGCGTTCCTTGTAAATTGTTTTCAGTAATGATTCGCGCCAACACTGGAAAGGCAGTAATCGACATCGCCGCCCCCAAAAATAAAGCAAAGGCGGTGAACGATACACTTGCATTGGAAACTAGGGGATAAAGTACTACCGCTAGCAATGTTCCTAGAGAAAACGGCACCAAAATGCTGACATGAGAAGTTAAAACTGCTACTTCTAATTGACCGCCGAGGTATTTGGGATTTAGTTCTAGCCCAATTAGAAACATGAAAAATATTAGTCCCACCTGAGACAAAACATTCAGAAAAGGAAAAGTTTCTGGTGGAAACAAGCTAACTGCTAGATGGGGAGCAACTAACCCAAATAAAGATGGGCCGAGCATAATTCCGGCGACAATTTCACCAATTACTAGCGGTTGCTTAATAGAACGAAATGCTAGCCCTACTAGCCGTGAAAGCCCAATAACAATCAGCACCTCAACCAGAACGAGAATAACGATGTGCATGGTTTCCTCAAAATTAACTATCTGGTTTCCCTAAGATAATTCTTTAAAATACTAGAAAATGTCAAGCTTGTTAGATACACCCAAGAGTAATTTGTGCTTCGTTGTTATATTAATTATTGTTACGATGCCGTTGTAGCCGTTATGGGTAATCAAGTTTGTAGTAAGGACTTTAGTCCTTAATTTTCTCAGCACTAAAGCGCTTACTAAAAACCCTCAAAACTAGCTTAGATATTGTACTAAATACTTAATTAATCTAATATTTAATTTTGCTTAATTCAAAGATTTCTCATAGCTTGTACCGTGCAATAAAAAGGCAATCAGTGGTGATGCCATAAGAGTTGTAATAACTGCCATAATCACCATTATAGTGAATAAAGTTGGGGTAATTATACCTTGTTCTAGACCAATATTGAGGATGATTAACTCCATCAAACCACGAGCATTCATCAGAGCGCCGATTGTTGCAGATTCGCGCCAATTTTCCCCCGCCAATTTTGCAGCCAACATACAAGCAACACCTTTACCGAGAATTGCGATCGCAATAATTAACAACGTCACTCCCCACAAAGTAGGTGTGTTTACCAATCCAATTTGAGTATTTAATCCAGAGAAAACAAAAAAAATCGGTAACAAAAAAGAAGTAGTTAAAAACTCCGTATATTGGCGAATTTGTTGGGCGAATTCTCCGCGTGGTGTCACTGCTCCCAACACAAAAGCACCGAATATTGCATAGATACCTGTAACATCGGTAAACCATGCACAAAACATCAAAACTATCAACATTAAAGTCAGGGTTTGTCTGTTCACACCTTCGCGTTTTGTCATGCGTGTGAACGCTTTCAGTAGAGGTTGTCCGAGAAAAATCGCAAATAGCACATAGCAAATTCCACCACCAATTGCTAATATGGCAATGCTCAGAGAATTTTTCACGCTAGCAAGCACAATCGCCAGCAAACACCAAGCAACTGCATCATCAACCGATGCTGCACCTAAAGCCAAAGTACCGAAGCGGGTTTGTGTAAGACCGCGTTCGTAAAGAATACGAGCTAACATTGGAAAAGCCGTAATTGTCATCGATGCACCCAAATACAAAGCAGCTGACCAAGGCATAACTTTTGGTTGAAAGAAATCGCCATTGTGATAAAACCAAAAAGATGCGATCGCTCCTAAAATAAAAGGAGTGATAATCCCAGCCGCAGATAGCAAACTTGCACTTTTAATATGATGTTTTAAGAGTTTGGTATTAAAGTCTAAACCAATCAAAAACATATAAATTACCAATCCAATCTGGCTAATAGCATATAAAATCGACATTGATGGATTGGGTATCTTGAGTCCGACAGCAGTGATGATGGGAAGCTTAGGAAATAGCCATTGCTGAAAATCTGGTGCAATCAATCCTAAAAGTGATGGCCCTAGCATTACACCTGCGATCATTTCGCAAACAACATCAGTTTGACCAAGATAGCGGCGTCCTAAAATCGTGACAATGCGACAAGTGGTCAAAATAACTGTAAGTTGTAGAAATAGCCGAATAACCAGATCAAAATTTGACATTGTACTTCCTTGATTGATGTCTCTGCATTCAAGAATTTCCCTAGAGTTTAAAGTTTTCTTGTTTTACTCATATATAACTACCACATCAGCACAAATGCCAATTTTGTAAACATAAGATAGCTGTTTGTAATTTGATGAGATACAACAATAAATGTGTTCCTTTGGTTTCTAAAGTCATCTTGTTCTTAATAACGCACATAACTGTACGTCAATACAACATATTGCATCCAAACTAAAATCGCCATATATGATTTTTTATGATTTGTTAATTTGCGATTTATAGCCCAATACGCTTGGCTTTGTAAAAAATTGTAGGTTGGGTAAAGCAAAGCGCAACCCAACAAAGCTATGAAAATGTTGGGTTACTCTTCTCCTGTCGGAGACGCTACGCGAACGAGAAGCCGCTTCGGGTCTACGTTCCTCAAATGCCACTTGCTTCTCCCAAAGAGAGACGCTGCGCGTAGCTTGCTTCCCCGAAGGGGTACAAGTCGGGAAACTGCAAGGGTGCAGTGGTTCCCCAGCCTACACAACTTAAGGTTTTTGGCGCTAACCCAAGCGTATTGATTTATAGCCTTATCTATTTGAGGCACAATCAACTGTAGGGACGTACATTTGTGCGTCCCTACCCTACGGTTGAATTACCTGAAAATTGCTAGAATTTTTGATTAAATTAGTTTCGATAATTTGAAATTTTACAACCACTCCCCGCCTCGAAAACGCCAACGAAGGAAGATAATTCGCATCAGGCTTTGGGAACTAATAAAAACCACTAGCCACACCATACTATAGTGCAATAAAAAAGCTCCTGGTGAAAGTTCTTCTTTCGGTAAAGGTATTGGTAAAAAGCCAAATAATTTGACTCCACAAAATATAAATATCAATTCCCATATCCCAGCTAAGAGTTGATAAGCTGCTGGCCAATCTCTATCCCAACGGAATTTTTGGAGATAGTCATAAAGTACATCCCAACCTAAGCCAAAAATAGCGACATAAGCAAGTATCCAAAAATAAACCGAGTTAGCACCAGGGCCAATCCAACCCATTGCAAATGGCAAAGATACGAGTACGCCGACAGTTATCAGTAATAATAATCGAGTTTGCCAGCGACCAAATAAAGTTGGTGTCATAGGAGTGCTGAATGCTGAGTGCTGAGTTAGGAGTTAAAAGTTAGGAGTAATGAATAATATAGAAAAATTAGAGTTTTTATAAATAGATTTTGGTGCTTTTTGCGAGGATGGCAAATACGAGAATATCAGCTAGCCCCAAAGCACCAACACATCTATAATTATTAGGATGGTTTAAGGTGATAATCAAATTTAGAATGGTAAGCTGCATTGGCAAAGCTCATTGAAGGTATGGCATCCCAATTGATTACATCTTCTAACAAAGCTTGATAACCTAGTGTATTGGGATGAAGTCCATCTTCACTCAAGCGTTTGAGTCGCCAACTTTCACCGCGTTCCATCCATTGCTCAAAAATATCCAAATAGGGAATCTGCCGTTTGCTGCAAGCAATTCGAGTTGCTTCTTTGTAGCGGTATTGGTCGGCATGATTGTAATAAAAACAATCTAAAAATGGCATTTTGGCTTCATCTACTGGCACCATGCCCACAAATAACACAGGGCAAAGTTGCTGTGCTAAATCTAGCAGAGATGCAATTTCCTTTTCAAACAATGTAAAATCTGTGTAACTTCTACCATCGGGACGTGCCAACCGGGCTGAGTCATTCACTCCTACGGATAAAATAATCAAATCAGGAACACGATTTCGCAGTTCACCCCGGTGGCGAAATTCAACTTCCAATCTTTGAGCTACTTGTTGGGTGCGATCGCCTCTTACCCCTAAATTATAAAGAATATGACCGGCACTATCCGGCAACATCCACCATCGCCTTAGTTGCTCAATCCAGCCTCCTTTTTCCGGGTCGCCGAATCCATAAATTAAGCTGTCCCCCAGTGCGACAATCTTCATAGGCTGAAAGTGATTTGGTGGTAGAGACAGCTGCATTGAGGAAGAAGCGAGAAATGTGTGCATTTAACGACTATATTTTATATCTTTACAAGATTCTATACATTTCTATACCATAGATGGCTACCTTTAGTGTCCAAGCATTTATGGAGTTTCTACTTGTTGATATGGTTGCAAAGTTAATATTGCCACAGTTGAGCCTCTGAAGGTGAACGTTGAGCCTTTGAGGTCGAACGTTGAGCCTCTGAAGGTGAACGTTGAGCCTCTGAAGGTGAACGTTGAGCTTCTGAGGGTGAATGTTGAGCCTCTGAAGATGAACGTTAAGCCTTTGAGGGTGAACGTTGAGCCTTTGAGGGTGAAACTTGCGGTTTAAAAGCTCAAGTTTGGGGTTTGGTACTGAAAATGGCTATGCGATGTCTACGATGGGCCACGCCTACGCACTATGTTTCAGTTTATTTTAGGTATGTGTGAGTGATGTCTACGACGAGCTACGCCTACGCACTTTGCCAAATGAGTGTGAGAATCGAACCGCGAGGTGCAGAGGACACAGAGGAAGAAGGAAGAGAGAGCGTTAACAAATCTTACTGAAAGTATCGCTATTATATGGCGGTGGCTGGGGTAAATTTTACCATGTGTGGTTAGGATAGGTTGCAGGTGTAAAAATTATCTCTACCGTTAGCGAAGATGAGTATTGACCTTGTAGTTAATGCACTTAAGAATATTGCTAAACCTGCGGCTTCTCTAGTTATCAATCAAGCTCAACACAATGAAAGTGTTGTTAGAACCTTAAGAAAACAATTCAATTTTGACCCAGTACAACCACCTAAAGATGTTGATGGTGTTTATGTTTACTCTTTAATTGAGTATGGTGTGGGTAAGCCAGAAGCAATTCTGAATCTTTTTAGAGAAAACAAGATTAAAAATGCTTTTTGGAGTGCTTATACTGCAAATAATCCCTTGGGTTTCTGCAAGGAAGTAGAAAAGTTTTTGCAGGGTAAGGATTTAGAATATGATATCCGATTATTGAGAATTGAACTGCGATCGCAGTTAGAGGAATTTGGGGAAATATTTATTCAGATTGCCAAAAAAAGCAAATCCAAAGAGTTTGAGCCTTTCCCTGATTGGAATTTAGACGAGTATCCAGCAGAATTTAAGTCGTTAATTAGAGAGAAAATTCGCTCGTTTTGCGGCCGTAAGTTCGTTTTTGAGACATTTAACCAATTTATCACCAAAAATCGCAGTGGTTACTTCACTGTAATGGGTGATGCGGGGATGGGGAAGAGTACCATCGCTGCTAAATATATTTGGGACAATAAATCACCATGCTATTTTAATATTCGCTCAGACGGTCGTAATCGAGCGGAGCTATTTCTTGACAGTATTCGCAAACAATTAATTAAGCGTTACCAGTTGCAGAATGCCGAAAAAGCTAATTTAGCAGATTTACTAGAACAGGTTAGCAAAAAACTGACTGCTGGCGAACATGTTGTAATTGTAATTGATGCTCTGGATGAAGTGGAACAAGAAGCAGGGGGTAATCTTTTAGATTTACCACCGTCGCTTCCTGAGCGTGTTTATTTTCTGCTGACTAGACGACCTTATACTATAGATAAAAAACGCTTGTCTGCACCAGATGTCCCCGTAGAGGAACTAGATTTAAGGGGAAGTCAGTATATTAATTTAAGTCGTGAAGATATCAAGGAGTATATTCGGTTCTTTTTAAATGTTGATCAAGACTATAAAAATGCACTTAGACAATGGATGCAAGACCGCAATATTTATGATAACGATTTTGTTGAGCAGGTAGCAACTAAAAGTGAAAATAATTTCATGTACCTGCGCTATGTTTTGCCAGGAATTACTAAAGGTGACTATAAAGACCTGATTTTAAAGCAATTACCCGATGGTTTGCAAGAATATTATCAAGATCATTGGCGGCGGATGGGGATGGATGAAAAACCCCAGGAAGTAAAGGTATTTATCTTATTTATTTTAGTGGAGATTGGTACACCAATTCCTTGTGAGATAATAGCAGCTATTGCTGAACAGGATGAATATAATGTGCAATTAGTTTTAGATGAGTGGGTTGAGTATTTGAAGCTGTTGAATATAGAGGGAGAATACTGCTACAGCATCTATCACGCTAGTTTTTTAGACTTTTTGAAATATAAACGGGTTCTGGATTCTAAACGGAAGCTATTTCAAGAGGTTAATCAACGCATTGCGGAATATCTTGTACAAAAGATGGCGTGAGATGGGAGAATTCGCTGACAAATTAGCGGCACAAAGTCCCGCTTTTCAACGTGCTTACTTGGGTAGTTTAGCGCCAAACTTGGTGAAGTCAGGCAAATTAGAGAAGTATTACCAAACCCTAACTAATTTTGATTTTATGGTGGCAAAGATTAACCATCCTGAGTTTGGAGTGCAGCCGCTAATTGAAGATTATGATTTGATTAAGGATTCAGAGGTATTAAAAAACCCAGAGTATAACCAAAATAAAATTCATGTTCTGAAATTAATTGAAGGAACATTACGGCTATCAGCACATATTTTGAACAAAAACCAGATAGAGTTATTACCTCAACTATGGGGGCGTTTACTATCTTTTGAATTACCAGAGATTAAAGCTTTTTTGATGATGGTCAAGCAATCACAATCTCAACCTCAACCTTGGTTTCGCCCACTGATACCTAGTTTAGATCCCCCTGGTCGAACTTTGCTACGCACGCTCACTGGTCATAGCAGTTCAGTAGATGCTATTACCGTTACTTCCAACGGTAAATACATAATTTCTGGTTCAAACGATAAAACGCTAAAAGTATGGGATCTAGAAATAGGCAAGGAAATTTCCTCTTTTACAGGACATACTGACAAGATAAATACAATAGTAGTGACGCCTGACGATAAACTCCTGATTTCTGGTTCAAATGACAAAACGATCAAAATTTGGGATTTGGAAACAGGAACAGAGCTTTACACATTAATAGGTCATACTGACTCTGTACAAGCCGTAGCTTTGACACCTAATGGTAAACAGGTGATTTCTAGCTCAATAGACAATACTCTCAAAGTTTGGAATTTGAAAACAGGGCAAGAAATTTTTAGTATTACAGGCAACGGCAATCAAGTAAATACTGTTACAGTTACGCCAGATAGTAAGCATTTGATTTATCATATTTCATACGACAACTCTATCCAAGTCTTGGATTTGGAAAGTCAGAATGTAATAGCCAGTTTTACAGGGGAAAGTGCATTAACCTGCTGTGCTGTTGCATCAGATGGCATGACAATTGTGGCAGGTGAAGCATCAGGTAGGGTGCATTTTTTGCGTCTTGAGACAAGATAGAGGAATGAGGAAAGAAATAATTTTATCTGCCAAAGATTTCTTTGACGGTAATATTAACGTCAGGGAAGGCTTGAATTGATAAAGTTTGACCGCTAGTGAACTTTTGCATCAGCTGATATCCTGCGGCTGTTGGTTGTTGATAAACTTCCACAATTTGCTCGTTAATATCTACTAACCAAACTTCAATTATGTTTGCTTCCGCATATAAAGGAATTTTCTCTTCCCGGTCATACATCACAGTCGAATCAGATACTTCAATTAATAAAAAAATATCCTGGGGTTGGGGGTGTGCTGTGGCGTAGAAATCATTACGGGGTTTAAGTAATGCCACATCTGGCTGAGGTTCTGAGTTATCGTTCAACGCGATCGGATTTTGAGCAGCAAGTATAACCCGTTTACCCAACAGCTGCACCAACAGATTAACTAGTCGATTTACACAAGCAGCGTGTTTTGTCCCAATCGGCGACATCTCAATAATCTCTCCCCGAATCAATTCCACTCGGTCATCCTCTGTGAGAATCCCCGACTCAACCATCTTATGATATTGCTCAACTGTGAATTTCCGTCTTAGCAATTGTATAGACATCGCCACCTCCACTGTTGCCTCATCTTTTAATTATTCTCCAAAATCATGAATTCACCACCCAAACCACCCACTGCAATCAATTCCAGAGGACATCCCACGGAGTTTGAGCAAATCATTCAAGAAAAAAGCCAAAACTTTGTCGGTCGTGAATTTGTTTTCATTGCTATTAACAACTTTCTCCACCGCCATCACCAGGGTTACTTCACTATCATTGGCGCACCCGGTAGCGGTAAAAGTGCCATCCTCGCCAAATATGTGACAAACAATCCTCAAGTTATTTATTACAATGCCGAACTTGAGGGTAAAAATCGTGCTGACGAATTTCTCATAAATATCTGCACGCAACTCATTAATCAATACTCGCTTAATTACACCTCCCTGCCTGATAACGCCACAGAGGGAAGTTGGTTTTTCTCTAGTCTTCTCCAGCAAATCAGTGATGAGTTAGAACCCGATCAAAAACTGATAATTGCCATTGATGGATTAAATTGCATTGACCGTAACAGCCAACCACCTGGTACAAATCTGTTTTATCTCCCCCGCTATCTCCCGGATGGGGTCTATTTCCTCCTCACTCGTAGACCTTTCTTGCGGGAGAAGTCGGGTTTATTAATTGAAACGCCGTCCCAAAGTCTTGATTTAGCAGATTATCCAGAACAAAATCGGCGAGATATTCAAGCATATATTCAAAATTACCTAACCCCCGATGAAGAGATCCCCCCAACCCCCCTTGAAAAGGAAGGCAATATTCCCCCCTTGTTAACGGGAATTAGGGGGGATCTTAAATTTTGGCTGAGTAATCACCAGATTAATCAGCAAGAATTCTGCGATCGCCTCACCGCTTTGAGCGAAAATAATTTTATGTATCTCAGTCAGGTAATAAGTGCGATTGCAGAAAATTTCTACCTAATACCTTTCCAGTACAATCAACTCACGCCTGGTTTAGAGGCATATTATCAGCAGCATTTACACAAAATGTTTCCATCCGAACAAAAGACGAAACATAGCACAGATGTGTTAAATGTTTTAATCCAGCAGCAAAAAGCAATATCGGTGGAAGCGTTGGCGCAACCCGCCGCAGGCATCGCACAAATCATTGATACTGATGAGTATGAAGTTGAAGAAGTCCTAGAAAATTGGCTAGAGTTCTTACAGCAAAAACAAATCGCCTCAGAAACCCATTACAGTCTGTATCATTCCAGCTTTCGAGACTGGCTAGGTAAATAGCAAATAAAACCTTCTGAAAAATATCCACGGACATGATATACAGCAGAATTCAAGAGTCAGAATTCAGGAATCAGAATGGGCTATGCCCCACTGCGCTAACAGAAGTAAAACAAGCTTTGTACCTTCAGGCTAGCTTGTGTACTTCATCAACTTGAAATATGCTGTAAGTCCTCATCTACAGACGGATAAGTAGTGCAGGTACATCAATCGCTAAAAGTAAGCAGTCACTTACCAATTGGTTTGTCAAAAAAGTTGACATAAGTAGTTTTTTTGTAATGCAGTGTACTACAATAGTAATGAGTTAAATTAAAAAGACTTCTTCGCCAGTACAGTGGAAATAAAATTACCATTTGCACGCAATTAGTTGATATTACGAGAAAAAATTTTCAAAACTTTCTACTTAACACAAAATAACTTAATTAACGCTGCATAACCGATAAATATGGATTTTGACTATTTTAGAAGCAATGAAGGCAGTCCTACAAATAATACTCGGCAAAGCTTACTTGCTTGCGGTTGGCGACCATTTAATCGAGAATTAGACTGGGGGTTTTTGTGGCAACTATTGTACAGTGACTCCCGCGAATTAAGTCAAAAAAGTTTGAATTTGGCGAGTAATATTGCTGATGTTTTAGGACGAAACAATTATGCTTGGTGGGCTAATTTATTAAGTGTTGTATCTGATAATACCCGCTACGAAGTTGAAAAGTTTTGGAATTACATCACGCCAGATCCGCAATCACCAGATCATCGCTACAAAGATGTTTTGAGTACGGAAACGCCTATTGTCCAATTTGTCAGTCGTAGTAGTATTCCTATTGATTATGTTCTGAATCGACTGCAAGAAATTACTGTACTGCGAGTTTTAGGTGTATTGGGTAATCCTGATATTATTACTCAGTATCACTCAGAAAGAGATTTTTACTTTCCGATAGATAAATTTGTTAGCTGGGAACGCTTAGACGTTATTAATACTGTTTACGCTTACTGGTCTAAGTATGACATTTGGTTGCAAATCGATCCTTACGATCGCGGCCGACGACAATATACTTTAATGGCGAAAAATCTCGCGCCACTAATTAACAAAGCAACTTACGACTTAGCAGTGATGCTGAGTGGATATCAAAGTCGTGTAGGCAAAGTTCATAGTCAATTTAACATTCGGACATTTCCCGCAGATATCCAAAACTTTACTGATTCTGTACAGCAAGCGATTTTAAATCAAAACCAGTTAGCGGTTGTTGTACATGGACAACCAGGTACTGGTAAAACAGTCTGGACACAGGCAGTAGCAAAAGAAATTCTTGTACCTTTAGGGTATGTAATTTTTATTTTAGATCATGATGCGATCACTAATTTTGTCCCACCGACTTACATAGAACGTATTTGTATCGTTATTAACGAAGCTGATAATCTAGCGCAAAATCGTGCTTCGGAGGTAGCGCAATACAATAACAAAACCGAACACATTTTGAGTTTGCTAGATGGCACTTTATATCAGAGTGTAATTGATGATTCTGGTATTCAGATGCAGCAACGGTTAGTTGTCTTGATGACTTGTAATACTACTGAAAGATTAGATCCAGCCATGTTACGTAAAGGTAGGGTGGATTTAATATATGAATTTACACAACTATTTGTATAAAATCCACTTTCACCACAGTTTCACCTGTTTTTGCGATACAAGCTGATGCTCTTTGCGCCAAGCTTGGGGAGGTAAACCGTGATGTTGGCGAAACTGACGGGAGAAATGAGACACATCCTGATAGCCTAATGCTTTCGCTATCTTCTCGACTGTGTGATTATTATTTTGGAGTAAAAAACAAGCTTCCGCCATCCGGCGTTTGACAATCCAGCAGTTTACAGTCTCTCCACTTGTCTCCTTTACTCGGTTAGTTAAGTAAGCCGATGAGTAACCAACAGCAACAGCCACATCACACAAAGTAATTCCTTCATGATAATGGGCCTCGATAAAGTCGAAAACTTCTTTTAATTGCGGAATGTTGGGAAAGATTGACTTAGGACGAATGTTGACTTCTTTCTCAGAGGCGATGGCAACACCGACAGCGATCGCTGTAGTATCATCTGTAAATGCTGATGATTTTGGAGCTTTCTCTAATTTCCTAGAACACCAGTATTGAAGATTAGCTTGTTTTTCCAAGCGAGTAGCGATCGCTCTGAGCAATTCGTCTAGTGTTGAGGGTTTGCTAAGATAGTCATCTGCTCCCAATTCCATAGCTTTGCGAACATCTGCTCTAGTACTACTGCCAGTCAGAAAAATGAAAGGAATAATTGCTGTCTGAGGATCTTGGCGTAGTGTAGTTAAAACGTTATAACCATCCATATCGGGCATCGTGATATCGCAAATCACTAAGTCGGGTATACGCTTTTGTGCTTGGTGGATGCCAGCAAGACCGTTGTCAGCACCTATTGTATCAAAACCTTTACCCTCAAGACCCTTTAAATAAAGATTGCGAGTAACGTTATCATCTTCAATAACGAGAATTTTCTTTGACGATTCGGACATAATTTTCTTTTTGCAGAAGCTAATTACTAGACTATTTGCTGAATATCTAAATAGACTCGTTCCGAGAGTTATGATTGTTAAATTTTTAGTTAATAACTATCTTCATTTCAACACTCATAACTCGAAACAGGTCAACTCTGATTTGATTAATGGCAGCATTACTGTAAACGTAGAGCCGACATCAATTTCACTTTCTACAGAAACTTGACCATGATGTAAATCTACAAGAGTTTTAAGAATCGATAGTCCTAGTCCAGTGCCAGGTATATGATCGATATTACTACCACGGTAAAATGGCTCAAATATTCGTTGTTGGTCTACTACTGAAATACCGATCCCCCTATCTTTCACTTGGAAAATTATTTTTTCATTTTGGCAAGATAGTTCTAAATTAATTGCCAGATTCGAGAGAGAATACTTAATTGCGTTATCAAGCAAATTCTTCAAAATCGGCTCTAGCAATTTTTTATCTATATATGCTGTTAGAGTTTTATCTTGACTGACAAAATTGATTGTTTTTTGGCTAACAATCATCTGCATTTGTGCAACTAAATCTTCACAAAACTGAACTAATTCAAGCGGTTTGGGTTCAAAGTTTAATTTTGCTGATTCTGCTTTCGAGAAGAACAAAATATCATCCAACATCAGGCTCAATTGTTCGGTGGCTTTTTGAATGTGATCGAGTAATGGTTGGATTTTCTTCTGTGTACGTTTGTCTACTTCTTCTTTAAGTAAACTATTAGAAAATGAAACAATATTCAGTGGAGTTCGGAATTGATGGCAAACCATAGCAAGAAAACGCGCTCTAAGTTCGCTAAGTTGTTTGGCTTGTTCTAAAGCTTGGTTAAGACCTAATTCTGCATATTTGTAATCGGTAATATCGATACCTGCAATTAATTCGACTGGGTTTCCCCCAAAATCCAGCACTCCGTCAAGCTTGGCAACTGCACAAGCTAGCCAGCGCTCCGTGCCGTTTTTTGTTAAAATATTCATCTCCTGGTATTCAAAATCAGCGGCTTCATCCTGCTTACGTACTTGCCTGCGTTTTTTGCTCTTAATCAGTCGGCGAAGATCGAAACCTGTTAGTAGTTCCTCTTTTGTGTAGCCAGTGAGTTGCTCTACTGCCGGATTTATGTAGCAAAGCCGCGTACCTTGAATCAGAAAAGTACCGGCATCTGTCGTTTCTGCTAAAGTCCGAAATCTAGTTGCGTTCAGTCGTAATGCTTCTTCAGTCTGTTTCGATTCAGTAATGTCCCAAATACTCCACACTCTCCCAATAATTTTACCCTCAAGCAATTGAGGTTTAGAATAGTGCGCGAAAACTCTCCCATCTTTCAACTCTAGAATGTCGTAACTCTCGAAATCAGATTGGCTAGACACTTCCCAAATCAGCCGACTAAAGGCTTGTGGATCTTTTAGTTGGCTCTCAAAAAAGGATTTGCATCGAGGACATTTCTTAGATAGTATTAGGGACTCTGGGATCTGCCACATATCCACAAATTTCTGATTCAAGCTCAGAATATCTCCCTCAAAGTTAACTGCAACAATACCAATAGCAGTAGACTCAAGAGTAGAGCGAAGTAAAGAAAGAGATGTTTCTAGTTCTACTTCTTTGTCCTTGAGTTGAGAAAATTCTTGTTGCAAATTGTCTTTGGCATCTTTTAATTCATCGGTCCACTTTTGGACGCTCAATTCTACTATTTCATCCGTTTTCTCACGAGCAAAGGCACAGCCAAATTCCATATCTTGGTGTTTTACATAGTTCATCGATATTTCTACCAGAAATATCCGACCTCCTTTTGCCCGATAGCGAGATTTAAAGGTAAGGGAACCCTGTGAGCTAATATCTGACCAATTATGCTGCGAAAAATCTACATCTATATCATGCAGCCTCATAGAAAGTAATTCCTCACGGGAATACTCAGTCATCAGGCAAGTGGCATCGTTGACGTAAAGAAACTGCCCGTTTGCTCCTAAACAAAAGGCAGCATCTACAGCGTGATTTATTAGGAAGTGAGCAAACTTCATCTCTATTTCTGGTTGCAGTGCCCATTGATTGTTCGATCTAGCTAGTGTATATTCGCCAGAATTCATGTTCATACTTCCTCCTGGTAATCAATCAGCACCATTCCCATTAAAGAGTTAATAGTCATAAATTCCCAAAATCTTTGGTGTACTTTTTGGCTGTTAAAAAATAAAAATAGTCAAAATAGTTAGTATATTAAAAAATATTACTAATTATTCTTAATAAAACTTATCATACCAGGAAAAGGTGAATTGTTAAACCAAATTTTTCTAAAAAAATAAACTAAATATTTTTTTAATTATTGACTTAAACAAGTTTTTATATACAAAATTTAGAGCGGTCAATCAGCCCTGTTAGATAAAAGTTCAACGCTCTTAATCTATAAGTAAAAAAAATATTTTAAATTTAACCTAGCCCTGTATGACAACTAACTAATAGACATCTTTAGAAATTAACTACGCATTAGCAATAACCCTTGTAAAGATGTAGCAGTGCTACCTCTTTATAAGAGTTCACCAATCTAAAATTCCTGGGATTTCCACTGGGGAAAGGTTAAAGAATAAAAATTTTTCTCCTTTAGCCTTTTCCTTAACAAGAATTTTGGCAAACTAGTTGTGTAGAGTCCTTTGATTTTCAACATAAATGAATTTGCGGTAGTGGGTCTGGCTTAAATGAATAAACTTCAACTTATCAACTTATTTTCTTAATTTATCTTAACCTACCTTCTCAGGAATTTAACTATAGAAGAATATGCTTAGTCATCTGTCGCAAGAAGTACATTTGTATCACCAGTGTACGTAAGAATTATGTGTTCTATTGTATGTTTTCTTTCAAAAACTAAGTCCGTATTCGTATATTAGGTATATACTGTTGATTTATGCATTATCAAAAACACTTTTTTAAAGATATTCATGCCCTGAATACTTTGTCATCTCTCAAAGGAACTATAAAAAGTCAAAAAATGATGTCTTTATCGTTACAAATAATTGACTCAAAGAGTTTTTGGTGGCAATATAAAGACCGCTTAATCGCCTCATGCTTAAATTCGGATAAAAAGTTGTGTAAGTTCTAAAGCAAAAGAATTGACACCCACATCAAAAGATTTCCTATTGCAAATTTGGTAATGTGCCGCTTCTGCGATTGCAGAATATCAATTTTTCAGGTGGCTAAGTTGCAAATGTGACAATCACGAAAAAAGCAAAAAAATTGACACATACATCAAAAGATTTTTCATTGTAAATTAGGTTTTTATTCTAGCGGTCAAGAAACTTATCAAGCGTTTCTTAATTAGATCGGTGCTATTAAAGCTAACTATATTAAGTTTTGTAAACATTCTGAGACACGCTTAACTTCGGTTAATTACCAGTTTCTACACCTTTACACAACTTAGTTTTTTCCCACCGAACTACCGCCGATCTACTTAAATACTGTAGTCATCACATAGAAGCGAAAAATTTGACATCCTTATCAAAAGATTTTTGATTGTACAACAGTCTTCATCTCCTTTATTCTGGTGGCAAGAAGCACAGCCTCAACTGTTGTATGCTTTTGGTAAAAATTTTTTGGTACTGCGCTCACAAGCATCAATCAGCAGCGATTCGCCATTTCTACTCTTGACCAAGCTAGGTCATCGCTGCAAGAAACAACAGAGTTGTTTGTAATAAATATTTCTAGCGCTGTGATTGTAAACTAAAAAGCCTTTGTATAACTTTCTGAAATTACGTGAAACCAATGAGTCAAAACTATACTGGTTCAAATCCTCTCATCACCACTGAGCCATACAAGGAACTTCCCGCAAACAGATATGTAGAATCTGTGTCTGACTCCCGTCAGCTTGATGAATCGGAGAATAATGGGGGAATTCAGGCTTTTTTAAACGATGAAACAGCCCCAACGCTCTCAGTTGCCGATGCGATCGCTCAAATGTTGGAAAATTTGGGAGTAAGCTACGCTTTTGGTGTCGCAGGTGGTGCAATGGCAAGCCTTTGGGGTGCGTTATCCAATAGCAGCATAGAGGTGTTAAACTTCCGCCATGAAGCCGGAGCAGCATTTGCAGCCACCGAGGCTTACTTTGCAAATAATCGCCCAACTGTAGTTTTTACCACAGCCGGGCCGGGGATCACTAACGCCCTCACCGGGTTATTTGCGGCTCGTGGTGAAGGTGCAAAGGTGATTTTGTTGTCGGCTTGTACCTCAGCACCGCAGCGTGGACGTTGGGCAATTCAAGAAACCAGCACTTACACATTGCCCAGTGGAGGAATTTTTACCCCAGGAGCGTTATTCAACTATGCAGTCACGATTGAATCTGCGGCTCAACTACCGCAGATTTTCCGTAAACTTGCATTAGCGATGGCGCAACCAGGCGGATTTGTTGCCCATTTGAGCATTCCCACCAGTGTGCAAACAAGTTTAGTTGAGAATATAGCTTTACCCCAGCTAGATATTTCTCCGTTTCCGATGACTGCTTCCAAAGAAGCGATCGCTAAATCTGTAGAGTTATTATCATCTGGCCCCTTTGCTATCTGGGTTGGTTTCGGTGCGCGTGACGCAGCAGAAGAAATTCTGGAACTGGCTGAAAAAACCGGAGCAGCCGTTATGTGTTCGCCCCGTGCTAAAGGTATTTTCCCTGAAGATCATCCCCAATTTGTGGGTGTTACAGGTTTAGGCGGTCATGCTTCCGTCTTAACTTATATGGAACAGCAACCTCCACTACGCACACTCGTATTAGGAACCCGTCTTGGCGAACCGACTTCTTTCTGGAGTTCGGCGCTAGTTCCAAAAGGAGGTTTTGTCCATGTTGATATTGACCCAGAAGTGCCAGGTGTAGCCTATCCTCACGTTGAAACTTTCCCAGTTCGGTCTGATATCAAAGCTTTTGTGAAAGAGTTGTTGCAGCAATTGCCGGATGCTCCTGATTCTACAATGTCGCTACCTCGTCCAGAACACAAAGCAATTGAACCTGCTACAGAGGTAGATTATCCAGTGCGGCCAGAAGTATTGATGGCAGCAATTCAAAAGATAATTGTTGAAGATAGCGATGCCGTAGTCATGGCGGAGTGTGGTAACTCGTTTACTTGGTCAACGCATCTACTCCAATTTTCCGAAGCCAATCGTTACCGAGTCAGTACCGGAGTCGGAGCAATGGGCCACGCCGTCACCGGAGTATTGGGTGCAGCACTGGCGAGCAAAAGCAAGGCTGTAGGGATTGTTGGCGATGGAGCAATGCTGATGAATAACGAAATCAGCACAGCCGTGAAATACAAAATTCCGGCAATCTGGATTGTACTCAACGATGCGCGTTACAACATGTGCCATCAAGGAATGAAAATCTTGGGATTAAAGGGCGCAGATGCAACAATGCCACCAACAAACTTTGCGATGATTGCTCGTGGGATGGGAGCAGAAGCGATCGTTGTCGTCAGAGAGTCGGATATTGAAGCTGCATTACAACAAGCGATCGCATCAAATGTCCCTTTTCTCATTGATGTAGTGATTGATGCCGACCGCCCAGCACCTTCTGGCGGACGTAATAAGAGTTTGGCAGCACAAGGAATTAAATCAAATGCCGCTAAAAATCCAGCCAAGCAGGTTTCATTTCCAATGGTTTGATTTTAAAAGTTTGCAATCTCATTCAATTGTTATAGACACTAAAACACTGCAATCAAGCTGAATTTACAACGCAGTTTTGATTAGTTAATTCAGTAAAAGAGAAAGGATGAGTTTAGAAGCGACAAAAGTTTTCTTTTAGTCAGAAACTCCACTCAAAAAGCTGGAATCTAAAACTTCTTTTTTAAACCCTAAGTCTTTTCTTAACTTCATCTAATCTTAATATTCAAGAGTGTTTTTATGTCTATATCTTTATATTTTGTAATGTTCATTACTTTCTCTAAACAATTCCAACCAATATCAAGAGGACAAGATGCTGCTATTTGAAACTGTTAGAGAAATGGGTCACGAACAAGTTCTGTTTTGTCATGGTAAAAATCCAGAAATTAAGGCAATTATTGCCATCCATGACACAACCTTGGGCCCAGCAATGGGAGCTACAAGAATCTTGCCTTATGTCAACGAAGAAGCTGCTTTAAAAGACGCACTTCGTCTGAGTCGTGGAATGACATATAAAGCTGCCTGTGCCAACATTCCGGCTGGTGGGGGAAAAGCAGTTATTATAGCTAATCCGGAAAATAAAACAGATGATTTGTTAAGAGCTTATGGACGTTTTGTTGATAGCCTGAATGGACGTTTTATTACCGGACAAGATGTCAATATTACCCCTGACGATGTGCGGACAATTAGTCAAGAAACGAAATATGTTGTTGGGGTATCAGAAAAATCTGGCGGGCCTGCTCCCATAACTTCACTAGGAGTTTTTCTGGGAATTAAAGCTGCTGTAGAATCTCGTTGGCAGAGCAAAAGACTTGATGGGATGAAAGTTGCAGTTCAAGGCTTAGGAAATGTCGGTAAAAATCTCTGTCGTCACTTACATGAGCATGATGTCCAGCTTTTTGTTAGCGATGTAGATCCAGTCAAAGCAGAAGAAGTGAAACGGCTTTTTGGCGCAACTATTGTAGAACCATCTGAAATTTACTCACTTGATGTAGATATCTTTTCTCCTTGTGCTTTAGGAGGAATTCTTAATAGTCATACAATTCCTTTTCTGCAAGCTTCGATTATTGCTGGTGCAGCTAATAATCAATTGGATAATGAGCAATTACATAGTCAAATGCTTGCCAAAAAAGGGATACTTTACAGTCCCGATTATGTAATTAATGCTGGAGGATTAATTAATGTTTATAACGAAATGATTGGTTATGACGAAGAAAAAGCTTTCAAGCAAGTGCATAACATTTATGACACGCTATTAGCAATTTTTGAGATTGCTAAAGAGCAAGGAGTTACTACCAACGATGCTGCCAGACGATTAGCAGAAGACCGGATCGACAAGATTAAGCGAAGTAAAACTACAGCGATCGCAGCTTAATTATTATTATCTTCAGGAGTGAAAAATGGAAAAAAATACCTTTGCTACATCAGCATATATTGCTACTTCCCCAGAAAGCGCTTTTGAGTATCTTTGTAGTTTAAAAAACTTAGATGAATGGACGCTTTATAGCCGGATGAAAGAGCAAATTGACGAAGATACCTGGCTGGGAACTGCGTCTGGTTATCACAAAAATCTCTATTATCATGTTAAAAAATTAGAAAATCCACTTTTCTACGGCATTGAGTGGCACTGTGGATTAGAGTATCAGAAATATTTTCAGGTTTACCCTGTTTTGCTGTTTCCCACTGATTATATCGAGCCGGGAACAGATGAAAAAGGTGTGTACTTTCACTGGTTGAGCTTTGTCGATCCCAAACGGCAGACTCAGATGATCATGCAGGGAATTCACACAGTACATACTTCTGAATGTCGCTCTCTCAAAGGGAATTTGGAACGTAAAGCTGGTCTGACCTCAGCAGCTAAAGGAAGCCACTTTATTGATACAGACACCATTTATGTTGATGCTCCTGTTGAAATTGGTATTGAATACTTAAAGGATTTACAAAACATAGATGAGTGGGCACATCTACTGCGACCGAATGGCGATATTACTTCTGATTCAGGTGAATTCAAAGATGAATATGACCAGAAGGTAAAAGTTTCTGTGCGCGTTCATAGTCTGAGTAAATACTACTTGCTTGAGCAAGAATATTATTATCCAGATTACGAATATTATCAGCGTTCTGTAGCGTTACTCATTCCAACCGCTTACGCTTTCGCCGATCCAGAAGCCTCTGGTTTTATCTTGCATCGAATCACATTCTGGAAAACAGATGGAACTGTAACCCACGGCAAACTTCAAATTGAAGACTATGGCGCTGAGAGCATGAACATCAAACGTTTACTCGAAGCCAAAGCTGGCAACCTCAAATCATTTGATCGAGGAATGAGCTATCTACCAAAAGCTCCAGAGCCACTAGTTAATAGTCATTAGTCATTGGTCATTGGTCATTGGTCAACTAACAAAAAAAAAGGACAAAGGACAAAGAACAAAGGACAAATGACAAATGACAAATGACGAAATATGAAACATAAACAACTTACTATTACCTTCCTCACTTTTTGTGTTACCGCTTTTTCGGGAATGAAAGCTGCCTCAGCTGCATCCTTTTCAGTAATCGCCGACGGTCTATATAATGCCGGAGGACTAAGCTTTGGCCCTGATGGCGATCTCTATGTTACAGAGGCGGGCATCGGGGGAAGTGGCGGTTGTGTGCCACCAGCAAGCGGTCAAGGCGACTCTCTATGCTATGGCACAAGTGGGGCAGTTACCAAAATTGAGAATGGTAAAACCGAGCGCATACTTACAGGACTTCCTTCTATAGCATTACCAGATGGTACTGGAGCCGGTGGCCCTCGTAACATCCAATTTGATGCTACAGGTAAACCTTATGTTCTGATTGGGTATGGGGCGAATCCAACCTTTCGCGATCGCAATTTAGGTGACACTGACCTCGGTAAAATCATTGCTCCCGACTTTAAGACCAATTCCTGGACGAGTGTTGCTGATTTAGCTAACTATGAACTCGCCAATAATCCCGATGGTGGTGATGTCGGTAGCAATCCCTTGGGCTTTGTAATAGATGGCAATAAGTTAGTTGTAGCTGATGCAGGTGCAAACGACTTACTCAGTGTTAATACTAGCGGTAGTAACTTGCAAGCTCTTACTACCTTTCCCCAAGACATATTAACTAATCCCGTCTTTCCACCTTCTGATACCCCATCCAATGAACCGGCACAGGTTCCATCTCAAGGGGAAGCGGTGCGAGGCCCATCGCAGTTTGCCACTCAACCAGTACCTTCGGGCGTGGCAAAAGGGCCTGATGGTGCTTATTACATCAGCCAATTTACTGGTTTCCCTTTCCCAGAAAGCGGCGCAAAAATCTATCGAGTCGGTGCTGATGGGAAATCATCAGTCTTCGCTGATGGTTTTACCCAACTTACAGACTTGCAATTCGATCCTGCGGGCAATTTGTATGCTTTGCAGTACGCCAATCAGTCAGCTTGGAAGGGTGATTTTGATGGTTCTGTAATCAAAATAGCTCCCGATGGCACACGCACAACTCTTCTGAGTGGCAATGGATTAGAGTCGCCTAGTGCCCTGACTATTGCTGCTGATGGTGCAGTATACGTTACCAACCGAGGCGATCGCCCTGGATTTGGACAAGTTCTCAAAATTGAAAATACCAAGTCTATTCCTGAACCTGATTCTGCTTTAGGTGTGTTAGCGATCGCTGCCTTGGGCGTTGGTTGGTTGCACAAGAAGAAAGAGCTACCAAACCTCCCATAAATAGAGTCGTGGCGCTCGAATAAAGAGTTTCAAACCAATCTTGCGTTCCTCAAAGACTGCAATTCGTTGTCTTTAAAACCATAAAAGTTTCCCCAAACAAATTATTTAACTCTCAATCTCCAAAGGTATGAAACTCAAGTCATTTGCTCTTACATCTGTTACATTTTGTTTTACTGCTATTTGTGGAACACTATCTGCACAAGCTGCAACGCTAACGACAGTTGTCGATGGAGTTAGTAATGCACGGGGTGTTAGCTTTGGCCCTGACGGCAGTCTCTACGTAGCAGAGCCAGGTATCGGCGGTAACGGAAATTGCCAACCATCTCCGAGTACGTTGTTTCAGCCTATCTGTGCTGGTAATACTAGTTCACTAGTCAAAGTTTCACCAAACGGCACAAAACAGCGTCTACTTAATAACTTTCAGTCTTTAGCAGAGCAACCCACCGGCAACCAAGGCGCTGGTATTGAAGACATACAATTCGATTCTAAAGGGAATGCTTATCTGCTGACAGGGTTTGCCGGTTATCCAGGAAACCGCGATCTAGCAACACTTAACCTTGGTTCTAAATCCCCACTCCCACCACAGCAACTTGCAACTTTCCCGCCATCAACGCCCGATAAAGTTTTGAATACGCCGCTTCTAGCACAACTGTACCAAGTTGACTTGAACACCGGATCTCTCAATAGTATTTTTGACTTTGCTAAAAATGAAATCACCCAAAATCCAGACAAGGGGGATGTAGTTACCAATCCCTACGATCTGGCTATTAGTGGCGATAATGCTTATGTCGTTGATGGGGGCGGGAACACTGCTTACAAAATCAAGCTTGACGGAAGTAAGTCACAAGCGATCGCAATTCCTAAAAATATTATTAGTAAGTCAGATTTGCCACCAGGATTACAATTACCTCCTGGGCTATTAGAGGAACTTCCAGGAGGAAAAATAGCAATTCAATCAGTACCCACAGGTGGCGCAATTGGCCCCGATGGAGCTTTATATGTTGGTGAATATACGGGTTTTCCTTATCCAGATGGTAAATCGCGGATCTTCCGCATTGGCGAAGATCAAAAACCAGAAGTTTTTCTCGATGGCTTTACGCACATCACCGACCTAACCTTTGATGAGAAAGGTGATTTGCTGGTTTTACAGTTCAGCGACAAGTCCCAGTTGGGGGGTGACATCACAAATCTACCTGGATCTCTCATCCAAGTTGCTCCTGACGGCACTCGTACAACGCTTGTTGCAGCAGGTCAAGGGCTAGATTCGGCTGATGGAATTGATATTGGCCCTGATGGCAAGATTTATATTACCAATCGCGGTGTCGGCCCAGAACGCGGGGAAGTTGTTCGGGTGGATGGTGTCGTTGCCGAAAAAGTCCCCGAACCTGGTTCAGTAGTCGGCTTACTAGCACTTGCTAGTGTAGGCGCAACTGCTGCTTACGCCAAGCGCAAACGCCAACACAAATTGGGTGAAGAGTTGCTAACCGAAGCAGAGACTGTCTAAATCCCTCTTTACCTGACACCAGGTAAAGCTTACAGAATAGGCTGCTGCCCAAAAGAGAAAGTTGCATTTCCAACAAGAGGCAGCAGCCCAAATTTCAGAGTTCCCAAACTAGGACGGGGAACAAAATTAGTCTAGGAAAGAGTATACCTTATACAACCAGGACTTAAAACTCATGGGATTAGTCAAAAATTTGTCAATTGGCATTCTCGGTACTGGATTGATGGTGTTGGCAACAGCAGCCCAAGCCAAAGCTGTAACATTAACTTACGACAGAAGTATCGGCAGTCCTGGCTTCGGGCCAGGGCAGCTTTTTGTTCCCCAAGGGATAACGGTAGATGATTCGGGGAATACCCTCATAGCTAACGGACGCGGTGTTAACCCAGATGGTACTCCTAACTACAACCTCGGTAACAAAATTGAAAAATTTAGTCCCACCGGTCAGTATATTGGAGCAATTGGTTCCGGCGGCACAGGGCCCGGACAGTTTGACGAGCCAACAACTGTAGACTTTAATCCCGTAACAGGGGATTTGTATGCAGGTGATGTTTACAACAACCGCATTAATCAATTCGATCCTCAGGGTAACTTTATTAGATCCTTTGCAAACGGAGATTTTACCCCTCGTGTAAACGATCGGATTTTCTTTGGGCCATCTGGTGTGACTTTTGACAAGACTGGCAACGTTTACGTAGGTGATTTTAACGGCGAAAGAATCCTCAAATTCACACCTGACGGAAAGCAAATTGGTGTCATTGGTGGCACTTTAGGCACTGCACTAGGAGAAACTCAAGGTGTAGCAGGTATAAGAATTTCCCCAGTCAGTGGAAATATCTTTCTAGCTGACCAGTATAACAACCGCGTTCAAGTACTCGATCCAAATGGCAAACCTCTGTACGCATTTGGTTCAGCAGGTAGCGGCCCTGGACAACTTCTTCAGCCAATTGGCATCGAAGTGGATGACCAAGAGAATGTTTATGTAGCTGATTCTATCAACAGCCGCGTTCAGGTATTTGATAAAAACGGTAAGTTCTTGACTTCCTACGGTGAAAATGCACGCGATGCATCAGGTAATCCTGTACCGCCTCCAGCATTAACTGGCCCTCCTTTTGGTAACCCCCTCGACCTCACACCAGGCAGATTTAACTGGACTGGTGGCACAACCCTCAAAGATGGCAAGCTGTATGTGGGCGATTTCTTCCAAGGTCGCGTCCAAGTGCTAAACGTAGAGGGCAGAAGGCAAGTACCAGAACCTAGTTCAGCATTGGGTTTAGCATTGCTTGGGCTTGGGGCTGCTACCGTCACATTGCGGAAACGCGGGCAACAAAAGCCAGTCTTCAGTTTAGAGAAGACGTTGCAAAAACAGTGCTGAGTTCTCATGATTTAGTAGCAGTAAAGTGACCGAATTCGAGTTCAGAGGTCGAAGTTCCAAGTTCAGAAGCTGAAGTTCCGAGTTCAAAGGTCGAAGTTCCAAGTTCAGAGGCTGAAGTTCCAAGTTCAGAAGCTGAAGTTCCGAGTTCAGAGGTCGAAGTTCCGAGTTCAGAGGCTGAAGTTCTGAGTTCAGAGGTCGAAGTTCCCAGTTCAAAGGCTGAAGTTCTGAGTTCAGAGGTCGAAGTTCCCAGTTCAGAAGCTGAAGTTCCGAGTTCAAAGGCTGAAGTGGATTAAACAAAATCTAAAACTTCTGTTTCGTGGGGTGCGTTATGCCCTTGGTAACACACCTTACGAAAATTTCAGGTCATTAAATCTGGAATCAGGGAGATAAAAACTGGAAATACTAAATAAAGCCAAGATTATCAAGGTGCTTTTAGCACATTAACGGTTAATGCACATTCTGATTTATTCATACAACTATCATCCAGAACCAATTGGTATTGCACCTTTGATGACTGAACTAGCAGAAGGGCTGGTGAAGCGAGGGCATCAAGTGCGGGTAATCACAGGTATGCCTAACTATCCTCAGCGTCAGATTTACGATCGCTATCGGGGTAAGTTATACGTTACTGAAAAGAAAAATGGTGTCACTATTCAACGTAGTTACCTGCGGATTAAGTCTAAACCTAACCTTATAGATCGGCTACTGCTAGAGTTGAGCTTTGTCTTTACAAGTTTGCCACAAGCTCTCAAAGGTGAGCGACCTGATTTAATTCTCTTAACAGTGCCACCGTTACTCGTTTGCTTACCTGCAACTTTAATAAGTTGGCTATACAACTGTCCAGTAGTGCTGAATGTGCAAGATATCCTCCCGGAAGCTGCTGTGCGTGTTGGGCTAATTAAGAATAAGTTGATGATTCAAGCTCTGGAAGCTTTAGAAAAATTTGCCTACCGAACTGCACATACCATTAGCGTGATTGCCGATGGTTTCGTAGATAATTTAATCCATAAAGGTGTACCTGCTAATAAAATTGCCTGCATTCCAAATTGGGTAAATCTAAATTTTATCCGTCCTTTACCAAAGGAGAATAACTCCTGGAGAGCTTCCCATCAACTTGATGATAAATTTGTAGTACTTTATTCAGGTAATATTGCTCTGACGCAAGGTTTAGAGACAGTAATAGAAGCAGCATCTCGGTTGCGTCATATTAATGATATTGTCTTTGCGATCGCCGGTGAATCTCAAGCTCTCGAAAGGTTACAAAAACATTGTCTTGCTTGTGGGGCAGATAACGTTTTGCTGCTACCATTGCAACCGCGAGAAAAACTACCGCAAATGTTAGCAGCTGCTGATGTTGGGTTGATTGTGCAAAAGAGCAATGTGATTTCCTTCAATATGCCTTCTAAAATACCACTGCTGTTAGCCAGTGGTCGCCCAATTGTCGGTTCAGTTCCCGCCACTGGTACTGCTGCCAAAGCTATCAAAGAAAGCGGCGGCGGCGTTATCGTTGAGCCAGAGTCAGCAGATGCTTTGGCCGCTGCGGTATTAGATTTATATAATCAGCCGGAACTAGCAGCACAATTAGGGCGCAAAGGAAGAAAGTTTGCGGTAGAAAACTACTCTTTTGAGCAAGCGCTAGATCGGTATGAAGAGTTATTTTATGATGCGATCGCCAAAAGAGCAACAACTTTGGATATCTTGCCCGAATTGAGTTCTAAAAAATCACTTGTTGAGCAAGAGCTTGTGGTACATACCTTGCCCCTTGTGCGCGTGATATCTCAAAGACAAATGACAAATGACTAATGACAAATACTTCGGCTTCGCTCAGTACAAGTGACAAATGATAAATTCAGATCGGCTGAAAAAAACTGACCAAAGGTTGATCGCCTTATTGAGCGATCGCATATCATTATTAGCAGCATCAGAACAACCTTCTCTAGATCGACAACTGGCTGATGTCGCTCCCCTGCTCGCCCAAGCTGGTATTCCTGAATCTGTTTGGGCAAGTTTGCTAAATAGTTGTCATGCCAGTTTGATTCCTAAATATGCAACAAATCATGTCAGTCCCCGACAAATTACCATCATCGGTGGACGCGGTAGGATGGGAAAATTATTTAAAGAGCAACTTTCGCTAGTAGGTAATAATGTTAGCGTCCTCGAATCCGAGGATTGGGAATACGCAGAGCAACTATTAAGTCAGACAGAATTAGTTTTAGTCAGCGTTCCTATTGAACATACAGTTGATGTTATCAAGCGTGCAGCTAAATACCTCGCCCCAACTACCGCTTTGTGTGACATTACGAGTATTAAAACACAGCCAACTCAAGCAATGCTCGAACACCATTCCGGGCCAGTCATGGGTTTACACCCAATGTTTGGGCCAAATATCAAATCGTTTTTTGGACAAAAAGTAGTAGTGTGTCCAGGTAGAAACGATGATTCATTTCAATGGTTTTTAGACTTTATTAAAAGCCAAGGTGGAGAGTTAATTGTTTGTACGCCTGAAGAACACGATCGCATGATGACGATTGTCCAAGCAACGCAACATTTCTGTAGATTTAGTCTTGGCATTTTCTTAGCACAAGTAAAAGTGGACATAGAGCAGAGTTTAACAATGTCAACTCCTAACTACCGTCAAGAAATTGACATTGTTAAACGTTTGTTTTCCCAAAACCCTCACTTATGTGTGGATATTATGCTCGCTACAGAAGAAAGGTGTGATACAATTAGCTTTTTAGCTGATACTTATAGCCGTTTGGCGAAACTAGTAGCAAAGAAAGACAAAGACGCATTAATTCAAGAATTTGAAAAGGCTCAAAGTTTTTTTGAAGATAAAATCAACACTTTTATCCAGCCTTTAAATACAATGGCTATCCCACGAGATTTTCAACCAAAAATTCACACAAATATTAGCATTTAAATCCACAAAAATATGCTGATAGACATATTTCACGATACTGTTTGTCCTTGGTGCAGAATTGGGAAAAAACATCTGTTTGATGCACTAGCACAACAGCAAGAACAAAAAGTACATATTCGCTGGCATCCTTTTCTTTTAGATAATACTGTTCCTGCCGAGGGATACGAATTTCGCAGCTTTATGCAAAATAGAAAAGGTATGAAAGCGAAAGAAATACAACAGATATTTGATAGTACGCAACGCGCAGGTGAGGCGGCTGGAGTTAAGCTAAATTTTGATAAAATCCGTTTGGCTGTCAATACTAAGCTTTCTCATCAACTGATTGCACTTGCACCCGCAAACGTAAAAAACGATGTCGTCGAAGCTATATATAAAGCTTATTTTGAAGACGGTTTGAACATTGGAGATATTGACGTTATTGTTGCCATCGGTACAGCGTATCAGATGAATGCTAGCGAATTAAAGTTGCAATTAAACAATCGCGCGGTGAGTGATGCAGTTATTGCTGAATCAACATTTGCTCGGTTAAATGGCATCAACAGCGTGCCGTTCTTCGTCATCAATGACAAAGTTAAGGTAAATGGTTCTCACTCCGTAGAGGTATTCCTGGAAACTTTGAATCGTGCTGCACTTTTAGATATACCTGCAAAAATATGATAGTTGACATCAAGCAAAAAAGTAGATTAATTCATCAAAGTGTTTCGGTTACTTTTAATTACGAAGTTTACTTTACCCACAATTTATTTGAGTTAAAAAATCCTACCTTAGCCCAAGTGATTGGTGCGGATGAGGAGACAAAGCCAAAGAAATTAGTTGCAGTAATAGACGCAGGAATATTAAAGTATCAACCTGAATTGGTGAAGCAATTAGTCGCGTATACCAAGTTTTATGCAGAGGTATTAGCGATCGCAGCCGAACCGATGATAATTTCGGGGGGAGAAGCTGCTAAAAACGATCGCACTTTATTAGAGCAAATCCAGCAACAGATTGAAGCTGCTGGATTATGTCGCCACTCTTATGTGTTAGCGATCGGGGGCGGGGCGGTGTTGGATTTGGTAGGATATGCAGCCGCAACTGCTCACCGGGGAATCCGGCTAATTCGGGTGCCGACAACGGTGTTAGCGCAAAATGATTCTGGGGTTGGTGTAAAAAACGGCATCAATGCCTTTGGGAAAAAGAATTTTCTTGGCACATTTGCGCCACCTTATGCAGTTATCAATGACTCTGCCTTTTTGACAACCCTAGACGATCGCGATTGGCGTTCTGGAATTGCAGAAGCAGTCAAAGTGGCGCTGATTAAGGATGCTAGCTTTTTTGATTTTATCCACTCTCACACGGCAGCTCTGAGGCGGCGAGATATGGATACTATGCAACAGGTTATCTATCGTTGCGCTCAATTGCATTTAGAACATATTGCCAATGGCGGCGATCCTTTTGAAATGGGTTCGTCTCGTCCCCTGGATTTTGGACATTGGGCGGCTCATAAACTGGAGCATTTGACAAATTATCGCTTGCGTCATGGCGAAGCTGTTGCGATCGGTATTGCTCTGGATAGCACTTATTCTTATTTGGCAGGATTGCTGGATTGTTCGGAGTGGGAACGGATATTAAATAGTTTATCGGCGTTGGGTTTCACGTTGTATGTGCCAGAACTAGCTGAGAAGTTATCACAATTGGAAGATCCTGATTGTTTGTTTCGGGGTTTGACTGAATTCCGCGAACATTTGGGGGGAGAGTTGACTTTGACGCTGTTGAAAGGGATTGGAAAAAGAATTGAGGTTCATGAGGTGAATTTGTTGTTGTATCGGCAAGCAATATCTCTGTTGCAGGAAGTGAGGGGGGAGTTTTAAACGCAGAGGGACGCTGAGGGAAGCGCAAAGGAACGCAGAGGTTTTATGAGGCGATTTACTACTTTTGGGGGAGGCGGATTTTTTTATAGGGTTGTTGGTAAATGTACTAGAAAAGCAGTATAAAAAACGAATAAATTGACACCCAATCGAAAAATTATTCAATGTCTTATCTGCTTGATATCTAGTATTGTTAAATAAGAAGCAAAAAGTTTTTGATTACATCTTTTAAAAAGAATATGTTGGCTTGGATGGATAAAAGATTATCTAAGTCTGTTCTAGGTTTGAAAATAACTACTAATAATGATTAATGGTTGCTGCTTAATGATTGACTAACAAATATTCTAGAGAAATTACTCATGGTTTTTGATTCACGTTCCTACAATACTCTCGGCGGTGTAAGTGTTTCTCGCTCCATCACTGAAGTTAAGATGGACACTGCCCTTGATGATATTCTGTTCCATTTAAATTCTCAGCGTGGAGGATTGCTAAGGAGTAGCTATGAATATCCAGGCAGATACAAAAGATGGGCGCTCGGATTTGTCAATCCACCGTTAGAGTTGACTACCCAAGGAAACTCTTTCACTTTGATAGCGTTGAATGAACGCGGTCAAGTACTTTTACCATTTCTTGTAGAGAAACTATCCCAGTCAGAACAACTTGAGAACATCACCCAAGAAAATAACAATATTGTCGGCTTTATTAAAGCTACAAAAAAATTATTTACTGAAGAGGAACGTAGTAAACAGCCTTCATCATTTACCGTTGTCCGCGAAATTCTATATACTTTCTCTAGTCAAGAAGACGAGCATTTAGGCTTGTATGGTGCGTTTGGTTATGACTTAGTTTTTCAGTTTGAACCAATTACTCAACATTTAGAACGTCCTACAGATCAGCGCGATTTGGTGCTTTATTTGCCAGATGAATTGATTGTTGTTGACTATTATCAGCAACGTGCATTTCGTTTCCAATATGATTTTAAAACAGCGCATGGCAATACCAAGAATCTTCCGAGAACTGGTGAGTCTGTAGATTATCGCGGCAAACATCTTTTACCAAATCAAACTGCTGACCATCAAGTAGGCGAATATGCGAAAAAAGTTGAGGTTGCACTCGATTATTTCCGCAGAGGCGATTTATTTGAAGTTGTTCCTAGTCAAAACTTTTTTGAAGGCTATGAAGACGAACCCAGCAAGCTATTTAATACCTTAAAGGAAATAAATCCCAGTCCTTATGGGTTTATTTTTAATTTAGGTGGCGAATATCTGATTGGTGCATCTCCAGAAATGTTTGTGCGGGTTGAAGGTAGGCGGGTAGAAACTTGTCCAATTAGTGGTACTATTAGCCGGGGACAAGATGCTCTTGACGATGCGGTGCAAATTCGTCAGTTACTCAACTCCCACAAAGATGAAGCTGAGTTGACCATGTGTACTGATGTCGATCGCAATGACAAATCTCGAATCTGCGAACCTGGTTCAGTACGAGTCATCGGTCGTCGCCAGATTGAATTATACAGCCACCTGATACATACTGTAGATCATGTTGAGGGTACTTTGCGATCGCAATTTGATGCTTTAGATGCCTTTCTTTCGCATACATGGGCAGTTACAGTCACCGGCGCACCCAAAAGAGCAGCAATAGATTTTATTGAACGGCACGAAAAGAGCGCCCGACGTTGGTATGGTGGAGCAGTCGGCTATTTAAATTTCAACGGGAATTTAAATACTGGCTTAATTCTACGGACAATTCGATTAAAAGATTGCATCGCTGAAGTGCGAGTCGGTGCTACTGTCCTTTATGACTCAATACCTCAAGCAGAAGAACAAGAAACAATTACCAAAGCTGCTGCTTTATTTGAAACGATTCGCCGTGTAAAGCAAACGAGTCAGAAAATTGATAAGTCTGGTTCTCTAAAATTAAGCAAACAGATTCCAGGTGTAAAATCTAGCAAACGCATCTTATTAATAGACTACGAAGACTCATTTGTTCATACCCTAGCCAATTACATTCGCCAAACTGGTGCAAGCGTCACCACACTGCGTCATGGTTTCTCGGAATCGTTATTCGATACAGAACGCCCTGACTTAGTTGTATTATCTCCTGGCCCTGGTAGACCAAGCGATTTTGGAGTTTCCGAGACTGTCGGTGCCCTTCTGCATCGCCAAATTCCGATTTTTGGAGTTTGTCTGGGACTGCAAGGCATTGTTGAAGCTTTTGATGGCGAATTGGGAGTTCTTAACTATCCTCAACATGGGAAATCCTCACGAATTTTCGTCACCGATTCCAATTCTGTCACCTTCAACAACTTACCGGAATCCTTTGCAGTCGGTAGATATCACTCATTATTTGCCCTACCGCAACGTTTGCCAAAAGAACTCAAAGTAACAGCGATTTCTGATGACGACGTAATTATGGGCATTGAACATCAAACACTTCCCATCGCCGCCGTTCAGTTTCATCCAGAATCAATCATGACTTTAGGTGGAGAAGTCGGTCTGAAAATAATTAAAAATGTGGTGCGTGCATATACGCAATCATTAGTTAGGAGTTAGGAGTTAGGAGTTAGGAGTTGAGAGTTGAGAATATGAAATATGGAATTTGTAAACTGAAATTCTTAACTCAAAAACTCATAGATAACTCATAATTAACAACTAATAACTCTTAACTCCTAACTCCTAACTCCTAACCTCCCCCAAGCAGTTTATGACTAACCAAGTTGCTCCTTCCCGCCATATTCTTGAAGAAATTGTGTCGCATAAAAGGCAAGAAGTTGCACAAATGCAGCAAGAATTGCCTTTAGGCTCTTTGCGACAACAGTTAAATACAGCCCCAACTGTGCGAAATTTCTTGACTGCTTTGCAAGATAATCCCAATCAACCTAGTTTAATTGCTGAAGTAAAAAAGGCATCACCTAGCCGTGGGGTTATCCGCGCAGATTTTGACCCTGTTGCTGTTGCTCAAGCTTATGAACGAGGTGGTGCAGCTTGTTTATCAGTCCTAACTGACGAAAAGTTCTTTCAGGGCGGTTTTGATAATCTGCGAAAGGTGCGTCAACAAGTTGCATTACCTTTACTGTGCAAGGAGTTCATCATTAACTCCTATCAAATTTATTTAGCACGGACAGCAGGCGCAGATGCAGTATTGTTAATTGCAGCTATTTTATCAGATCGAGAACTCCAAGACTTTTTGCGAGTGATTCACGATTTGGGCATGACTGCGCTAGTAGAAGTCCATACCTTAGCTGAACTAGATCGAGTACTAAAGCTTGATAACCTAAGTTTAGTAGGAATCAACAATCGCAATTTAGAAGACTTTACCCTTGATTTAGGAACCACACAGCAACTTTTAGCAGAGCGTCAACAACAATTACAAAGCTTAGATATCACCGTCGTCAGCGAGTCTGGACTGTATACACCTGCTGATTTATCTCTTGTCGCTGAGGCTGGCGCGCGTGCAGTTTTGATTGGCGAGTCTTTAGTTAAACAAAGCGATGTAGAACAAGCTGTGCGTGAGATTTTACTAATTCGTAATTTGTAATACTTCGGCTACGCTCAGTACAAGTTCGTAATTCGTAATTGGTAAATCTAAAAAAATGAAGCTCTGATATTCATTCACGAGTATAAAAGACTCGTTAACGGAGATAAAAGCCTCATTCACGAGTATCAAAGCCTCGTTAACGGAGATAAAAGCCTCATTCACGAGTATCAAAGCCTCGTTAACGCAGCAAAAAGCCTCATTCACGAGTATCAAAGACTCGTTAACGGAGATAAAAGACTCGTTAACGGAGATAAAAGCCTCATTCACGAGTATCAAAGACTCGTTAACAAAAAATTTAGCATGGGCATCGCTAATTGCTAAGTGTAAATTATTCTAAAACTATTAAACAATCATTAACTATTTTTCAGCATGACCTCTATCTCCGATTCCTTTCAAGCTTTACGCGATCGCCAACAGTGTGCTTTAATCCCTTTTATCACAGCAGGCGATCCTAACTTAGAAACTACTGCCGAAGCCTTACGCATCTTAGATCGCAACGGTGCTGACTTTATCGAGTTGGGCGTTCCCTACTCCGATCCTCTCGCAGATGGGCCTGTGATTCAAGCAGCAGCAACCCGCGCTTTACAAAAAGCCACGAAATTAGAGCAAGTGCTAGAGATGTTGCACATAGTCATTCCTAGCCTGAAAGCGCCGATAATTCTATTTATGTACTACAATCCCATTTTGCATCGGGGTATTAAGTTGTTTTTGGCGCAAATTGCTGTTGCTGGGGTGCAGGGATTGGTAGTACCAGACTTACCCTTAGAAGAAGCAGAAGAATTAATTCAAACTGCTGCCTCTTTTGGAATTGAGGTAATTTTACTCGTCGCTCCTACAAGTTCTCAAGATAGAATTGTTGCGATCGCTCGTCAATCTCAGGGTTTTATCTATCTAGTTAGTGTTACAGGCGTTACAGGTATCCGCGCTCAAATCCAAAACCGCGTAGAGCATTTAATTACCGAGTTGCAAAGCGTCACCAAAAAACCCATCGGCGTTGGTTTTGGCATCTCCGCACCAGAACAAGCACATCAAGTCATGGAATGGGGTGCAGATGCAGTGATTGTTGGCAGCGCCTTTGTCAAACGTTTAGCTGAAGGTAGCCCAACAGAAGGATTGCAAGCCGTGGAAGAATTTTGTCGAGAACTTAAAGCAGCCATCACAAAAAGTCAGCGCAAAAATCCATCTCTTCAAGAGGTGGGATAAATTCACCCGCAGACCTGGGGAGCATACACAAATTAAATTACCCCCCTTAATCCCCCCTTGTAAAGGGGGGAAACAGGAATCTAGTTCCCTCCCCTTTACAAGGGGAGGGTTAGGGTGGGGTAAAACCAGGTGAGTAAAGTATTTCAGACTTGTGTATACAACGTAGCACCCCTCTGCTCCTCTTATTCCATTAAGACAATGAAACTACTGCTGAAATCGGTCAAAATATTAATTTATAGCTTACTTATAGTTAGCAGCTGTGCCCTTACAGTCTTCGCCCACGATCGCCTTGACAAGGGACAATACAAATACCATTGGAATCATAATCTTCCAGGACAATACGCTCACCTAGCTGTAAGAAAGAACGTAACTGACCTAACATCAGCAGAGAAAACAGCCTTCGTTAAGGCTATCAAAACCTTAAAAACTGTCATACCCGCAGGTAGCAAGGTCAGTATTTACGACCAATTCGTTGCCATACATATAGGGGCAACACGCTTGATTCACAACCATAAAGGACATTCCGATGGTTCCGTCCAAGAACTTGCTCATGAAAATGCCGCATTTTTCCCTTGGCATCGAGAATATATCCGCAGATTTGAACAAGCTTTGCAAGCAGTAGACCCAACTGTTACTCTCCCATACTGGGATTGGACAGACCCCAAATCACTTGATGTAATTTTTAACGATGACTTTCTTGGTTCTAACGGTCAAGGAGTAACCATCAAAATTCCCAATCAAGGAAACTTTACAGGCGGCGCTGTACCTGGGGCTTTTTCGGCAGCAAATGGCTGGGTTATGAATCCAGCATTAAATATTGACCCAGAAACCCAAACATCATTAGGTACATCACTTGTCCGCTTTCTCAGACTACCTCCTGCCAGTGATTATCCTGTGCCCAAAAAAGATGTTGAGCGTGCCCTTCGTCTGAATAACTATTCTCTATTTCGCCCTGCCTTGGAAGGATTTATCTCTGTAGATGAGCAGGGTAAAGTCACCCCCGGAGGATTTATACACAATTACATTCATGGCTTAGTCGGTGGGGTACAGATAGACGCAAGCACAACACCCATAAAGTTTAAGGGTCTAGGTACTATGGGCAATATCCCAAGTTCGCCTTATGACCCAGTATTTTGGTTGCATCATGCCAACGTAGACCGCCTCTGGGCTGAATGGCAAGACAACGGTCATCAAGGTAGCGATTTTTATCCTGCCAATGGTCAACCTTACGGGCACAACCTTAAAGACCTAATGTGGCCTTGGGACGGCGGTATGTCTACCCCCAAAGCTACAGCGTTAGGAGATTTACTATTGCTATTACCAAATTTTAACTCTGACGATTTGGTGCGCCCTATAGACGTTTTGAATCACCAAAAACTGGGCTATACCTACCAAACCTGGGAATGGAAAACCCAAAGATGATTCAAAGTTAGAACCAGAGTAAAAAATACTTGAACATGAAAGGATTTTAACCAATGGTAAACATACTAAACATCAATACTGCAACTGTACAACCAGATTCTTTGGGCAGGTTTGGAAAATTCGGCGGTAAATATGTCCCGGAAACCTTAATGCCTGCATTAAGTGAATTGGAAGCGGCGTATCACCAATATTGCAATGAGCCGAGTTTTCAAGCAGAATTGCAAAACTTAATGCGTGATTATGTAGGACGACCCAGCCCATTATATTTTGCTGAACGCCTGACAGCTCATTACGCTAGACCAGATGGCACGGGAGTGCAAATTTATTTAAAGCGCGAAGATTTAAATCATACAGGCGCTCACAAAATTAATAATGCTTTGGCTCAGGTGTTACTCGCTAAACGCATGGGTAAGCAACGGGTGATTGCAGAGACAGGTGCAGGACAACATGGCGTAGCAACTGCAACTGTGTGTGCGCGATTTGGTTTGAAATGTGTGATTTACATGGGCGTCCAGGATATGGAACGCCAAGCCCTGAATGTGTTTCGCATGAAATTAATGGGTGCAGAAGTTCGACCAGTGGAAGCAGGTACAGGAACTCTCAAGGATGCAACTTCGGAAGCAATTCGAGATTGGGTGACGAATGTGGAAACAACCCATTACATCCTCGGTTCCGTTGCTGGGCCTCATCCCTACCCGATGATTGTGCGTGACTTCCACGCGGTAATTGGTGTAGAAACTCGCGCTCAATGCCAAGAAAAATGGGGAGGATTACCAGATATTTTACTGGCTTGCGTGGGTGGAGGTTCCAACGCGATCGGCTTATTCAATGAGTTTATGCATGAACCTTCGGTGCGCCTAATTGGAGTCGAAGCTGCGGGTGAAGGTGTAAATACAGAAAAACACGCTGCAACCTTGACAAAAGGTAAAATAGGTGTATTGCACGGTGCCATGAGCTATTTACTGCAAGATGATGATGGTCAAGTCATCGAAGCTCATTCAATTAGTGCCGGATTAGATTATCCCGGTGTTGGGCCAGAGCATAGTTATTTAAAGGATCTTGGCCGCGCCGAATATTACAGCGTTACCGATAAACAAGCTTTAGATGCATTCCAAAGACTTTCCCAACTAGAAGGGATTATCCCAGCTTTGGAAACAGCTCATGCGATCGCATATCTCGAAACCCTTTGTCCCCAGTTAACAGGCAATCTCCGCATCGTCATCAATTGTTCCGGCAGAGGTGACAAAGATGTGCAAACTGTCGCCAAAGTCCTAATTCCTTAATTTTTTCTTGTCGTCATTTGTCATTTGTTATTTGTTATTTGTTATTTGTCATTTGTCATTTGTCCTTTGTCCTTCGTAAATGAACAATGACCAATACAACTCTTAGAGAGGCTGCGCCAACAGCTTCTCTACCAGGCGCTGTTTGCGTTCTCTCAGTACAAATGACCAATGACCAATGCTCAATGCCCAATGCCCAATGCCCAATGCCCCATGCCCCATGCCCAATGACAAATGACAAATGACCAATATGATCGCTATAACTCAAACTCAACCTGAAAACATCTCCATCCCTTCTGAGTTCTACAACTGGCCAGCTTTATTGCAACAGTTGCTAAATCGCCAATCCTTGACGGTTTCCCAAGCTGCGGATTTGATGCAAGGTTGGCTCACAAATGCCATTCCCGATGTTCTATCAGGAGCGATTTTAGCCGCAATTCAAGCTAAAGGCGTCTCTGCCGAAGAATTAGTCGGCATGGCCACCGTCTTACAATCCCAAAGGCTAGGGACTGGGGACTGGGGATTAGGGACTGGGCAAGAGTTTTCCCAATCCCCAATACCCAGTACCCAATCCCCAATACCCAGTCCCCAGTCCCCAGTCCCCTTAATTGACACCTGTGGAACTGGTGGAGATGGTGCTTCAACCTTTAATATTTCCACTGCTGTTGCCTTTGTGGCCGCTGCTGCTGGGGTAAAGGTTGCCAAACATGGCAATCGTTCGGCATCCAGCAAGACTGGTTCGGCGGATGTGCTGGAAGCTTTGGGTATAAATCTTAACGCCACTCCTGAAAAAGTACAAGCGGCAGTTGGCGAAGTTGGAATCACCTTTTTGTTTGCTCCTGGTTGGCATCCTGCACTAAAGGCGATCGCAACTTTGCGAAAAACTTTGAAGGTGCGGACTGTTTTTAATTTACTCGGCCCGCTAGTAAATCCCATGCGGCCGACAGGGCAAATTATTGGTGTCAACGACCCGCTTTTACTAGAAGAGATTGTGCAAGCCTTATCCCAACTGGGATGTCAGCAAGCGATCGCCCTCCACGGACGGGAACGTTTAGATGAAGCGGGTTTGGCAGATGTCACTGACTTGGCTGTACTCCAAGATAAAAAAGTCCGCTCTCTAACGCTCAATCCTCAAGAACTAGGTTTGGGTTTTGCACCGACTGCGGCGTTGTGCGGTGGAGATGTCCAAGAAAATGCCCAAATCTTGAAGGCAGTTTTGCAAGGTAAAGGCACTCAAGCGCAACAGGATGTAGTCGCTTTAAATACAGCCTTAGCCCTGCAAGTTGGTGAAGCTATTGATGGGGAAACTGATGTTTTAGCAGGTTGTGTTAAAGGTATTGCCCTTGCCAAGGAAATTCTCCAAAGCGGTGCAGCTTGGACAAAACTAGAACAACTTGCAGAATTTTTGCATGAATCACCAAGGTAGGGGCACAGCATTGCTCATGCGTGTCAACTTAAGCCAAAAATAGCGTACTGATTAGGCGTTGTTCACCCGCCAGGGAATATAATTCCCTGACTAATTGCTCAAGTCTACTGAAGTAGACTGAAAATTTTCGCGCTCTTTAGTCCTCTTCAGAGGAGTTTAACTATGAGACAGGGATTTACAATCCCTGGCGGACGTGAGGTTTCGCGTTAAGTTGACACCAATGAGCATTGCTGTGCCCCTACGAACGCATTGTATTACACCCAGGAACTATCAAGAACAACCATACAGAAGGAAAAACAGATGATTATCATACTTAAGAGCGGTACGCCTGTTGAGGAAATTACTCGCATTAGCCAAGAACTGAGAGACACTTGGGGAGTGACGGTAGAAAAAAGTGTTGGCACTCATAAAGTTGTGCTGGGGCTAATTGGTGATACTACAAGCATTGATAAATTACAGGTTCAGGAATTTAGCCCTTGGATTGAGCAAGTATTACGAGTGCAACAACCTTTCAAGCGGGTAAGTCGAGAATTCCGTCATGGAGAAGCTAGCGAGGTTGTTGTTCCTACACCTAACGGTCGTGTCTATTTCGGCGAACATCATCCGATTGTAGTGGTAGCCGGGCCTTGTTCTGTTGAAAATGAAGCGATGATTGTCGAAACGGCAAAGCGGGTGAAGGCAGCTGGAGCGCACTTTCTACGTGGCGGAGCTTACAAACCCCGTACTTCACCCTATGCTTTTCAAGGTTATGGTGAAAGCGCTTTAGATTTGTTAGCAGCAGCGCGGGAAGCTACTGGTTTGGGTATCGTCACAGAACTGATGGATGCTGCCGATTTATCAGCAGTGGCGAAAACAGCTGACATCATCCAAATTGGGGCGCGAAATATGCACAACTTCTCGCTGCTGAAAAAGGTAGGCGCTCAAGATAAACCAGTGCTGCTGAAGCGGGGAATGTCTGCCACAATTGACGAGTGGCTGATGGCGGCAGAATATATTTTGGCATCTGGAAATCCCAATGTAATTCTTTGTGAGCGTGGAATTAGAACCTTTGATGGTAAATATGCCCGCAATACTTTAGATTTATCAGTGCTTCCGGTGTTGCGATCGCTTACCCATTTACCAATTATGATCGATCCGAGTCATGGTACTGGTAGGTCTGAATATGTGCCATCGATGGCAATGGCTGCGATCGCCGCTGGTACAGATGCCTTAATGATAGAAGTTCACCCCAATCCCGCAAAAGCTTTATCTGACGGGCCTCAATCTCTCACCCCTGAGAAATTTGACCGCTTGGTTCAAGAAATGTCAGTCTTGGGCAAACTAGTCGATCGCTGGCCTACACCTGCATTCGATCGCATTGGTGGGCGTTAAATTCAAACAAAATTCAGGAGCGGAGCAAAGATGCTTCGCCTTTGGTCAGAATCAGGAGTCAGAATGAATTCTGACTCCTGATTTCTGTTTAGATAAAACTTATAGCACAAGCTTTGGTGGTTAGGACATCAACAGACAATAAAACTTAGACACAAAAAGGCTTTTCACCCAGTCCCCAGTCCCCAGTCCCCAGTCCCCAGTCCCCAGTCCCTTGCTATATTTATATAAATTCATCTTTGATTAACTAACCTAAATTAAATAAAGCATTACCCAAACTTAATCACAATCAAATATTTTTTCTTCAGCATTATCTGAAGTAACCAAATCATCCCCATGACGCTTTCAAGACGTAAATTTTTTGCAGTAGCAGGTACTACTGCCGTCGGCACTTTGATGGTGTCTCCTTTGGAAGGTCTTCTTGCCAGAAAAGCCTTTGGTAAAAAACTTGGTAAAGGATATGGCCCACTTTTACCAGATCCCAATAGTTTGTTAGATTTACCAAGCGGATTTGAGTATCAAGTCATCTCTCGCACTGGAACCCTGATGAGCGATGGCAATCTAGAGCCTAGCAATCATGATGGTATGGCAGCCTTCCCTGGGCCCAAAAACACAACCATTCTGGTTCGCAATCACGAACTTAGCATCAATTCCGATACGCGAGTACAAGTACCAAATCCCTACGATCCCATTTGCAGAGGTGGCACTACGACTCTGGTTGTTGGACGCGATGGCCAGCTGATCGAACAGTTCAGCTCTCTCGGCGGAACCATTCGTAACTGTGCTGGTGGTTTAACTCCTTGGGGTTCATGGATTAGCTGTGAAGAAGATACAACTATACCAAGTGCAACTAATGGAGTCACAAAGTTACACGGTTACAACTTTGAGGTTCCAGCTAGCGCCACCTCTCCTGTAGCTCCAGTGCCTCTAGTTGCGATGGGACGGTTTAATCATGAGGCTGTAGCTGTAGATCCCAAAACTGGATATGTCTATCAAACTGAAGATAGAGGAGATAGCCTCTTCTACCGTTTTATCCCAAAAGTTCCTGGTCGGTTAAAACAAGGAGGTATTCTTCAAGCTCTGAGGATTATAGGTAGACCAGGAGTCAACACCAAGACTGGCTTCGTAGTAGGGCAGAAGTTAGCTGTAGATTGGGTGAATATTCCTGACCCCAACCCAACAACTACAGATAATGTCAGAGTGCAAGGTCGCAACTTAGGTGCAGCCCAGTTTAGCCGTGGGGAAGGCATCTATTATGCGAGCAACAAGGATAAGAAAGGCAAAAATGGCAAAGGAGAATTTTACTTCACTGCTACAGATGGTGGCCCTGTAAGCGGTGGCCAAGTCTGGCGCTATATTCCGGGTGAAGAGACAATTGAATTGTTTGTCGAGTCTCAATCTAAAGATGAACTCGATATGCCTGATAACATAGTCGTAGCACCTTTTGGCGATCTTATCGTTTGTGAGGACGGGGACGGTGATAATTTCTTAATTGGTATTACTCCCAGTGGTGAAATCTACAAATTTGCACGTAATGCCCTCCAAACAGGTGAGTTTGCTGGAGCCTGCTTTTCACCTGATGGTCGTACTTTGTTTGTTAACATTCAAAGCCCTGGTATTACTTTAGCTATCTGGGGGCCTTGGAAGAAGTAATAGAGGCTAATATAAATGGTACTAAGAAAAGCCCAAAGGTTTGTGTAGCCTTATCGCCTTGTTCCCAGCCTCCAGGCTGGGAATGTATTTAAAGTGGGCTTCTGCCTCTTGTCAAGCTACTGGAGGCAGAAGCCCACCCAGAATGGGTTAAAAGCCTTTAGGCTCTTAACCAGCCAGAGCAAAATTATTTACTCTAAAAAATCCATTGTTCGGGTCTTATTGAAAAGAGTAGAAAATTTCGAGCTACCTCTTTTTTTGAAGTTCGTGCATACTTCTAACAACCTTTGTGACTAAATTTCTGGGTGTAAATCTGACGCTTTCAGTTAATATTTTATTTCTCATCCCAGGAACAACAACAGTTTTGTTTTTCATTAAGCCCCGATAACCAATCCTTGCGACAGTTTCCGTATCCATCATTCTGTTAACACTAGCAATCTTTGAATCTTCCATTGCAGCATTTTGTTGGAATTCTGATGCTGTTGGCCCTGGACAAAGAACAGTCACGCTGACACCTGTACCCTCTAATTCATTAGCGATCGCTTCTGAAAATGATAATACATAAGCTTTAGTAGCAAAATAAACTGCCATTAAAGGCCCCGGTTGAAAAGCCGCGGCTGAGGCCACATTTAATATTTTTCCATAGTTTTGCTCGACCATATCTTTGAGGAACAACTTCGTTAAATGAGTCAGGCTGACCATATTTACCTGAAGCATTTTCAATTCAGTGCTAAGGTCTGTTTCGCTAAATGCTCCATAAGTACCAAAACCAGCATTATTAACTAGCACATCAATCTTGATGGATGCTTGCTGTAATTCTGTAAAAATTTCTTCTGGGGATGTGGGGATAGATAAATCCTTAACAAAAATTTTGACGGCAATACCAAATTTTTGCGGCAATTCATCTATAATTTCAGTAAGTTTTTGTTCATTTTTATCTACTAACACAAGATTATAATTATGACGAGCAAAAATCTGGGTTAATTGATAGCCTATGCCACAAGCCGCTCCTGTAATTAGAGCAGTTCTTTTTTGCCGACTTTCAGATTTTTTATTCATGTAACAAAAATGATTAACTGGAATTAATTAACTTTTATAAATTTAGCTACAGCAATATATAATGTCTGCTGTAGCTATTTTTATGCAGACAATAAATGATGCTATCCACCTGAAATGAGTATGCTTCAATCCAGGATATTAGATGCAAATATAAAAATCTGTATCTATATAAACAAGAGCAAGAATGTTTAATATTGTTATCAATGTCACAGCATAATTCCGTTACTATAACTGACGTGCAAGCAGCACAAAAGCGAATTTTGGGGATTGCCCACCGCACACCTGTACTAACATCTAGAATCGTTAACGATCGCACCAATAACCAAGTATTCTTTAAGTGCGAAAACTTTCAACGCACAGGGGCATTTAAATTTAGAGGAGCGTACAATGCCCTAGCCCAACTATCGGTAGCACAAAAACAAACAGGCGTTATCACCTATTCATCGGGAAATCATGCCCAAGCGATCGCTTTAGCTGGACAATTACTAAATATTCCCACCACTATTGTCATGCCTGATGATGCACCTGTTGTCAAACAAACTGCTACTCGTGGCTATGGTGCAGAGATAATTTTGTACAATCGCCAAGAAACAAACCGAGAAGAATTAGCCCAAAATTTAGCAGATGAGCGCTCTTTGACACTCATTCCCCCTTACGATCATCCCCATGTAGTCTCTGGACAAGGGACAACTGCTTTAGAACTGATCCAAGAAGTTGGTGAATTGGACTTACTATTAGTTTGTTGTGGCGGTGGTGGATTACTTTCAGGATGTGCGATCGCAGCCAAGTCCCTTTTACCCAATTGTAAAGTAATTGGGGTAGAGCCAGCACTTGGCGATGATGCGACCCGCTCCTTTCACACCAAAACTCTGCAAACAGTCAAAAATCCTAATACCATCGCCGATGGTGCGCGGACTCCTAGCCTTGGTAAAATTACTTTCCCCTTAGTGCTGCATTACGTCGATGATATGGTGACGGTATCTGAAGAAGCGATTCTTCGCACCATGTTTTTCTTGTGGGAACGTCTGAAAATTGTCGTTGAACCTACTGGAGTATTAGCTGCTGCTGCTTTACTCGAAGGTGTGGTGACAGCACCAGAAGCGAGAGTTGGTGTCATCATTAGCGGTGGAAATGTAGATTTGGCGCAAGTTGGTAAATTGTTTTCTGTGGGATTGGATTGAAAACTTAAATTACCAGCAAAGTTTCTACGTAAATTGGGTATTTATTCAGTTAAACGGCTATCAGATCGGCTGATACAGTAAAATTATAGTGATAGGCTATAGTAACTTTATTAAAGCTAAAGTCCCTATATGTTGGAATTGAGGTAAAAATGGAAACTACAACAAGAAAACAAGCTTTAATCAAAGCTATTTATGAGCGATTAGAACAAGCTTATGAAGATACTTTAGAGGATGTCATAGAACTTTTAGACATTCGTAAAGCAGAAGACGAAGAGGATATTAAAGCTTTACATGAAGGACAGGAAGATATTAATAAAAATGGCACTATTCCTTGGGAGCAAGTTAAACGAGAATTAGCCAGTGAATCAATATAAAATTTAATTTTCTAATACTGCATTTAAACAACTTAAAAAATTACCTATAAAAGTACGGACAAGGATACAAACAAAAATAGACGAGCTAGCTGATAATCCCTGCCCAAATCAACCTGTCCCGTTCTTCTAACCGCTCTGATTGATTAAATTGGAGAATTGCAACAGTTACGCGCCCAACTGCTGTCAATGGTATTGATGTGGGCGATCGCATTCTTACCAACTGTTTCAAATAAGCGATGTCTACGACGGGCTACACCTACGCATTCTTAGCAAATGTGTCAAATTGGAAAAAGATTCAATTAAATGGATTCAACGTGGATATACCACAACCCTCAAAATCCTTAATATTTCTAGTAATAAGTGTCAAAGAATGTATTTTAGCTGTTGCCGCAATAAATATATCAGCTTGCGAGCGCGGTTTACCTTGAGTTCTTAAAAAACCTCTCAATTCACCCGAACACTTGGCAATTTCTGAGGTGATGGGGAGAATTTGACAGTGAGTGAAGAGAAAGTTTTCAAACCAGTTTTGGATTCTAGCATTAGGCTTGGCTGTTAAACCATAATAAATTTCCTCAATTGTAATCACACTTAAATTAATAGATGTCACAGTAGCAGTCCATTCTGTCACCCCTGGATTTGGTATTGGGCGAGTTAATTCACTAATTATATTCGTGTCACAAAGATGGCTCATCCTATTCTTCCGTAAAAGGATTGTCGCGATCGCTTCGTGGTGGTATCTCTAAGCTATAGTTTTCTTCGCTACATAACTGCTGAAGTTCTTTAAAGACTTGAGCTAGAGATGTTTTAGCATTTTTTTGCCGCCAGTCTAAAAATTCTTTAAAAAGCTCAGGGTCTACAATTGCAGCCACTAATTCCTCTTGAGTATAAATTAGCTGAGGTTCAAGACTTGTAGCATTAATTATGGAAGGTAGCTGTGCTTTGGCTTCTTCAAGTGTCCATTTCATTGGAAAAACCTCCAAGTTTTGGAAGTATTGCATATAAAGGCTGTTCTCAAGTTAGCTTATTTTCTCAAGCGATGTCTGGCGACAAGAAGCAAAGCTTCTACGCACACTTCGCTGCCAAATTAGCGATGTCTACGACGGGCTACACCTACGCACTTTTGATGATGCGGTTAATATAGGCGCTCGTACCCTTGATATGGGATTGATACGAGCGATCGCCTCCAGTTATTGCTCGCATCATCGCGCTATCAGCTTTATTCTGTCAGAGTATCAAGTTTAGCCAGTACTCTTAATCCTTCTTCTGGGTTGCCAATTGCAGCCATTGCTTTAAATCTTGTATGGGCATCAAATTCTGCTAGAGCTATGGTTGAAAGTTCTTCAATCAACTTATTAACACTGATGCCTTTGGCTTGAGCAAGTTGCTTCAATCTATTATGCTTATCGTCTGGTAAACGAATAGTTAAAATTGCCATTTTTGTTTAATTCCTAATAATGTCTTCAGGTTTTAATATTGATAAGTTAGGAAATAGTTTCGTTTATTTAAAACATCCTCTGTATACAGGGAAAATGTTTTTTCCTGCGTGGTCTATTTCATTAATAAAGTGCTACAAATGACATTTACAATCCAAAAATTGTGTTGATAATGAAATGGCGATCGCTTATTTTCCAAAAAAATTTGCTTGAAAAACCAGGAACATCAGGGCTTTTACGAATAAAGTTAACATATGTTAATATTGTTTGGTTTAGGTACGGATATTCACTATGGTTTCCATAAAGACCGTTCTAAAAAATTCAGAGCAAGTTACTCGGTTGTTTTCTCATCTGGAATTTGATGGAAAAAAACTCAATCATCAACCGGGTAGTGTATTAGGAAGTACTGCATTGATTGCAGGAACTACTGTTGGGGCTGGGATTCTGGCTCTACCAGCCGTTACCCTGCCATCGGGTATTGTACCATCCACATCTGGACTGATTGCTGTTTGGCTCTACGCTTTAGTTTCGGGGTTATTGGTTGCAGAAGTTACCTTAAACACGATGCGAACAGAAGGGCTTTCAAGTATAGGTTTTTTAGGAATTGTTGAGAAAATCCTTGGTAAGGTGGGAGCGCGAATTGCTGGCGGTGCATATTTATTCATGCACTATGCTCTGTTGGTGGCATACATCACCGAAGGCGGAGAGATTTTAGGAACGGCGGCGGCAAAAGTTTGGGGTATGCAGATATTGCCGATGTGGATGGGCACAATGGCTTTCACGCTCTTGTTTGGTGGCATTATGTATCTTGGGCGAGAAAAGTTTATTGAGAAATTAAACAGCGCCTTTGTCGGAATTGTCATTGTTTCCTTCTTAGGACTATTATTTTTGGGAGGAAGGCATATTCAGAGTGCCCAACTATTATTTCAAAACTGGAGTGCGCTCGGTAGTGCCATTTCAGTGATGTCTGTGGCACTGTTTTTCCAAAACGTTGTGCCATTGGTTGTGACGCAACTCGAAGGAGATGCCCGCAAAATTCGTCAGTCTATCTTTATTGGTTCTGTAATTCCTCTAATTATGTTCTTGGCGTGGAATGCCGTAATTTTAGGAAGCGTCAGTCCCGATATGCTACATAGTACCTCTGGCGGTACAAGTGTTTTCGATCCACTACAAATTCTTCGAGCAGGTGGCGCGGGGGAATGGTTAGGAGTATTAGTATCCATTTTTTCAGAGTTTGCGATCGTCACCTCATTCATTGGATTTGTGTACGGGTTGCTGGATTTGTTCAAAGATATTTTTCTACCTGCACAGTGGCAACTTTCTAGCCGCTTACCCCTCTATTCCCTGGTTCTTTTCCCGCCGATGACTCTCGGAACGCTTAACCCCAGCATCTTTTTTACTGCCCTAGATTACACTGGAACATTTAGTATTTCAGTTCTCGGTGGAATTATTCCAGCGTTAATGAGTTGGAAGCAACGTGAAAACTCAGATAGCACAAATCAACCACTCGTTCCTGGCGGCAAAGTAACACTCATTGCGATCGTTGGAGTGGCATTAGCCATGATCGGAAGACAAATTCTGTCAATTTACACCAAATAAAACCATCAATAAAAATTATGTGCTACAAAAAAATATAATTGTAGTATAAATATATTAACCACAATCAAACTGCAACATGAGAGTCAAATGACCAATGACCAATGACCAATGACTACTTAATCAAATGAATGATTCTCGACTCGTCAAAATCAGCAAATATCTCAGCAAATATCTGCGACATACACCGGATACCATTGGCATTAAACTTGCTCCTGGCGGTTGGGTTGCTGTTGATGACTTACTTACTGCTTGTGCCAAAAACAAGTTTCCGATTACCCGCCAGGAATTACAGATGGTAGTTGAATTCAACGAGAAGCAACGCTTTTCTTATGATTCTACAGGTAATCTGATTCGTGCGAACCAAGGACATAGTGTAAAAGTCGATTTACAATTAGAAGCTGTTGTTCCTCCAGATGAGCTTTATCACGGCACAGGACACAAATCTGTAGAGTCAATTCTGCAAACAGGACTTTGCAAAATGTCGCGGCATCATGTCCATTTGTCAAAGGATATAAAAACAGCAGAAACTGTTGGTGCAAGGCATGGAAAACCAGTGGTTTTTGCTGTAAATACTGCGGCAATGCACCAGGCAGGTTACATCTTCTATTGTTCTGCTAATGGTGTTTGGTTAGTCGATAATGTGCCACCTGAATATCTACAAAAAATTTGAATTTTAACGTGAGTCTCCAAGGAGGCGCATCTGCGGGAAGGGCGAAAGAAACAAGTCAAATCCTCTTTCCTTCTGCCTCCTGCCTCCTGCCTCCTGCCTTATTTCTTAGGAGTTCAACGAGTGCTATTTTGACCTCTCCCCCAGCCCCTCTCCTACCAGGAGCTACGATGTACACACAAGTGTTGGTGCAGTGTATCTATCCCGCCTCGGAATTTATTCCGAGTCTCATAACCAAAGTCCTCTAAAAGAGGACTAAACTAAATTTCTTGTTTAGTCCTCTAAAAGAAGCCTTTCGCTTATCAGCCCGGAACTTTAGTTCTGGGCGGGATATTTGCTCAGTGACTAAAACCAGCAAAAAATAGCTCGACAGTAGATGAAATTGATTCTATGTCGAACACCCAAGGGGTCAGATGATGATTGCAATACAACTTTTTTATAACTTTGTCGTCATTGAAAAGGATAAGAGAATTTGGTGACAAGGGGATAGATTTTCAACAAATCATTTCTTCTGTTGCCTTGTCTGATTGCGATCGTTACTTAAAATAGCTCGTTCAATTTATGAACTCAGATCGACGTACCCATAGCGCTTGTACTCCCAATACTGTATTCTCTGATAGATTAGCTTTTGCAAAAACAGGGATTAGCAGTAATTCCATTCCGGTTGACACCTAAAAAAGTAACTTTGTAGATTTGTCTATAAAATTACAAACTCTCAATAGTAAAAATACTATCAATCTCTTAGCCTACTCACCCAATGTAGGTTAAAAATCTCACCAAACAAGCATTTTAGACCTATCCAAACCCCAAGATGCCTTCTAAGCGAATCTTGTTTATCAGTAACGGCCACGGAGAGGACAACCACACCTCTCATGTTATTCAAACCCTGCGCCAATTGTGTCCTTCAATTGAGATGGCGGCAATGCCGATTGTGGGAGAAGGAAAAGCTTACCGTAGCTTGGATATTCCCATTATTGGGCCCACACAAACAATGCCCTCCGGCGGATTCTTTTACATGAAACGCCTCTATTTGCTGAAAGATTTTCAATCGGGATTGATTGGGTTAACGTGGCGACAATTACAAGCGGTGTTGCAGTATGCTCCCAACTGCGATTTAATTATGTCTACTGGGGATTTTATCTCCCAAACATTTGCTTACTTAACAAAGCGTCCCTTCGTTTCGTTTATCTCTTGTCTTTCTGCCCTTTATGAAGGGCGATTGCGGATCAATCCACTGCTGTGGCACGACCTGAATTCTTCTCGATGTCTGACAGTTTTTACTAGAGATTCCTATACGGCTTTCGATCTCCAACGGCAAGGTATAGCTAAGGCTCAGTTTGGTGGGATTCCAGCTTTAGATCGCCTTGTCCCCACTGGTAAAGACTTGTACTTAAAACCAGACATTCCGGCGATCGCACTTTTACCAGGATCGCGGATGCCGGAAGCCGCGCGAAATTTCAGTTTGCAGTTGCAACTGGTGATAGAAATTGCCAAGGTGATGCCTTCAGGATTCCAGTTTCGCGCCGCCTTAGTACCAAATTTGATGGCGCAATTAGACGACATTGCTCAAAGTCAAGGTTGGCAACTGAATCAAGGCATCCTCACCTATTCTCCTCCAGGAAGTTCTGCTGAGGAATCACCGCTTGTAGAAGTGAGATGTTACTCAGATGCCTTCAGTGATATCGTATATTACTCTGACCTCGTTATTGGGATGGCAGGGTTGGCAGTGGATTTAGCTGTAGCGATCGGCAAACCGATTATCCAGATTCCCGGAGAAGGCCCTCAATTTACCTATCAATTTGCAGAAGCGCAAACGCGGCTGTTGGGTATTTCTGCCCAAACCATCGGCACTAAGCCAGCAACCCCTGAGATTCTCAAGCAAGCAGCGAAACGAGTCGTTGAAACTTTACAAGATTCAGACTACCTCGCTAAGTGCAAAGAAAATGGCCCTGAGCGATTTGGCCCACCCGGCGCATCTGAGAGAATTGCCCGCTTTATACTAAACTCTCTAGGAGAAACTGAGTAGAAATTGCGCCAGAATTCAGGAGTCAGCACGGTTGGGTAACATGGTGTGGTAGGCTAACGCCGTAATGCACCTCAATTCTGACTCGTGAAGAAGGCAGGAGGCAGGAGGCAGAAGGCAGAAGGTCGCAATACAGTGTAGGTCTGTTCGCGGAGCATCTCTGAAAGAGAAGCCTACACTGTATTGCAGGACACCAAATCAGAGATTTTGGAGTGGGGCTTAAACCCTTACTCCCTTTGGTCGCGGTAGAAGGTTGAGGGCAGTATTCTTTCTGCCTCCTGCCCTCAGCATAGTAACCTTTATTGCTAACTCCTGACTCCTAACTCCTAACTCCTAACTCCTAACTCCTAACTCCTAACTCCTAACTCCTGAATTCTTACTTACTTATGAAAGTCCGCTCTAGTTACTGGCAACTGTTGCCTTATCTTTGGCCCCAATGGCTGCTGTTAATCCGGGGATTGGCTTGTATCTTAGGATTTGTGTTATTTACCCTAGCAGTACCCTATTTAGCAGGTCAGGTCGCTTTTTATCTTGGCCAGGGAAATGTAAACCAGATTGCCTACTGGCTCGGACTAGCTACTTTAGTATTTTTGATTCGAGGGCTTTGTCAATACGGGCAGAATGTCTTTATGATCGCTGCCGCCCTGAACATGGTTTTAAACTTGCGTAAGCGGGTTTATGCCCACCTGCACAAACTTGGATTAGATTACTTTGAAACCACACAGACGGGAGACTTAACTTATCGCTTGACTGAAGATATCGATCGCGTCGGCGAGATTGTAGACAAGTTATCTCATCAGTTTCTTTCCAATTTGTTGCAGTTAATTGCAATTCCCATTTACATGCTCTACCTGAATTGGCCCCTCACTCTTGCGGGTTTGATTTTGGCTCCTTTAATGGCTTGGTTAATCGGGCAATTTGGTCAGCGATTGCTTGTGCTATCTCGCCAGAGCCAAAATCAAGTTTCCAATTTATCGGCAATGCTAACTGAAGTATTTAGTGGGATTCGCGTTGTTCAAGCTTTTGCAGCCCAAGAATATGAAGTGAAGCGATTCAATAAAGAAGCAGAAATCAATCGCCAAGCTAAGTATCGCGCTCTACAACTCAAATCGATTCAGTTTCCCGTTGTCGGTTTTTTGGAAGCAGTTAGTATTATGCTGCTGTTTTTATTAGGAGGATGGCAGATTTCTCAGAATCAGCTGACAGCTCAAGGGTTTATCAGTTTCTTAGCTGCTGTGGCTTTACTGATTCAGCCAATCGACTTGTTGATTAGCAATTACAACGAGTACAAACAGACCGAAGCTTCTGTGGAACGGATCTTTGAACTGATGGCGAAGGAACCTAGCATCAGCGAAAAACCGAATGCTCAGGAAATGCCACGAGTTGTTGGCAAGGTTGAGTATCGTCATGTCGATTTCGCCTACAATCCCGACCAGCCAGTTCTTAAGGATCTTTGCTTAGGCGCTTCTCCTGGTGATGTCATTGCCTTAGTTGGTTCTTCTGGAGCTGGCAAATCGACATTAATTAACCTTTTACTTCGCTTTTATGACCCTCAAAGGGGTCAAATTCTGGTTGACGATCTTGATATCCGTGATGTCACACTCACCAGTTTGCGCCATCAAATTGGCATTGTTCCCCAAGATATTACCCTTTTTTCAGGGACGATCGCAGAAAATATCGGTTACGGTCAGGAAAAATTAGATTTAGCAGCGATTCAGTCAGCGGCAGAGATTGCCAACGCCCACTCCTTTATCACCCAGTTTTCTCAGGGTTATCATACCTGGTTAGGCGAACGTGGAGTTAACCTATCGGGAGGACAACGCCAAAGATTAGCGATCGCTAGAGCAGTTGCTAACGATCCTCGAATTCTCATCCTGGATGAAGCTACCTCTGCCCTAGATTCTGAATCAGAAGCGCTAGTTCAAGAAGCACTAGAGCGAGTGATGCAAAATCGTACCGTGTTTATTATCGCCCATCGCTTGAGCAGCGTTCGTCGGGCTGACTGCATTCTCGTAATCGAACAAGGACAAATAGTTGAAGCTGGTACTCACACCTCCCTCCTGTCTCAGGAAGGACGGTATGCCCGTTTTTATGCCCAACAGTTATACTCTACAGATGAGTAGTATGTCAATAAATGAGTTATGAGTTATGAGTTATGAGTTATGAGTAATACCCATTACTTATTACTCATTACTTCAAAATTAAAGACAGTTGGAGTCGGGGATTTAAACCCCAACTCAATTGATACTACGTGTAATGGTCGGGGTCTTGAACCCTTGAATTTACGATAAATAATTGATGGATAAATTAAGAGTAGAGACGGCGATTTATCGCGTCTCTCTAACTTTTTCAAATCAACACCCCAGCAATACAAGCGGTGATAAAACCCGCTAACAATCCGCCAATCATTGACCTTACACCCATACGAGCTAAGTCATGCTGGCGATTGGGTGCTATCCCCGCAATGCCGCCAATGGTAATGCCAATTGAACCGATATTTGCAAAGTTACATAATGCGTAAGTTGTAATAATTACTGCCCGTTGAGAGATTTTTCCATTTTCAATTAGTGCCTTCAAATCCAAAAAAGCAATAAACTCATTGAGGATTGTTTTTGTACCTAATAAAGCCCCAACTTGCCGACAATCGGCCCAAGGTACGCCCATTAGCCACGCCACGGGAGCCATGAGAAAAGACAAAATCCACTGTAATGAGAGTTGTTGTAAGCCCACAAATGCCCCCAACCATCCCAAAAGTGCATTCAGGGCAGCTAATAATCCCAAAAAGGCGATAATCATCACCCCAACGTTAACTGCTAGCTTCACGCCTTCAATTGCTCCGGTGGTAGCAGCATCAATTACATTTACATAATTGGTTTCTATATACGCTTTTGCTTTGCCAGTCGTCTCTGATATTTCTGTTTCTGGGTAAAGTAATTTTGATACCACCAACGATGTGGGAGCAGTCATAAAGAAAGCAGCAATCAGGTGTTCTGCTGGGATGCCAAAGGAAAGATACGCTCCTAGTACTCCCGCCGCAATTGTGGCAAAACCACCCGTCATCACGGCATGGAGTTCTGATTGCGTCATATTCGCTATATAAGGTTTAACCATCAGCGCCGCCTCTGTTGGCCCCAAAAAGATGTTACCTGCACAGGATAAAGATTCAGAACCCGATGTTTTCATTGTTTTCATCATTACCCACGCCATCACATTTACGACTCGTTGTAAAATGCCGTAGTAATACAAGACGCTGATGAAAGCAGAGAAAAAGATAATTGTCGGTAGCACTTGGAAAGCAAAAAAATGATCTTTAAAATTTTCTCCAAAGACAAATTTTGCCCCAACATCAGAAAAGGCTAAAAATTGACCGACAATATCTCCCAGAGATTTAAACACATTTAAACCCCAAGGAGTTTTAAGAATCACAAGTGCAAACAAAAATTCCAATCCCAAACCCCATACGACTATGCGCCAACGCACTGCACGACGATTAACAGAGAAGGCATAGGATATACTGAGAAAAACTAAAATTCCCAACGCAGAGATAGCGCGTTCCATGTTTACTCCCGGAAGGTATTGTTAAGGCACTTAGTCACAGAGCATACACAAAATCTGCCGTTTTTTGGGGTTTTGTAGCCAATTACTAGAGTTTTGATGCTGTAAATAAGAATTTAGCGATGTCTACGACGGGCTACACCTACGCACATTCATATCTTGTTACAAAACGGTCTTCCCAAACCTTAAGCACATTTGTATTAATAGGAACAACCAATGTAAACAAGAAAAAATTAATCTTGGAGGGAAAAGAGAATTATGGTAGCACTGACCGGTTATCAAATAAATGAACTAATTTATTCGGGATCTAAAACCCTAGTGCATCGCGGCATTAGAGAATCAGATAAAAAACCAGTAGTAATTAAATTGTTGCGACGTGAGTATCCGACATTTTATGAACTCGTGCGGTTCCGCAATCAGTACACCATTGCCAAAAATCTAGACATTGACGGCATTATCAAAACTTATAGCCTGGAGAACTATCAAAACAGCTATGCCTTAGTTATGGAAGATTTGGGAGGGATTTCTCTCCAAGAAGAGATGGCGAGGTGGGGAGATGGGGGGATGGGGAGAACTACTGATGGGTTGCAGACATTTTTTCACATTGCTTTGCAAATTGTCTCCATTCTTGATGGACTGTATCACAATCGGGTGATTCACAAAGACATCAAACCCGCTAACATTTTGATCAACCCTGCCACAAAAGATATAAGACTGATCGATTTTAGTATCGCCTCCTTACTTTCTAGAGAAACGCAAACTCTGACTAATCCAAATATTTTAGAAGGGACGTTAGCATACCTTTCTCCCGAACAAACTGGACGAATGAACCGGGGAATTGACTATCGCAGCGACTTTTATTCCTTGGGTGTCACCTTTTTTGAACTCCTCACCGGAGAGTTACCTTTCAAATCTGATGAACCGATGGAGTTGGTGTATTGTCATTTGGCAAAGCTTCCTCCACAGGTACATAGTCTCAATCCTGAAATTCCGCCAATTCTGTCTGAAATCATTGGCAAACTGATGGCAAAAAACGCCGAAGATAGGTATCAAAGTACATTGGGGTTGAAGTATGACTTAGAAATTTGTTGGCGTCAGTGGCGAGAAACTGGCAGGATTGATGTCTTTGAGTTAGGAGTGCGTGATATTTGCGATCGCTTCATCATCCCAGAAAAACTCTATGGTCGGCAAGCAGAAGTAGAAAGCTTACTCGCAGCATTTGATAGAGTCGCTAACCCCCCTGAATCCCTCCTTGCTAAGGGGGGACTAAGGGGGGTAGAAATGATTTTAGTAGCAGGTTTCTCTGGTATTGGAAAAACTGCCGTTGTTAACGAAGTTCATAAACCCATTGTGCGACAACGGGGTTATTTTATCAAAGGAAAATACGATCAATTTCAACGCAATATTCCTTTAAAAGCTTTTGTCCAAGCATTTCGAGATTTGATGGGGCAATTACTGAGTGAAACCGATGCCCAACTCGAACAATGGAAAGCCAAAATTATGACAGCTTTGGGTGAAAATGCTCAAGTAATTATTGAAGTTATTCCCGAACTAGAAAAAATTATTGGACAACAACTACCAGTACCTGAACTTTCAGGGATTGCTGGACAAAATCGCTTCAATTTACTGTTTCAAAAATTTCTTCAGGTTTTCACAACCAAAGAACACCCATTAGTAATATTTTTGGATGATTTACAATGGGCAGATTCAGCATCTCTAAAGTTTATGCAATTACTAATTAGTGAAAGCGAAATTCACTATATGTTAGTTATTGGTGCTTATCGAGACAATGAAGTATATCCAGCACATCCTTTGATGTTAACCTTAGCAAAAATTCGTAAAAATGGGGCAAATTTTAATACTATTACTTTAGCTTCTCTCAATCATACAGATTTAAATCATATAATTACTGATACTCTAAAATCTAACTTAGAGGTTGCTCTACCTCTCACAGACTTAGTATATCAAAAAACTCAAGGCAATCCCTTATTTACTAATCAGTTTCTCAAGTTTCTGCACGAAGAGAAGTTAATTAACTATAACTTTGATATCGGTCATTGGCAGTGCGATCTTGCTCAGGTTAGAGCATTAGCATTTACTGAGGATGTGGTAGAGTTTATGGTGCTTCAGTTACAGAAGTTACCAGAAGCAACTCAAAAAGTTTTGCAGCTTGCAGCTTCTATTGATAATCAGTTTGACCTAGCAACTCTCGCAATTGTCTATGAAAAATCTCTATCAGATACAGCAATAGACTTATGGAAAGCTTTGCAAGAAGGTTTAATCATACCCACCACTGAAGTTTACAAGTTTTATCAACAGGAATTAGAAGAATCTATAATTACTTCTGATTCCTCAATGCTCAATTCTACTTCCTGCTCCTACAAATTTTTACACGATCGCGTTCAACAAGCTGCTTATTCTCTAATTCCTGAAAATCAAAAGCAGACAGTACACCTCAAAATTGGGCGATTAATGTTGAGGAATATCTCGCTTGAAGAACGCGAAGAACATTTGTTTAAATTAGTCAATCAGTTCAACTTAGGAGTTGAATTAATTACTCAACCAGAGGAACGAGAAGAACTGGCAAAATTAAATCTAACTGCAAGTCATAAAGCCAAAATTTCGACTGCTTATGAAGCCGCTGTAGAATACACAAATTTTGGAATTAAGTTACTCACCGAAGATTGTTGGCAACATCAGTATGACTTGGCTTTAAAACTGTACTCAATCTCTGCCGAAGTCGCCCATCTTAACGGTGATTTTGAACAGACGGAACAATGTATACAAGTAATATTACAACATGGCAAAACACTGATAGATCGAGTCAAAGCCTACGAAGTCAGAATTTTATCTCAGGTAGCACAAAACAGAATGGGGGAAGCTATAAAAACGGGACTCCATGTTCTCAAAATATTGGGAATAGAACTGCCCGAACAGCCAACACCAGAAGATATTAACCGCGGACTACAGGAGACACAATTAGCTTTAGATGGTAAATCTATTGAAGGGTTACTAGAGTTACAAGTAATGACTGAGCCAGATAAGTTAGCAGCCATGAATATTTTGACAAATATTGCTGCTGCCGCTTATCTAGTTATCCCAGAACTCTATCCCTTAATATTATTTAAACAAGTTAATTTATCCCTCAATTATGGAAATACCGCTAATTCGCTTTATGGATATTCATCTTATGGGCTGATTCTTGGCGGGATTGTAGGAGATATTGATTCAGGTTATCAATTCGGTCAACTAAGTCTAAAACTATTAGATAAATTAAATGCTAAAGAATTCATTGCTAAAACATATATGATTGTTTATGGCTGTTTGAATCATTGGAAGAAGCATCTTAATGAACTTTTACTTCCTATACAATCAGCTTATTATAGCGGGGTTGAAACAGGAGATTTAGAATTTGCAGGTTACTGTGCATGTAATTATTCTTTGAGTTCATATTTTGCTGGTAAAGAATTATCTTCTCTAGCACAGGAAATAGGAACTTATAGTCAAGGACTGGCACAAATTCGTCAAGAACCATCCTTACATAAAAATGAACTTTATCGGCAAGTAGTGCTTAACTTACTCTCAAAAAATCAAAACCCTTGCCGCTTAATCGGTGATGCTTACAATGAAGAAATCATGTTGCCGCTTCATATCCAAGGCAACGATCAAACTATGATTTGTTCGTTGCATTTTAATAAATTGGTTCTCTGTTATTTATTTGCTGAGTATACTCATGCTATTGAAAATGCTGACTTAGTACAGAATTATTTAGAAAGTCTTCTTGGAAGTATTATTTTTGCTCTATTTCATTTCTATGATTCTCTGAGCCAATTAGCCGTATATTATGATGCTTCTGAAGATAAGCAAGTATTCATTCTCAAAAAGGTTACAGCAAATCAGGAAAAAATGCAGAACTGGGCGCATCATGCGCCGATGAATCATTTACATAAGTTTCATTTAGTGGAGGCTGAACGCTATCGTATTCTCGGCGAATATATTCAAGCAATGGAAATGTATAATCGCGCCATTCAGGGAGCTAAAGAAAATGAATATATTCAAGAAGAAGCTCTGGCTAACGAACTCGCTGCCAAATTTTATTTGGGATGGGGTAAAGAGCAAATTGCCCAAACCTATCTGATAAACGCTTACTACTGCTATGTTCGTTGGGGCGCTAAAGCCAAAGTCTATGATTTAGAAAAACGTTATCCTCAATTACTCGCCCAGATTCTGCAATGGGAAACAATTCGCCTTAATCCTACAGAAATAGCATCTACTCTCCATAACATGTCCCTATCTACTTTTACTGCTGATACGACAATTTCATCCAGCAGCGCCAGTATTTCAGATGCTTTAGATTTAGCAAGTGTTCTTAAAGCCTCTCAAGCACTGTCTAGCGAAATTCATTTAGAGAAGTTGCTCTCTACATTAATGCAAGTGGTAATGGAGAATACTGGAGCGAAAAAATCTGCTTTAATTTTACTTAAAGATAATATTTGGGTGATTGAAGCAATCGCAACATCTCAGCAAGTGCCAACTATTCTGCAATCTATTCCCATTGAGTTCAGCCAAGATATTCCTCTGACTCCAATTAACTATGTCAAACGCACCTTAGAAACATTGGTAATAGATGATGCAACTGCGAACAATTCCTTCACCTCCGACTCCTACATTATCAGACAACAACCGAAGAGTTTGCTGTGTACTCCAATTCTCCATCAAGGGAAGTTAATCGGCATCCTTTACTTAGAAAATAATCTAATTGCTGGAGTGTTTACTCATGATAGATTGCAAGTAATCAACCTATTGTGTTCACAAGCTGCCATCTCTTTAGAAAACGCTTCTCTCTATCAGCGATCGCAAGAGAATGCCCAACAATTAGAACACTCACTTACAGATTTAAAACAAATGCAACTACAACTGGTGCAAAGTGAGAAAATGTCAGCATTAGGTAATTTAGTTGCAGGTGTAGCCCACGAAATTAATAACCCTGTAGGCTTTATTGCAGGTAATATTCAACCTGCTGTTGATTTAGTCGAAGATTTGTTTAACCTCATCGAGCTTTATCAAGAAAAGTTTCCAAATCCGGGTGTAGAAATTGAAGAAAAAATTGCCGAAGTTGACCTAGAATATATCCGAGAAGATTTGCCAAAAATGATTTCTTCGATGAAAGTAGGTATCGATCGAATTCGGAGTATTAGCAATAGTTTGCGAACCTTTTCCAGAGCAGATACAGAAAATAAAGTTGCTTTTAATATTCACGATGGTATCGACAGTGCAATTTTGATTCTGAAGCATCGTTTAAAAGCATCAGAATTACATCCAGATATTAAAATTGTAAAAAGATACGGTGATATATCTTTAGTAAAATGTTTTCCTGGACAACTTAATCAAGTATTTATGAATTTATTGGCAAATGCCATTGATGCTTTAGAGGAGTCCAATATTGGACATAATTTTCACGACATTAATAATAAAATTGAGATTAAAACTTGTTTGAGTGAAGATAAGCATCAAGTTTTAATTTACATTCAAGATAATGGGATGGGAATGTCTGAGGAAGTCAAACAAAAGATTTTTGACCATTTATTTACAACTAAATCTGTTGGTAAAGGTACAGGATTAGGATTAGCGATCGCCCGACAAATTATTGTAGAAAAACATGGCGGTACTCTAGATGTTAATTCCCTACAGGGAGAAGGTACAGAATTTGTGATTCAAATTCCGATTTAAAATTACGCTTCTTGGCGCGGGTAGCCAAAGCTAAGATGACTGCCAATGAGTGTATAGAAGTCATTTTGTGCGTGTGCAGCCCCTCCTGCACAACCCGGAACCTTGCACTTATCGCTAACAGTTTGGGCGACTTTAGAAAGCTCACTGGTGTGTGGTGTCATGTCCCATCCTTCGCCACCATAGCTGCTTGTGGTTTTTTCAATATTATGCAAAACGATCGCTTCCAGCTGCCAACCATTGATTTTACACTCGCCCAAGCGATAAATTTTAGACAATGCTGGATATGATAAAGCTAAACGTAACTCTCTTTCTATTTGCGTGAAGTCAGGCTTTTCCGGCTGCATCTGCAAGTAAGCAAGCAATTCTGCGGCTGATGTGCCAGTTCTAAAAAACACCAATGCGTAACCGTCTCCCCCAGAAACGACTCTCCAATCAACTAAGGTGAGTTCTGGTGACTGCGCCAGCGCTACAATCAATGAAGTGTCAGTTTGGTTATTTGTGCCAGTTATTCCGCCATAACCAGACTCGATGCCAAAATTGCGATCGCAAACACCAATAATTTGCCAGACATAGTGTGCAACAGTAACTATAGGTTCATCTCTTTGTATACCCGATACTACTTCAGCATAGTTGCTCTGGTCAACATACAAATCGTAAGAACCTGGAGTATTGGAGTTTCCACATGGCGCATTGATTAATTTGCCAACAAAGTGGCAATGTTTAAAGCCAGACAGTGGATGCTGGCGCACCAAAGCCGCAAGGCGTTCAGCATCAGACAAAGCAAAAGTGGCACTGAAGTAGTAGTGAGGGCCTTGTCTGCACTCTTGGATTTCCCAGAACCAATCCTGAAATTTACTCACTATATAAAGATAAATACAACGACATAACGACCAAGATAACTGGTGATAGATAAGATCGAACACCCAGGATATAGCGGTTTTCGCTTAGGTGCAGTACATTTTTGACCTCACTTCCATTCCTCTCTCCTAAAAGGAGAGAGGCTTTGAATCTTACTCCCCAACGCTAGTAGGGAAGGGGTTGGGGGTTAGGTCTGTACTGCACTCAACTGAGAACTGCTATATAATCTCTAAGCGATCGCTGTGACGTGTCGGGTTGCTGACAGACTCACCCAAAAAAACGCTCATAATTGTCATGGCTACCGATCCAAAACCATGTCACTGTGTCTTGTTCCAAAACTCCAAGTGCTCGACAGCCTCGCGTTACCCTCACTGACCAAATCCCTTCCTGATTGTTGATGCACTTGAAATGTAAAGACGGGTGAAATGGATTTTCTGCCCACAGCTTATATGCTTTCCTGGCACTTTGCCTAATTTCGCTGCTCAACTGTCGATACTCAGACCAAAAGGAAGGAAGTACTGCTGACTTCATAGCTGGTCGTAGTTCATTGCAGTAGCTTGTCCCTCTGCAATTTCTTGTTTGGCTTGTTTAGCAGCAGTAATAAGTTTTGATTGTGTTCTCTGAAACGATTCATTCCATCTGATTTCATCTTGCAGATCATGAATGTACTCTCGCAGATGCTCTGCAATCCGATCTTGCACCTCAATGGGTAAAGATTCCATCATTTTGATTACGGTGGTAATTGCTGCTGACGACATGGTGAATTGCTCTCGTACAACACTTTGCTCTTAAAGCTAACACCGATCGCCTCTCTCTATTCATCAAGCTCTCATGCCTAACGACATCATTGACTCTAATCCAAACGCAATGAGCAAGTGTGGTGCGTAGCCGTAGCCCGTCGTAGACATCGCTCAAATACCCAATTATTTTAAAATGTTCAACAAATGCAATGTTAGCTTGTGCCACTACTTAATAATAGTCACGATACCTGACTAGAATAAGTACTTGCTGTACTTAATGTAGTGGAAAAGACTTCTTATTGATGAGATAGTTGTCAGTATTTTGCCAATAGCTGCGGTTGAACTTAGTTCCCATCGCTCCATAGATTTGGCTTCCATGCTATGGCCTGCCATATTACGAATAGATCCGATTGCTTGTGAGATATCACGTTGTTTAGTGTTAATGAAACTATAAGCAGTTCCCAAATCATCCCTGTAAGCATACAAAACACCGTTGGCTAATTCTGAAATGCCAGACTTTGCTCCAATTTTTTTTACGTCAATAGTTCCAATTTCAATAGAAAGCCTTCTCAAAATATCCTCGTAAGCTCTTCCCGAACATTCGATAGCACTTCTTGGGTTATCTTGATAAGTAAGAAGACTAGCTACCAATTCCTCAAGTTCACTGTGGGTAAGCCATTGGAAGACCTCATCACCAAGGACTCTGTTTAAGTAAAGTCTTACTCCTACATCATCTAGCAAATCTCTAGAAAAATCTTCTGTTAGCTCTTTTACCTCTAATTCATACTCTTTGATGATTAAAGATCCTTTAGCATCAATTAAATTGCAGGTCTTAGCCCACAGACTTAGCAACTCGAAAATTGCTTTAATATCCTTATTAAAAGAGTAAAAAGAACTTAGCCTCCTAGCTGATACTTCGAGGCTATCTCCTATCGCTAAGTGACGAAGAAAAAGAATAAAAGGCTCCCATGCTTGAAGCCACTTTCTAAATACAGCAATCTTCAACTCTTCAGAAGGTTTAGCAGTAAGCAACTCAGAGCATTGCTTGACCGTGGCAAAATAACCATTATCTTGGTTGTCTATCATTCTAAGAGGATGTTTGAAAAGTTTTCTTCTCGGTAACAAAACGTTCTAGATTCCCCTAAATCCCCCGATAAATTGGGGGACTTTGATTCCGGTTCCCCCCTTTTTAAGGGGGGCTAGGGGGGATCGGTTAGTGCCTAAAATCACAGCCAACCACTTTTCAAACAACCTCTAAGTAAGCAAGCCGCATCAACTGCACTTTTGACATAGGGCTTGCTTTTTCCTGTATATTTTTCCAAAGAGTCTAGGTTGGCTTTACTATAGGAACTACGAATTACTATATCCATCACTAGACTCACTGATACTTTGTGAGCAGGTAGTTGATAAGTCAGATTCTCGATCATCGTCAAAAATTCCGTGAGTAGCTTTGAAGAAGGTAATGATTTTGCTGGTATCCCATTCACTCATGTCAACATTAATTGAAATAGTAGTCGGTATAACACTCAGTGTTGTACCCCGCAAGGACGGTAGCTCGATATGAGATTTAGATTCAGCAGCAGGTGTCTGGCTGACCGATGAATGATCCTTGAAAACTGGCGTAGAATCAATCACATCTATCTGCTCAGAATCAAGACCTGAAGACTCTTCTTCTAACGTTGAATCAGACTTATCAGAATTACATGCTGCATCAATTAAAGATTTCGCATTTTGACTCCATTCGATACGCGATGGCTGTCCTCTCCTGCCATTTATAAATTTACCAAGTCCCGTCAACGAGAGGAGTTTTCCAAAGACAACAACTCCATCATCACGGTTACTCGCAGAAGAGCCATATCCATGCTTCCACCAATAATCTTTTATAGTTTGTGTTTCTGTAGTAGATAAATTATTACTGTGAGAAATACTTTCAAGGTAGTGACCATAGGGCGTATAGTCAAGAAAGAATTGAAGAAAAAGTTCTTCTCTACGTTTGTTGTCTTTTTCAATAGCCAAATCTTTTCCAGCAGAACTAAATATTAGTTCCTTGTCCAAAATACCTAATATTTCAAGAGCTTTTCGAGAAGTTTCAAAGTTTGATTTGTTGTATATCTCTTTAATACCTATATGTTTGTAGCACTGCATCAATAGGCACAGTGGATATAATACTTAGCCCAGCAACAGGTGATTTCACAGCACTGATCTTTCCTTTTAAAAGTCGTAATGCAACACTAGGCAGATTTGGTGTAACAAGTAGCAACGGTTCTGGATTTTCCCATCTGATTCGCGTAGTACTTTGCTTCTTGGCTTTACTTGAGGAGTTATCCAACAACTGAATATACATCCCCGATGAGTCAACAGATTCAAATTCAGTACGTATCTTTTTCATCGCTTCAGCTAAACTATGAGCTAGTTTTTGGTCACTATTTGTCGCAGCCATATAAAAGGGATATGTCCAAGGAATTCCATATTTTAGTAAATCGATCTGCTTATTATGCTTCTGCTCAACTAGTTTTCTTATAAATTTAGGAATGACTAAAGAACAAGCCTATTCTAAAGAATCAACATTCGACAAAGATGGTAATGATTTACTGGGGGGATAAAGTTCATCAGTAATTTGGGAATAAAGACAATAGAGAGGAAACAAGCGGTAATGACGTGCAAAATTTAGCAGCAGGCGACGTTGCTCACCTGAACGATAGTTAAGAAAACGACAAGTCGAAGTATCTGGATTAACAACTTTTGCTTGAACTAATAAGGATAACCAAGCACCAGGTTCACCTATGCACCATAACCAGTCAGCACCACTTTGTGATCCTTCTTCTCTACGACTGAATTTCTTAGTCAGGATAAAATCGCTGTGCTTTCGCGCAATTGTTACCAAGTTTATATCAGTGATACTTTCTTCAAGGATGCCTAAACGAGATGACAGACTATCTTTAATAATGTTGTTTGTCCAAAGTGTACATTCTTGAAATGTTGCACATAAATCACTAAGTGATAATTTAATGCTCACTCCGCATGATGTCTTAAGCTTAACAACTTGTTATTATTTTATAGTGTTTCTTGTGTCTACTTGTATTTTACAACCCCATAACTGTGCGATAATGTGCTTAAATTTGCGCGACGGTTTCAGACTTGCGCTTGGTCTCCCATTGACTACGGTTAAATAATTATTGCCGCAATTGATCAATTTTAACCTTGATTAAGTAATTGTATTCTCAACTGAATTTCAAGTTACAAAATAGAAAATGGTGTTGGGTATTGCAATTTTATGAATTTACCATTACGGACATTGGGAGTTGCACCAAATGCGTGGACAGTGAATGATGCGATCGCAGATATCACTCGTCCTCAAAAGACCCCACAACCCGTTATCTTATCAACAGAAACTAAAACCCTGCGCCTAGACTTGGCAAAGACTGCTATCCTCGTCATTGATATGCAAAACGACTTCTGTCACCCTGATGGCTGGTTAGCGCATATCGGTGTGGACGTAACTCCAGCGCGTCAGCCTATTGAACCTTTGAATAACTTACTTCCAGAACTGCGTGAGGTTGGCGTTCCAGTGATTTGGATAAATTGGGGTAATCGTCCCGACTTGCTCAATATTAGTGCTAGTTCGCGCCACGTCTATAATCCCACAGGGGAAGGTGTGGGATTGGGCGATCCACTACCAAGCAATGGTGCTAGAGTACTTATGGCAGGTAGTTGGGCTGCGGCAGTAGTAGACGAGCTAGAACAGATACCCGAAGATATTCGTGTGGATAAATACCGCATGAGTGGGTTTTGGGATACACCTTTAGATAGTATCTTGCGGAATTTGGGAAGGACAACATTATTTTTTGCTGGTATTAATGCCGATCAATGTGTGCTGACCACGTTATGTGATGCCAACTTCTTAGGATATGACTGCGTATTGGTTAAAGATTGCACCGCTACCACTTCTCCTGAATATTGCTGGCTGGCGACATTGTACAATGTCAAACAATGCTTCGGTTTTGTTACTGACTCGCAAGAAATTTTAACAGCGCTGCAAAATGGTGAGGAGCGATCAAAGACGCGATTAATCGCGTCTGTACAAGAGTAAGGAGTTAATATTCAAGACTCAGATTTTAGGAATTTTCATACCCATCGATAACTTCAGAGGGGATAAATAAATGTACGCTACTCGTTGTGTAATTCCGGTTATCAAATCTAGCAAAGATTACCAAGTATATCGCATCAGTCCCGACGCCTCTAATCGATTAGCAATTATTTTCGATTCGACAAATGCTAATACTTCTTTGACTTGCTGCATAGAAATTTTTGATGTTGGTGGACAAACGCCCCCAAATCGCCATCAGTGGGCGGTGGAAATGTTTTTTGTTCTCAAAGGGGAAGCGATCGCTATATGTGACGGCAAGAGTGCCACAATCAAAGCTGGAGATAGTTTATTAGTCCCTCCCACTGGTACTCATTTGATTAAAAATACTGGTTCTACTCGCTTGTACACGTTGACTGTGATGATTCCCAATGAAGACTTTTCGGAATTGATTCGCAGTGGGATACCGGCGGAGTTAGATGAAGAAGATATGGCAGTAATAGGGAGATTTGATGCTTTGATGCCCTGTTAAAGATATTTGAAACCTCTGTTCTATTTCTCTCTCCTACAAAGCTACGGTGTACACACAAGTTTTGCCGTAGCTATATCTTTATTAATAAATGAAATCTCACATTGCGCTTCTATCTTGCCTCGCCTTTGCCTTTCCTGCTCAAGAATAGCCTGCCTTAACGTGAGTTCGATGAACCTCTCCCGGACAACTTTCCTCTCCCACGGGGAAAGGGAGGAGCAACGAGAAATTAGGGTTTTCTCCCCTCTTCGTGTCGGCTACGGTGTACACACATCTCTAAAAATCCTACCCACCCAATATTTCTGTTCAAGTGAAAGTCCCACACTGAGCAAATGTCCCGCCCTGAACTAAAGTTCCGGGCTGATAAGCGAAAGTCCTCTAAAAGAGGACTAAACTAAATTTCTTGTTTAGTCCTCTTTTAGCTCGACTTTATCCATTTTTAATTCAATCAAGCAGCGTAAACAGCAATATC
>NZ_JAVRCD010000028.1:0-98301 GCF_034530895.1 Nostoc sp. DedQUE08
ACAGAAGTTGGACTTTAATACACATAATCATGATTCTGTCAATGCGTAAGTCCTACACACAAGGCTAACAGCTGCCTCTAACATTCGTATTGTCCCAAGTTCAGCATTTATTTCTACTTCCACACCGATTGGCAAGGTAAATTTATCCTTAATATGACCAATCATTGAACCGTACCAAGCAGGAATACCTAAAGGAAGTATGTGTTGTTGCAATACTTGCATTAATGTAAATGACGGTTCATCTCCAAGACTACATTTAGTACATTGCCCAAAGATAAAGCCAGCAATTTGATTAAGTATCCCAGCAGTTTTTAATTGCGTCAGCATCCTATCTATACGATAAACATCCTCGTCAACTTCTTCGACAAAGAGAATGCTTTTGTTCCAAGTAGGTAGGTAAGGTGAACCTACCATCGCTGATAGAACTGACAAGTTTCCACCCACCAGTTTACCCCTCGCCTTTCCCGGTGCGATTATCTCCAGCCGCACTTCGCTAGGGTTGAGATTTTGCATAGTCACCGCTTCACCATTAAATAGGATGCGCTTGAAGTAATCGACTGTAAATTGATTCCAGGTAGACGTAGCAACTGGCCCATGAAAAGTAACCATTTGACTACGGGCATTAATTGCCAACAACAACGTTGTAATATCGCTATACCCGATGATAATTTTTGGATGGGAGCGGATTAGCGAGTAATTGAGTAAAGGTAAAATGCGATTGCAGCCCCAACCACCACGCATCGGAATAATTGCTTTTATAGTGCGATCGCTAAACATCAAGTTTACATCATCAGCGCGATCGCCGTCTTTACCCGCTAAATAGCCGTAACGATCTAAAATATGCTTCCCCAGCTTTACTTTTAACCCTAACTGTGAAATTGATTTCTGCGCGGCTTCAATGTCTTTAGCGTCAACGATACCCGCAGGCGAAATCAATCCTACGGTATCGCCAGGTTGTAGGCGGGACGGCTTGCGGATGGTGTTTAGAGATGGCTTACCTTGGGCGGTAAGTGTTGGTATTTGAGTGGCTAACGTAGCCAGCCCACAGGTTGTAAGAAATTCCCGACGCTTGATATTCATAACTATTTTGTTGGGGATTAGGATTCTAAAAAGTTAGATCCCCGACAACTTTTACGAAGCCGGGGATCTGGATACCGCGAATTTTCACAAATTAAATAGGATTGCGATATGTATAGCACAAGCCTTGGTGGTTAGGACATCAACAGACGATAAAACTTAGACACAAAAAGGTCTTTTCACCCAGTCCCCAGTCCCTTGCTATAAAATTAAACCTTTTGTACCATATCTGAAATCACAAATCCATTATTAGCGAACTTAGCATCAGTAGCAAATGAATCACCAATGACAGGCAAAAGACGATCGTATAATTGCATCGCCTGTAAACAACTATTAATATTAGAAACTGCCGAATTATATCCTGCAATATTTTCTTCAACAATATTCAACAAGCGGCGATTATTTGCAATTTTTTCTTCGGCTTCTTGTTCTAATATTTTCTCTAAATAAGCACGTGCCTGTGGGTATTGTTGCAAAATTTCATCTGCTTGCTGTTCTGCCATTGGCAATAACTGACTTTTCAGGGTTTGATTAATGGTTTGACGGAAAGATTTGCGAATAGTTTGGGAAACTTTTGGTTCAAAATCTAACTTCAACAATTGCCTAATGGCTGGTTCTGCTTCCACGATACTTTCAGCGTCATAACCTTGAGAAGTTTGTGATAAAGTTTGGCGAAATTGATATATAGAAAAAGTGCCTTCATCGTAAAATCTAGGACTTTCTCGTACAAAGCGATCGCACTCTACACTAGCTGCACTAAATAATGCTTGAGCAACTCCTTTTTCTAAAATTCTGATCTCTTGTTCAATACCACCATCATTATCTAATAAACGATAAAGTTGGCGATAATATTCTGACTTGCGAATCTTTTCAATCAACCGCTGGAAATAATTTGCAACTATTTGCTGAGAAGATTCAACCAAAATATCTTCTAGTTGATTTGCTAAGTAATAAAATGCCTCTACTAAAATAGCAATTAAAGGTGCAGTAGCATTGCGAGGATGGCTGATGGTTGCACGTTGATAAGCAGAAGCTACCGAAAAAGTATCTAGCAATTCATCTAAGCGGCGAATCATTCGTGATTGCAATTGCTTAAAATCTGCTTCAAAAGCATCACAAGAATTATTAATTACATGGTTAACTTCTTCTTTGATATGCTCGCTAAATTCTCTCCCAATTTGCTGTAGTTGTTGATTTAGGTGTTGCAACTCTTGTGCCTTCATCGTCTCAATTTCTTGGGGCTGACTATCTAAATCGCGTTGGACACTCTGATAATGTTTTTTGAGCTTAATACAAACATCTTCCAAATCATCAGCAAGATTTTTAAATAATTGGGGACGCTTTTCTTCGGTAAGATAACGAGTAATAGCTGTGCGAAATTCTTCAGTTCCACTATCTTGAATTAGCTTTTCAATCAATTCATTTCCCCAATCTCCCAGAATCCGCACATAATTTTGATTTGGAGTTTCAAAGCCGTTCACAGAAACACGGAATTTACTGGAAGATAACTTTCCTGAATTTACACAGTAGTTGTTAAACGCATAGACAAATTGTGGAGTTTCTTCTTTACCATCTAAACCTTTAATACTTTCTGCAAAAACAGAATCTAAACCAAATCTATCTTGTGGACTTGCTTGTTTAATCTGACTGCCATAAAATCCTAATAATCCACTGGTTTTATAAACCTTCCTAAAATTGGCAAATTGCCCACTAATTAAATCGTCTAATCGTTGCCGTAGCTGAGTATTATACCAAGTTTCATCGATCCGGTTGAAGACATAGAAAACGCGATCGCGTACTCCCCCATTCTCCCGCATTAATTCTAAAAGTTCTGTTTCTTCTTTTGTCATCTCACCCGCCGAAGCAGGTTTTAGCACACACACCACCGCCGAAGTATCAGGATGTTGAATTTTGGCATAAGTTAGTTGAGCGTCTTTCTCTACTGGTGCATCGATGCCAGGTGTGTCAATAATGACATTGCCATCTTGTAGTAAAGGATGATTACAGTAATATTCTATCCGCTTCAATACGGCACTATTACTACCACGACGCGCATATCCAGCAGCTTCCTTGAGATTGGAAAAGTTAAATTGCTCCATTGAATATGTAGCATTAGTTACCGTGCTGATGCGATCGCTATTTGCTATATATCCCTCTAGCAACAACATTAACGCCTTCGCCTGTTTTGCACGTTCTGATTTACTCTCACCACCCTCCTGCTGAATAATCGCTTCAGAACCTTGACGTAGCAGGTTAATTACCTCAGCTTGGTTAATATTAGGTACTGTCTGAAATCCTAGTTGCTGACACAAAGAAACTGCTTGTTCTCGAATCTCTGCTTCACTTAAAAATGTCAAAACAACACGTTCTTTATCTACTTCTGCATACTCGATTTTGCATTCTGTTCCTGTAGCGTGTCCCTCTGCACTGTAGAGTAATTCCCTTTCTAATAGTGCATTAATTAGCATTGATTTTCCAGCACTAAACGCACCCGCAAACACAATTTCAAACTTAGGAGAAATCGCTTTACTTAAAGAAGTTCGTACAGATGTAATATCTTGGGAACGTAGCGTTGGTTCTTGTTGTAATAGTTGTAATATAGATTCAACCTGCTCTTTTAAATTTTTGCACTGAAGCGGCATATCTGACATATTTAGTATCCTGACAATATTTATGTATATATTAGTAATATTTAATGTTCTAGTGGTTCAGTAAAATTCCTGAGAATCTCACTGTGCTTTAGCTGCTGCATATTACTAGGACTGACGCACTGTACAAATTAATGAGCGATTATTCTACAAACCCAAAGCCTACCTGGTTGTGGAAGTAGCGGTCAATTTGCAGTTTTTAATAGTGCGCCCAGTCTCACTACATCAGATTTTGTTGTGCAAGTGTCGGGGCATACATCTATACCCCTCTACTTAGAACATGGAACTTCAAGCGTAGAATTTTAAAGCCCACTCCTTGACTAACAACAAATAAACACAGGAGAAAATCATGGCTAATTCATCATTCAACCTGCTTAACCTCTCTGACCTGAATGGCACTAATGGCTTTATAATTAACGGCATTACAGCAGATGAACAGCTAGGCTCCTCAGTCAGCAATGCGGGGGACATCAACGGCGATGGTATTGACGACCTGATTATTGGGGCACCTTCTGCCGACCCCAACGGTATCGTTGCTGCTGGGCAAAGCTATGTAGTGTTTGGGCGAACCAATGTGGGAAGTGGCGGTAGGCTCAACCTCTCTGATTTGAATGGCAGTAATGGCTTTTTGATTAACGGCATTGCAGGAGAAGACGCATCAGGTTTCTCAGTCAGCAATGCGGGGGACATCAACGGTGATGGTATTGACGACCTGATTATTGGCGCAAAATATGCCAACCCTAACGGCATCGGTGATGCTGGGCAAAGCTATGTGGTGTTTGGGGGAACGAATCCGGGCAGTAGCGGCAGCCTCAACCTCTCTGATTTGAATGGCAGTAATGGCTTTTTGATTAACGGCATTGCACTAAGGGACTTTTCAGGTAACTCAGTCAGCAATGCGGGGGATATCAACGGTGATGGCATTGACGACCTGATTATTGGCGCACCATTTGCCAGCCCCAATGGCAACTTTGGGGCTGGGCAAAGCTATGTGGTGTTTGGGGGAACGAATCTAAGCAGTAGCGGCAGCCTCAATCTCTCTGATTTGGATGGCAGTAATGGCTTTATAATTAACGCCTTTGCAGGAGGTGACTTTTCAGGTAACTCAGTTAGCAATGCGGGGGACATTAACGGTGATGGTATTGACGACCTGATTATTGGGGCAAATGAAGCCGACCCTAACGGCAACGTTGCTGCTGGGCAAAGCTATGTAGTATTTGGGGGGACGAATCTGGGCAGTGGCGGCAGCCTCAACCTCTCTGATTTGAATGGCAGTAATGGCTTTTTGATTAACGGCATTGCAGTAGAAGACGCATCAGGTTTCTCAGTCAGCAATGCGGGGGACATCAACAACGATGGCATTGACGACCTGATTATTGGTGCATATCGTGCCGACCCCAACGGTAACTTTGAGGCTGGGCAGAGCTATGTAGTTTTTGGGGGAACGAATCTGGGCAATGGTGGCATCCTCAACCTCTCTGACCTGAATGGCAGTAATGGCTTTTTCATTAACGGTATTATTAAAGATGGCTACTCAGGCAGATCGGTTAGCAATGCTGGGGACATCAACGGTGATGGCATTGACGACCTGATTATTGGGGCACAAAATGCTTTCCCCAATGGCAACTCTGATGCTGGGCAAAGCTATGTGGTGTTTGGAGGGACGAATCTAGGCAGTAGCGGCACCCTCAACCTCTCTGACCTGAATGGCACTAATGGCTTTTTCATTAACGGCATTGCAGCAGATGACTTTTCAGGCAGGTCAGTCAGCAATGCGGGGGACATCAATGGTGATGGCATTGACGACTTAATTATTGGGGCACCTTCTGCCAGCCCCAATGGCAACTCTGATGCTGGGCAAAGCTATGTGGTGTTTGGAGGGACGAATATTGCCAGTAGCAACATCTCTCTTAACCTGACTGGAACTCCCAATGCAGATACCTTATTTAGCACACCTAGTAACAACATCATTGATGGGTTAACTGGTGACGACACCCTAACAGGCAACGGCGGTCAAGATAAATTTATTATTCGCTTTAGCGATGGCAATGACACCATCACCGATTTTGATGGCATTGGTAAAGGCACAACCCCAACGTCAGCGGCGATCGCCAATGTTGACACCTTGCAATTTACAGGTAATGGTTTAACTCCTCAAAATCTGCAATTAATTCAAAATGGTAACAACTTAAAAGTCACCTTTGAAAATGTACCTAATACCATCACTCTGCAAAACTTTCAGTTAGAAAACTTGGACAATCTGAAAGCTTCTGGCAATATCCTATTTGATGGAGAAAGCAACATCGCCGACAGCTTTGATGTCTTCGATGCTAACTCCACTCAAACTTTGCTACTCAACAAGAACACGGTGACTTTCCTCAATGACCTCAACAATAACATCACGGGTTTTGACAACTCTGCTGATGTGATTAATGGTCAGGGGGGTGACGACATCATCGACGGCAAAAGTGGCAATGACCTTTTGAGAGGTGGTGCAGGCAATGATACCCTTATCGGTGGTGTAGGCAATGATACCCTTGTCGGTAATGCGGGTGCCAACTCTTCCTTCAATCTCTCTGACTTGAATGGCACGAATGGCTTTATAATTAACGGCATTGCAGCAGATGACTACTCAGGTTTCTCAGTCAGCAATGCGGGCGACATCAACAATGATGGCATTGACGACCTGATTATTGGGGCAGGTGGTGCCGACCCCAACGGCAAACAAAGTGCTGGGCAAAGCTATGTAGTTTTTGGGGGGACGAATCTGGGTAGTGGCGGCACCCTCAACCTCTCTTCTTTAGATGGCACTAATGGCTTTATAATTAACGGCATTGCAGCAGATGATTTCTCAGGTTTCTCAGTCAGCAATGCGGGCGACATCAACAACGATGGCATTGACGACCTGATTATTGGAGCATATCGTGCCGACCCCAACAGCATTGATAATGCTGGGCAAAGCTATGTAGTTTTTGGGGGGACGAATCTGGGCAGTGGCGGCACCTTCAACCTCTCTTCTTTGGATGGCACTAATGGCTTTTTGATTAACGGCATTGCAGCAGGTGACTCTTTAGGTTTCTCAGTCAGCAATGCGGGAGACATCAACAACGATGGCGTTGAGGATCTGATTATTGGCGCAAGTCGTGCCAACCGCAACGGCGAATATATTGTTGGGCAAAGCTATGTAGTGTTTGGGGGAACGAATCTCGGCAGTGGCGGTACCTTCAACCTCTCTTCTTTGGATGGCACTAATGGCTTTTTGATTAACGGCATTGCAGCAGGTGACTCTTTAGGTTTCTCAGTCAGCAATGCGGGGGACATCAATGGTGATGGCGTTGACGACCTGATTATTGGGGCAGCAGAAAATGGCTACTCCGAGGCTAATTCTGGTGCTGGGAAAAGTTATGTAGTGTTTGGGGGGACGAATCTGGGCAGTGGCGGCACCTTCAACCTCTCTTCTTTGGATGGCACTAATGGCTTTTTAATTAACGGCTTTTCTGATATTGCCGGATTAGGTAACTCAGTCAGCAATGCAGGAGACATCAACAATGATGGCATTGACGACTTGATTATTGGGGCAGAAGGTGGTGTGGCTGAGGATGCTGCGAAAAGTTATGTGGTGTTTGGAGGAACGAATCTGGGTAGAGGCGGCATCCTCAACCTCTCTTCTTTGGATGGCACTAATGGCTTTTTAATTCAAGCTAATATTCAGTTTCCATACTACTCACTCAGCAAAGCGGGGGACATCAACAACGATGGCGTTGACGACCTGATTATTGGAGAATCTAATGCCATCGCCAACGGCAACTCTGGTGCTGGGCAAAGCTATGTAGTGTTTGGGGGGACGAATCTGGGTAGTAGCGGCACCCTTAACCCTGACCTGAATGGCACTAATGGCTTTTTAATTAACGGCATTGCAGCATATGACTCTTCAGGCGGCTCAGTTAGCAATGCGGGGGACATCAACAACGATGGCATTGATGACCTAATTATTGGGGCAGCTGGTGCCGACGCCAACGGCAACTCTGGTGCTGGGCAAAGCTATGTGGTGTTTGGGGGAACGAATATAAACAGTGATGATTTCCTTAATAAGACGTTAACTCCTGGTGATAATACCTTGACGGGCAACAGCCGCCAAGATAAATTTGTGTTTCGCCCTGGCGATGGCAATGATACCATCACCGATTTTAGTGGCATTGGTAAAGGCACAAAGCCGTCGGTAGCAGCGATCGCCAATGTTGACACCTTGCAATTTACAGGTAGTGATTTAACTGCCCAAAATCTGCAATTAACTCAAAATGCTAACAATTTAGAAGTTACCTTTGAAAATGTGGCATCTACCAAAGTCACTCTGCAAAACTTCAAATTAGAAAACCTCGATAACCTGCCAACTTCTGGAGCAACACCTGCGATTGGCAATATCCTATTTGATGGGCAAACCAACATCACCGACAGCTTTGATGTCTTCAATGCCAACTCTACTCAAGCTAGCCTGTTTAACAAAAACACAGTCACATTCCTCAATGACCTAAATAACAGCATCGCAGGTTTTGAAAACTCCAACGATGTGATTAATGCTCAGGGGGGTAATGACATTATCTATGGCTTGAGTGGCAACGATCTATTGCGAGGCGGTGATGGTAATGATACTCTCGTCGGCGGTGATGGTAATGATACTCTTGTCGGCGGTGCTGGCGCGGACTGTTTCGTTTACAACACTGATGCAGTTTTTGGCGCGACTACTGTTGGTGTAGATACCATTAGTGACTTTAACAGTTCCCAAGGCGATCGGATTGTCCTAGATAAAATTACCTTTAGTGCTATTACTTCAACTGCTGGAACAGGTTTTAGTAACAAGAGTGATTTTCAAATCATCTCTAATGGGGAAACTAGCACAGCGAAAATTATCTACGACGCTTTTCGTGGAGAGTTATTTTACAACCAAAATGGCAGTGCGGCTGGTTTTGGTAGTGGCGGTCTATTTGCAACTGTTACTGGTGCGCCAACTCTGAGTGCATCAGATTTTGTTGTGCAATAGATGCTATTTTCAGGTAAATCTGAGTTCTGAATTCTTGTTAGTAAATCGCATAGATGATATTTTTACCTCTTTTGAGGCACTAATACAGGTAATTTAAGGGCATCGGCTGCAAATTTAGCGTGTTGTCCAACAGTCAAAACATTAAATTGACTGGATATCATTTCTAAACTTTTGTTCACTATTGCCAGCTTTTTGTAAGTAGGAACACTCATACCAGGAAAGAATGAGAGTTCTGGTACATCTTCTTGACTTACAAAGTCTGTAGGATGAAGTAGCAAAGAAGGCTGGACGCTTGTAACTTTACACAGCCACAGAGCAATTCGCAGGTAGAGTAACGCCACTTCCGAAGAAAATGTACTCAGAAACATTATGTAACTGAAGTGAATTGGCACTTTAAAAATTGGCATGGTAGTAACAGGAATCTCAGTCAGTTTATCCTTATCTAGTTTCCACTGGTAAGGTTTTAGAGGCTGCAAACCCTCTTTAAAACCGCCAAACAGCGCTTCCCGTTTTTTACGTTCTTCCTTGCTCAATTTACAAGTTATTAAATAATATGCTCGTGCTATGGGCCCCAAAAATGTAGGAAAAGTCGAAGCATCATATTCGTATCCCCGTCGTGCTAAAACTTTCAATACTGCTGGAGAAAAACTGTATCCTGGCCCCCGGAAGCCAATAGGATGCTGATGAGTGACGCGCTTGATATGTTCTTCGGCAAATGCCACCTCTTCTTCAATCTCATTCTCTGAATACAGATGTAGCCAAGGATCGTGATAGAATGAATGATTACCAATTTCGTGACCGGCGCTAGCGATCGCTTGTATTGCTTTAGTATTCTTTTCTAGGGCTGCATCCTGACCGACAATGAATACTGTGATTGTCAAATCCCATTGCTTGAGAATATCTAAAAAACGAGGTACTGCGATATCCAAGTAAGAAGGATAAGTCTGCCAACCCGGAGCGCCCTGATTTTTTAAATAAGACCAAATATTATCTAAATCTAAAGAAAGACTGGCTATTGGTTTGTTTCTTTTTTGCTTAATTTTCATTATGAGTTCAAGTATTTAGACTTTAAAGCGTAAATTATATTGTTAAATTTAAATTTTCTCAGTAAAGTTCCATAGTTCAACTCAGGGCTGAGTTTAGAATAAACCTCAAGCCTGAATGTTTGCATTTTCTCCTTTTTAAAACAAAGAGTTACTTTCAAAGCAGTATTTCATAGACATTGCCTAGATTAGTGGGTTAGATTTATATTTGCTTCTCTAAAAAATATTACCGATGAATTAGATAATAGTTTCTCAACGCTCCTTTGATATCGATTTTATCAAACCTTTTGACAACTTTTTACCCCGATCCTTAATTACCGATCGTTAATATATTATAACTAAGATATATATACTTACATAAATAATTTTTAGTAATTGCGCTAGATATATGAAGTTATTAATAATTTTGATCTTCAATTTTTATCATCGCTTCGATCAAAAGCAATTATCTAAAAACTTTATCCACATCTTAGATGTTGATTTGCTGCCTCTGGGTTAAACACATGGCAATTCCCTTTTCGTAGTAAGCTGCCTCATTAATAAAAATTGGCCAAACAGTAGATGCTCCCTCATAAACAATTGTTTTATCGTCAAAAGTTATAAAAATTGGATCTCCTGGGTTCAAGGCTTGATAATCCTTATCTTGAAGCTCTGGATGAATCATTCCAAAGATTGTACCATCCGGTTTTTTTGGGTAGTCTACAACTGATAAATGGTCATAGAGAATCAACGTTTCATTATTTGATGGAATTTTACCCTGGTTAAACTGTTCTAGGTAGTCCAGAAGGGCGCGAACAAGTTCCTCTGTTTGTTTGAACAGTGTTGCTTTTAAAACTCCTTGGGCAATTGGGCCAACCTCGAATGCAAAGCCTAATTCGCACAGAGAATTTACAAATGGGTTTTCTGCAATTGATTTAAAAGAGCAGCTATAAACTCTAACTAAAGGATTAATCTGGCTCAGATAAGCAGCTAATTTTAAGTTTAAAGGATAACTGTTATCAAGAATAATTGTCAGACCCATATTAGCTGTACTGCTGTGCAAGTCTAAGATGAAATCGGCTTGTTTATCCTTATTTGATACTAGAGTATCCTGAATTAATTTAGCTTGCAATTCTTCGTAACTATTCAGAGTCGGATCTTGTAAATCTTGCTTGAGAAAACAGCGATTTAAATCTTTCTCAACATATCGTCTCCCGGCGGCAAAAGCATTGGGATTTGCTAACAGGGTGACTGTCTCAAAACTCGGTCTAGTAATTAAATCGGGAAACTGGGCAAATTTCTGGACTAGGTAGGCTCCTGTAAACTCATTGCCATGAGTTCCACCGACAATTGCAACTCGATTAATCTGGTTCATGAAGCATTTACCTTGCCAATGCGATCGCGATCGTGTGGTTGATTAAGATAAGACATATCAGGCCCGTTGGGGATAATTCCGCCGGGGTTGAGTGGGAATAGGTTTCCGTAGTAGTCCCGCTTCACGCTTTCTACATCGCAAGTGTCAGCTACACCCGGAAGCTGATACAAATCACGTAGATAAGCTCCGAGATTCTCATAGTCTCGAATTCGCTGCTTATTGCATTTAAACAGCCCATAGTAGGCACTATCAAACCGAAATAATGTCGTGAATAACCGCACATCTGCAAGTGTCAGATGTTCACCGCAGAGATAGCGATTAGTCTGCAATGCAAGTTCAATCTCATCGAGAGTTGCGAACAGTTCATTACAGGCTTGATTGTATGCTTCTTGAGTTTGAGCAAAGCCACAGCGATACACACCGTTATTTACCGCGTGATAAATCTTTTCATTCCACCAGTCAATTTTCTCTTTAAGTTCTTCTGGGTAAAGATTTAGCGTCGGATTGTTGGCAAATTCGTTAAACTCAGAGTTCAGCATGACGATAATCTCTGAACTCTCATTATTGACGATCGCTTTTGTTTGGTTATCCCATAATACTGGTACTGTAGAGCGTCCACTGTAGCCCGGTTCTGCCTTTTGATAAAATTCAGCCAGTGTGCGACAACCTTCAACTTCATCGTTGAATATCCAACCGCCTTCAATGGGCGAAGGAGAGACGATACATACTGATATTACCGCTTCGAGTTTTTTGAGCGATCGCACAACCAAGGTTCGATGCGCCCAAGGACAGCCCAGCCCAACATAGAGTTTGTAGCGCCCCGTTGCTGGTGGGTGTGGATTCCCTGATTCTGTACCGATGAACTTGCGAAACTGGCTATTAGGACGAATATATGCTCCCGACTGATTGCGAGGAGCAAGATTTGACATCATTATCTGCCACATAGTCGTCCAGACAAACTTTCCTAGCCAGATAATCAGCTTGGGAGGAAGCGACTTATTTTTCTTTTTGGGGAGCTTTTTCTCGTCATCCATTGGAGTTGAGTTAGTCATGGCGACAATTTTGCTTTGGGAGCGATCAATGTACCTTCAGATTTCTTACTTTAACTCTACTACGCTTTGCATGAACTATTGGATCTATATGACAATATTGTGGACATTGATATCGCATTTATGAGAACTTATAAGCTAGCGATCGCTTATTTTTAATAATAGTTTGTTTATTTAGTTTTAGAATCTCTGTCTACTTTGTAAGTCTGTAGTAAATATTCTCCATTGAAGTGAATGAGATGAGTAGAATCTTCCGCCACCCAAACATCGGTTTCCCAAGCAATTTCAGCCAAATACTCTACCATCGCTTTCCGGCTTAAAAAGCTTGTTACCATTACAAGAGGGATTTTTATATCGGCAAAGATAACTTCAAGTTCTTTTTTTCGTTTAGGGTTAATTGGCCCATGAGAAGTTACAGCTTCAATTAAAACTAGCCAATCATTTTTTAGATGATGGATAATCACATCAGGCATTTTTCCATGAGAATCGATACTAACACTTAAATCTCTCAATGCCACTTCATTAAAATGTGCGAATTTTTCATCTGTATCACCAACATAAATCAGTTTTGCTCCAGGTGTAAAACGTTCTGCAAAGTCTTTAATAATTTTTTCGAGCAGAATATTCTGTCCACCTGGCGATAGAGTTTTTACCTCTCCTTCAATCACTATCGGAATACGTGATAGTTCCCGCTCCTGAGCATATCGTCTTTTCAAAGTTTCAACTGAAGTAAGGTAAGTATGAATACTCTTTTCCCATTCAGTAGTTCCATAAGTACGTAATAGTTCAAGCGCACTTTCTTCAATCTGATATACTGTTTTTGGACTGTTAACGGGGCGTTCAGGTGCATCTGGATTTACAATTATCAAAGCCGCGTCTAAGAATTGATGGACTGTTTGGCGGCGAACAGTTTCCCTTGTATTAGGTTTATATGTTTTGCCATAGTGCAGTGCCATAAATTCCATCATTGGCGTAATTCCCATTAGGGGAGATGCAGCAGTTTCCCAAGTATCTGTTGGCTTTAAGTTGAGTAGAGCCAGAAGGGTTAAGGCTGAACGCTCATTAAGTTGTGCCCGTGGAAGTCCAAGTTCAATTAAAATTTGTAGTGCTTCATCAATACGGGTTTTAATTATTAAGGGGTTGTTTTCAGACTGATTGCTCATACTCAGTAACTCTTCTTGCAAAAGTTCATCAATTTCTTTCTGTGATGGAAAATGCTCAGTAATATATAGCCCTACAGTCATTAGTTGTGCTATTGTCGGATATTTTAAATTTCGTAAATCGGTTGCATTAACTTGAGTATGCCCATTAAATAATCGAAAAAATGCGTCAATGAGGCTAGAGTTGAGATAAGCAGCAAGACCACGTGCTAGGGTAAGATTAAGTCCTCTTCCGTCTTTGTGAAAATAATTCAGGTGGTTTTCAAAACCTACCCAAGAACAATTAATTTGGTTGGCATCATATACAACGGCAACAACTCGTTTCTTTTCCTCTTTGGAGGATAATCGTTTAGTCAAAACATAATGCTCATTTGGTACTAAAAGAGAGAGCGTTTCTTCTCCATATACCAAAGCTTGGTGTTTTTTAGTTACTTTGGGATACTCAACATATCCTTCTGAAAAATTCAATGGATAAATCAAAGGAACAGTGTCTTCATTTGGCATTAAACACAGATGTTCTTTAACACGAAAATCTACAATCCGTCCAGTTGATACAGTTAATTCTAGGTCTTTTAATGTGCAGGTAAAGTTAGCCATTTTTTTAATGACCTGCTGACTTAGTGTATCGGGGATAATGTGGATAAATTGTTGCGAGTCGCTGGGAAGAACTATCTCTGTATAAGGTAAGGTATTTGACAGAATAAAATCATCATCAGCATTTGAACTTGTACTGATGATTACATTGTCAAATTTTGGTTTTTGTTTGACAGCATGGATGATAATCGTTTCCTGCAAAACTTCATCATCACTAAAAGTTTCCTGCCTGGAATCAAAAAGATGTATCTGCTCTAAAGCCATCATTTCCAAAAATATTTTGCGGAAATTTCTAAAATATGGCCCATTACAGAAACTACGCGGCGAAATAGCTACAAGCTCTCCTCTCAATTCAAGAAGCTGAACCGTAGCAGCGATAAAACCTGTATATAAATTGCTGGTTTCTAATCCTATAGAACGTAACAAATCACGAACTTTGGAATGAGTGTTAATTTTTAAATATGGGGGATTGAGAATAGCGTGGGTAAATCTACAATTATCAGGATTATCGAACAAACTAGGCTGAAGAAGTTTAACTGCATCCTCAATAAAATCCGTATGTCGGATCTCATAGTTTAAAGAGATGCCAGCTAGTTGACATTCTCGATCGCATAATTTCAATGTCTGATGCAAATACCCAATCAAAAAAGGATCGATTTCATAGGCAACAATATCTAAATTGGCTGGGCGTTTTTGGCTGTGACAAAGTTTAGCCACAAAGGCTGCAAGTAATGAGCCAACTCCTGCTCCAGCATCAAGTAGAGATATTTGAGGAAGATCGAGTTTGCCAAACATCCCAACCATTAATTCTGCGACTGGAGCAGGTGTCAAAAATTGACCTAGTTTTCCTTTTTGCTTTTGATCCTGTTTCAAGCTTGCAGCAATCCTCAGAATATCTACTTCACCGAGTAAGTTTCTGGCAGAACATTTTGACAAGCTTTTGAATTCCAACGGCTTGTGATAATTTTCTCTAGACTCTCTACTGCTTGATTGGAACATCACGGCTCATTTTCACAGAACAAAAACCAACTTTATCAGGTTTTGAATTTACGCCATGATATTTTAAGGAGAAACCGATGCAAGAAGCGTCTCTTTTTCCAAAAATTTTTTTAAAACTATGCTTCAAGCTAAAGTATTTGTCACTCGTCGCCTACCTATCGAATTAGAGCAACTGCGATCGCTCGCGATGGTGGAAGTTTGGCCAGAACGTCAACCCCCTCCCTACGAAATTTTACTAGAAAAAGTCAAAGAAATAGATGGATTGCTATGTCTGCTGACTGACCAAATCGATCGCCAACTCATCGAGTCTGGGAAACTCAAAGTTATCAGTCAAATGGCGGTGGGTTACGATAACATTGACATTGCCGCCGCTACGGCACGACAAATTCCCGTCGGTAATACTCCTGGGGTGTTAACCGATGCTACCGCAGATTTTGCCTGGGCATTACTAATGGCAGCTGCACGGCGACTAGTGGAGGCAGATCGATTTACTCGTGCAGGTTTGTGGCAGACTTGGGAACCAGATTTGTTGTTGGGACCAAATGTTACGGGCGCTACCTTGGGGATTGTTGGTTTTGGGCGAATTGGTCAAGCAGTTGCTCGTCGTGCTAAAGGGTTTGAAATGCGGATATTGTATACGAGTAGGCAACGATGCAGCCCAGAGTTAGAACAATCTTTAGGTGTGGAGTTTGCTACGTTAGAACACTTACTGCAAGAATCAGACTTTGTGACACTGCATACACCATCGGCTGATGATACTTATCATTTAATTAGCGATCGCCAATTTGAATTGATGAAGCGATCGGCTATTTTGATTAACACGGCGCGGGGAACGATTGTAGATCCAGATTCTTTGTATCGCGCTCTTGCAAGCGGTCAAATTGCGGCGGCGGCTGTCGATGTCACTGAACCCGAACCGATTCCCAGCGATAGCCTGTTGTTAACCTTAGAAAATTTAATTATTGCACCGCATATTGGCAGCGCCAGCCGTCAAACGCGCTCAAAAATGGCTTCAATGGCGATCGCTAATTTAATCGCAGGATTAAGGGGCGATCGCTTGGCTAATTGTGTCAATCCTGAAATTTATAATTCACGCCTGATATGAATTATGAACGCCCTCAATCTAATACCGTAAGGCGGAAGTTCAAAGGGACGCATAACTATGCGTCCCTAAAGCAAATTGCGTAAACCTTTAGAAGGTGAAAGTTGTTCTCAGCGTACCGATAATTGCATCATCGTTATTGCTGTTTTGACCAGGAGAGGTCAACCAGATTACGCCAGGGGTGATTGAGATATTATCTGACACGCGATACTTGTAAAAGCCTTCAAAGTGATAAGGTATATCATTACCAGTACCAGCAAAAACTCCGCCTCGGTTACGGGCATAAGGTTCTGCACCAGCAAAAATCCCTAAAACGTTACCCTTTTTACCGAGGTCAGGTAAGGCCACTCCAAGACCGTAACTCCAAGCTTCATAATCATCACCAGCACCAAAGCCTGTGATATCGTGGTAAGAAACGAAGCCACTGACTGACAGTTTGTCGCTAGGTCTAAAAGCTGCTTCTATACCGTAAGAGTTACTGGAAGATCCGTTTAAGGTACTTAGAGTATTAGCTTGATTAGTACCTACAACGCGGATAGTACTACCCAAACCACCACCTAGATCGAATAAATTACCACTTCCAGCACCATGATAACCGTGAACGTAGGTAGCAGCTATAGATAAGCGATCGCCAACACTAAAGTTCAACTGTCCCAAGGCTGCATAGTTACCCTCTAATAAACCTTGATTTGCCACGGAATTAGCAGCATTTGATGCCAAGTAGCCGATAGTCAGCGAACTTGGTTTGAAAAAACTGCCACCCTTACCAAAGGGTAAAGTCAGTGCCGCACCTGCACCGCCACCAATGCGATAAATCGGACTTTCAGAAGCAAAGGTAGACAAAGCACCATTACCGCCATCATAGTCTTCAAAGTAAGGGTTATTAGTGGCAACATAATCGCTATGAATACCTCCGGTGCCCGCAAAGTAGACTTGGGCTGGACCTATGGGTACGTAATACGCCAGCCAGTCGATAATCACACTGTTGTTACCAGTGGCGCCGATTTGAAAAGTTTGTATACCTTCAGAAGTATTGATTCCAACACCATCATTTCCTACTTGTGTAAAGGATAGTGCATTACCGGCTGCAAGACGGGTGTGTAAAACGTCTTTACCCGTGAAGCTGGTTTGCAAGTCTAAACGTACCCGATCTTGGAAGACAGTATTATTCGCATCGCCAGTGTTATTGCCAAAAATATCACTAACAGCAAAAATAGCTTCACCCACCAATTTTGTGGTAGTAGAAAACTGATTAGCTTCTAGTTCCGCAGTCCGTGCTTCTAGAGAATCTACTCGACCGCGTAGAGTTGCCAGTTCTGCTGAGAATTCCTCCTGCAAACGCTGGAGAGTCGCCAAATCCTGTTTTGTCACCAAGTCAGCTGTTGCTGTGGCAATTAGTTCATTAACTCGATCTAAACAAGCATTCAAACCTGCGGCAAACTCATAACGAGTCAGTGCCCGATTGCCTCGGTAAGTAGAATTTGGGTATCCAGCAATACAACCGTAGCGCTCAACCAAGGATTGCAAAGCTTGGAATGCCCAATCAGTCGGCTGTACATCAGAAAATTGAGAAACTGATGTGACTTGAGACAATGAATTCTGGTTCTTGCCTTCGTTGTTGTAGCGATTAACCTCTTCTAAAACCTTATTTTCATCAGCCTTTTGGGCAAGCAATTGCTGATTAACTTTTGGTTGCTCTGTTTGAATGAATATTGATGAAGCACTAGCAGCTATTGGCTTTGTATCTTCAGAAGAACTTGCTACTTCGGCAGCAGCTATAGCCTTAGCGGAAACCAACACCGTCACTCCCAAAACTACTGGACTTAGTACCAGAGTTTTCCACAATAGATGAGACATTTTTATTTTCCTTTCCCAAAAAATAGCCAAAATCAGTTGGTTCAAGAAAAAGAGAATAAGTGATTATTCTACTTGTTCGGAATCTTATCAGATTGTTGTTAATTAAGCTATATATCTAAGAAATTTTTTACAGATAAGGAATCATCACGTTTTGCAAATGGCTTATTTGCCAAAGGTTGAGTTGATCGGGTAAGTTCGCTCGATTTTGTGCTATTTATGGGCTTTAGCTTCTTGTTTTTAATCCCGATCTGCGGTAGTTACTTTTTGTCTTTAAATTCATTCCTCAATCAAGAAAGTGTATTTATATATGAGGTTTTGATGACAAATTAGTAATTATTGATTATTAATTATTTTGAACCTCCAACCTGCCGAAGTCAGATAAATCAATACTGTTCAGTTAAGCCTCAAATCTTTAGTAAAGACACAAAATTTTACTTCTTACAGCTGCACTAACGCGTCTTTACAGTTTGAAAATCAGTATCAAAAATCTTTACCAACGGCAAATAATCTTTAATAGTAGCCAGTTTTGTGTTGGGATAGCGACCCCAAAGACATCTCAATGCTTGATTAAGCCCCTAATTTAGGCAGATAATTTTTCATAACTATCGGCAGTTGTTGCTTCTAATCCCAAAATGGGATACATTTCTGGTTCAGATGTTCCGTGCATCGTCAGAAGCAGAGCGTCGATTAAGGCTTTGGCTTTAAGCAGCGTTTCCTGAAACTCCATCTCTGGCTCAGAAAGGGCTATAATTCCGCCACCAATACCAATGGAGGTTTGACTGGGAGTCAAAACAGCAGTCCGAATCACAATATTTAAATCGGCTGAACCATTCAACCCCAAAAAGCCGATCGCACCTGAATAGATTCCCCGCGCCTCTTGTTCTAAGCGATCGATAATTTGCATGGTGCGGATTTTCGGCGCACCAGTCATCGATCCTCCGGGAAATGCAGCTTGCACGCAATCCACCGCTTGTAAATCCGAACGTAATCGCCCGCGTATCGTTGTTACCAACTGATGTACTGTTGAGTATGTTTCCACATCCATTAATTTTGGGACGTGGATGCTACCAACTTCACAAACTCGTCCTAAATCATTGCGTAACAGATCGACAATCATCAGATTTTCAGCTCGGTCTTTTTCGCTGTTGCGTAGCTTCTCACGGAGGACGAAATCGGCTTCGGGGGTTTCTCCTCGTGGTAGGGTTCCCTTGATGGGTTTAGTTTCTACCCAACCTTGGCGATCGATCCGTAAAAACCTTTCTGGAGATGAGCAGGCGATCGCAATTTCACCAAAGCGTAAAAATGCAGAATAAGGAGCCGGATTGATTTTACGTAATGTCCGATAGAACGTCAATGGATCGGGGGTTGCATCGGTGTGCAGCTGATTAGTCAGGCAAACTTGATAAGTTTCCCCTTCGTGAATTTCGTCCAAGCATTGGCGAATATCTTGAATGTAATTTTGATAAGTGCGACTCAAACGGAACTTAACAGGCTGACAATTTTCTTGGGGTACAAGAGAAAAAAGAGGATCTAGAGTTTCGAGTTGTTGTTGAATAGTATCAAACCAAGTTTCTACCTGCTCTGTTTGTCCTTTTTTGATTAATTGCAGCAAATAAATACACTGTTCTTGATGATCGATCGCAATCATGCGATCGGCAAGTAAGAAAATTGCATCAGGTAATGGTGAAGAATGCACCAATGACGATCCACACTCCGCCTTAAGTTCATAGCCAAAATAGCCAACAAATCCACAGTTAAAATCAAAAGGTAACTCATCAGATTGACAAAATCGGCAGTTTATTTCTCGCTTCAAATACTCAAAAATACTTTCGGTGTGACGACTTACGGTATCTGACTGGGTGACGATGATTTCTTGCGTTTCGGTATTATATCGTACCAATAGACTGTTAACCCCGCTTCCATCACCCATAAATGAAAAGCGAGATAGACCAAATTCCACACGGCTGCTATCTAACCAAAAAGCATTGGGGGCATTCTCAAACAACTGCACAAATATTTGTTCTGTATTTGGGCAGATATCTAACTTGCGCGTATACAATTCAAACTTATCTTCCTGTTCTTCTCTACGAGACGCTGCGCGAAGGCAGGGTTTATCTACAGTAGGAGTAACAGATCCATATCGAATCCGATACTGTTTTTCTGGACTTATTGACGATTTCTCTGTAAATTGCTGCGTAATATCTCGAAAGTTTTCTAATAATCTTTGCCCATATTCTGTACAGATAGACTCTGGGTGAAACTGCACACCCCAAAAAGGTAAATGCCGATGACGCAATCCCATCACCAATCCTTCTTCAGTCCAAGCAATTTTTTCTAAACATTCAGGTAGTTCATCAGCAACTAATAATGAATGATAACGCACCACAGAAAACTGATTAGGAATACCTTGAAATAATTCTGAATTATTATGATAAATTTTACTGAGTCTGCCGTGTCGAACTTCCGGTGCATGAATTACTCTTCCACCATATAGGTAGCCAAGTCCTTGATGTCCCAGACAAACTCCCAGCAAGGGTACATCCACATTCTCAATTATTTGCCGACAGACTCCAAAATCTTCTGACCTTTCTGGACGACCGGGGCCAGGTGAAATCACAATGTTGTCAAATGCAATTTCTTTTAATTCATCCCAGTTAAGGCGATCGTTATAAATTACTAAAGGTAGTTCCCCATTTACCTCGGCAATCATCTGGTAAAGATTAAATGTATAAGAGTCATAGTTATCAATAATTAGCGTTTGCATACATAGTTACTTAACTAGCACATATAGCAATCCTAAATCATTCGTGAAAAATTAGATCCCCGACTTCTTCAAGAAGCCGGGGATCTGGCTTAAGTTCTATAGGCACATCTTCAAAAAGAAAGGGTTTCAGAAAACTTTACTGGATGAATGATGGCTTGTTTGCCAAAGGTCACATTTATACAAGAATTTCGCTCGATTTTGTGCCATTTCTAGACTTTACCTTCTTGTTTTTAACCCTGATTTGTGGTAAATCCTTTTTATCTTTGTAAAAGTAACAGATTTCTACTAGAGTTGGCCATATTTCTAGAGAGCCGTGAAATTGGCTAATAACATCATCGATAATTCTGGAAACATTTTGCTGAAAAAAGTCTGGTTCAAATCCATAGAAGACTCTCGATAAATTCTCAGCAAATAATTGAAGTGACTGCTTGCGTTCTTCATTCTGGGTAGATATTGAGGCTTTGACTACCTGCTTGTGGATAGCAGAGATTTTTTCCAGGATTTCCTCAGAATCTTGTAAAGTGACTTCGCCTGAATAATCAAACTTGATTCCCAAATCGTCAAGATGATAAACACTGTTTTTAATCTTCTTTTTCAGCAAGCTACATATTTCTTCATTAAATAGTTCGCTAGCTAGAGGATTACGCATATAGTTATTTCTAATATGGTTTTGAACAGCATCAACGTGTGCAGCTGCAATCCCTTCTTGCTGTATCCAAATCCTGTAGATATAATCCTCAAATCTGAGCCGAGTTGGAAAAAAGGGTGGTAAACCTAGCTGATTATCATATCCAGCGACTCCACAATCCATTCTCCAGTTTTTGTTAGTAATAACGGGTCGAAAATTGGTAAGAATATAAAAATCATTTAGGTCATTGGGACTAATTTGGTTTTCATCATTGAGATACATGTGAATAAAATCAAGGGTATCAATATCATTAGTTCCTGTGCGAAAAGTTTGGGCAATCTTAACGATCGCATTATTCAAGACTCTCCCCTGTTGTAATAAAAGGCTGTTTTCTCGAAAGTAACCTTTAGTTGTATTGGTTTCTAAATCCATTGCTGTATCAAGTACCAATTCTCCAGCCTCGAAGTTTTCTGGTACATGACTGGCTTTTTGACCTAAAACATCACCAAAAGCCGTGAGTAAATCAAAAGATTTATGAACGAAGCCACCTTGTTGATTAGATTTAATTAATTTTCCTCGGCATATTTCATCACCAGATAAAGATTCTGGGCTAGTTTCAATTAATGCATCTGGACGCATATCGTCATCTGCACTAACCATTAAATGTCCAAGGGTATACATGAGAGTGAAGTTGCGATTTCCGCCATAACTAGGTCGGAATAAGTTTTTGACTAGTGATTCTAGCTTGCGATCGCGCAGTCTTTCGTTTAAAAATGTAATAAATTGTTCTTTCTGTTGTGGCCCAACATAAAACACATCATTGACTGTCTTAGTCTGCTCTAAAAGTGGATAATATTTCTCGTGATTGGCAATGCTAGAATCGTCAAAAACGATAATTTTTAAAGCATGACCATTTGCCCAGAAATTCTCATCATACTTTTCGATGGTCTGTGCTACATCTCTCAGTCTATGAGTCGGAATAACAAATACTGTTTCTTTTTGTTTCATAAAATTTGTTTGGGTTTTTCAAATGAACTTTCTAACCTTTAAACAAAGTTTGAAAGTTTTCAGGCTAACTGCTTCCAGAATATCTGCCACTGCAAATTTGCATACTGGAGATTAGCAGCATAGGCATAAATTCACCTATTTAGGGCTGTAGTCAGAACAATTGAGTGCTTGTTTCGTTAGAGCAGTGGTAGGATGTACTGCACACTTTAGAAAATAGTTATTGTTAAAAAATTGGCATTTTTTACAGTTATGTTGCTCTAAATCTTTAATGCTTACTATTTCATCTTTATCTGGCGCCGCATTTTCTGGGGGATCTTCTAGTGCTTTGCAGACAGATGAAACTAGAAAAACAACAATTGCCCAAACAATCATAAAGGAAATGTGAGCCAAAAACACTGCTACAAAGGGAATGTCTCCGTCATGTGGTTTTGTGTCACTATGTGTTGCCTTAGACAGGTTAGCTTCAATCAGGGTGGACTGATGAACATTTTTGTGGGCGGATACATAAAGTCGGAAAAGCTCCGAAGTATGCATATTAATAACCTTTAGTTAGTCGAACTCAGATCCAGTAAAGTTAAAGAGGCAGGAGGCAAAAATATATCTTCTTACTCTTGCTGCAAGCTCGAACTGCCTCCTGCCTTTATTCGAGAAATGTTCATCTGTCTAATAATATGTGGAATTGAAAGTACTTGATAGGTCTGGGTAATTTGAATTAACAGATTGACTTTCTCTTAGTCGAGCTTCCAATAAGCAACTATTGAGGGAATAGTAAACAGAATGAATTTTTTTAAGAGTCACTTTGAGAGCGGGAACCATCATCGGATCGGTTGCTATTGCTAAAATGTAATCTCCGGCGAAAATACTAGGATTATCTGTTACTGAAATAACTTGAGTTTCTCTTAAAACTCCTAGAAAAATGCATTTACTCGGTAATTTAATATCACTTAAATGAATGCCACAGTAAACGCTATTATCTTCGATAAAAACACCAAACAGACTTGGCTCTAAAGTTTTTTTAGTTTTCAGCACAAAATGTTTTTTAACTCTAATAGTATTGTCCAATACTTTACGAGTAAAAGCTGCTGTTGCAGAGATATATTTTGAAGATATATAAAATGTGTTAAATAAATAGAGTATGTGTTTATTAATTAGTTAATTAGGTATATGTTTAGAGATATAGGTTTTATATATACCTACTAAAAATTAGATTCTCGACTTATTAAATTAAGCCGAGAATCTAACATTTAGATTTGAAGTAATCATTAAGGATTACTATAGATAACTATTTTGAATAGAAGGCATAGCAAGAATCAGCAGCACTCTCTCAAGCCTTTATGCCTTAATCTTATCTAGGGCTAAATTAAGCTTCAACACATTAACTCCAGGTTCGCCAAAGATGCCGAGAAAGCGGCCGTCGGTGTTTTGGAAAATTAAAGTTTCGAGTTGGTTCGGTTGAACTCCTCGCGCCTTGGCTACTCGTGCAACTTGTGCGATCGCAGCTTCCGGGGTAATATGCGGGTCAAGGCTGGAACCGGAGGTGTAGACTAAATCGCCAGTCGGCTGCACACCTGCTTTTTTCAAACGATTGAAGTCACCTTCAACTTTTTTGCTGGGGTCTGGGTCATCTTTACCTTTAATGCGTTCCATTAATGCGGGATTACTGGGAGCCAAGTTACTAGCGCCAGAAACCCCAGTTCTCAAAACTCCCGCATCGTCCTTTTTGGGATCGGCTGTGCTGTAGCTGGTGGTACTGGGACGGCTGTTAAAATAGCGATCGCTACTAAAAGGTTGACCAATCAAAGCAGAACCGACAACTTGACCTGTAGCATTTTTCAAGAGACTACCGTTTGCTTGAAAGGGAAACACAATTTGCCCAATGGCAATCATCGCAAAAGGATAAATAATCGCTCCAATAACCCAGAGTACTAAGGTAGAACGAACAGCTCTACCAGCTTCACGTGCAAAACTCATTAGAATTTCTCCGGTACAAACATTACGAAAAATAAATAGATGGAAAGCCCTAATGTCACCAGTCCTAACAGTCCCAATCCCCAAGATTGACTGCGGGAAAGTTGTTCGCCAGTAGCGGCATAGACTAGAGGTGCAACCACTAGGTTGAAACACATCGCCAAGAATAAATACAGTGGCAGCTTTTGTCTACGCCATTGACACCAGATGTCAGTTATTTCTTCTAATACTTGGGATGCAGCAATAGTGCGTCGGATATGAAAGGGTTTCATAGAATTAAGACAAAGGTAAGATAATATCTATCAGTTTGATGGCAATGAACGGAGCAACGATACCGCCAAGACCAAAGATCAAGATGTTACGACGTAACAGTTGATCTGCTGTTAAAGGTAAAAATTTCACCCCTCTGAGTGCTAGCGGAATTAATGCCGGAATAATTAAGGCATTGTAAATCAGCGCCGAGACGATCGCAGATTGGGCACTCTTTAATCCCATAATATTCAGTGCGCCGATTCCAGCCGCCGCAAAGATTGTGGGAATGATCGCAAAATACTTGGCAATATCGTTAGCGATGGAGAATGTTGTCAACGCCCCACGAGTAATTAGTAACTGTTTACCTATGGTTACTAAGTCAATTAACTTCGTGGGGTCTGAGTCTAAGTCCACCATGTTAGCAGCTTCTTTGGCAGCTTGCGTCCCCGAATTCATCGCCACACCCACATTTGCTTGAGCCAAAGCAGGTGCATCGTTCGTACCATCCCCAGTCATTGCCACCAGTTTACCCTCAGATTGTTCCGAGCGAATCACCTCAATTTTGTCTTCTGGAGTTGCTTCGGCAATGAAATCATCCACCCCAGCTTCCTCGGCAATTACCGAAGCGGTAATCCGGTTGTCACCTGTGAGCATGATCGTGCGAACACCCATGCGGCGGAGTTGGTCAAATCGCTCCCGCAACCCAGGTTTGACAATATCTTTCAGGTAGATAACACCATAAATTTTGTCATCTTGGCAGACAGCCAAGGGTGTACCGCCCAACCGGGAAACTCGCTCATAAGCTGCATCTATATCATCAGGAACATTGCCGCCACGGGAACGGACAAATCCTTTAATGGCATCCACTGCACCTTTGCGAATTTGTTTGCCATCGGGTAGATTCGTGCCACTCATCCGGGTTTTGGCGGAAAATTCTACACCTTCGGCTTTATCAATATTAAAGTCTACCCCAGCCTGGGACTTTTCTGCTAAAACTACAATCGATTTGCCCTCTGGCGTTTCGTCAAACAAGCTAGCAGCTAAGGAGACTCGCGCCACATCTATTAATGAGTGATTATCCAGAGGAATAAATTCGTCAGCCATCCGATTCCCCAAGGTGATCGTGCCTGTCTTATCCAGCACCAAGGTGTTGATGTCACCGCAAGCTTCTACCGCTCGACCAGAGGTCGCAATGACATTAAATTGAGCAACTCTATCCATCCCGGCGATACCAATCGCACTGAGTAAACCACCGATAGTTGTGGGAATTAATGCTACTAAGAGCGAGATGAGAATAGCAACGCTAGCACCTGCCCGCAAACTGTTTCCCGCCTCAACTCCAAAGGCTGTGCTGATAAAGCTGGCGATGTAGGCGACAAATGGGGGCATAGTTGCCACCACAATTAAGAACACCTGCGTTAACACAGCCAACAATACCGTCAAAGCAATCTCGTTCGGAGTTTTGCTGCGTTCTGCTCCTTCTACCAAGGCAATCATGCGATCGATAAAGCCTTGTCCGGGATCGGCACTAATGCGAATTGTCAACTCATCGGAGAGTAGGCGTGTACCGCCTGTCACCGAACTGGCAATATCTGTACCTGGTTGCTTCAGCACCGGGGCAGATTCCCCAGTAATTGCCGACTCATCTACCGAACCGATGCCTTTAATTACATCCCCATCGGCGGGAATCATATTATTTGCAACCACTTTTACCAAATCGCCCCGTCGCAGTTCCGTAGAATTGACTTTTTCTATCGAACCATCGGGGAGGATTTTATTAGCGATCGTATCCGATCGCGTCGATCTTAATGAATCAGCTTGTGCTTTACCGCGTCCTTCAGCTACAGCTTCGGCAAAGTTGGCAAAAACGAGGGTAAAAAAGAGAATAAAGGTAATCAACCCGTTTAAAACGCGTTGTTGGTTAACATCTGCCTGGATTGTGCCAAACAAATTTGGGTTTAGGGTAACAAGCAAGGTGATAATTGTCCCTACCCAAACAACAAACATCACTGGATTTCTGACAGTAATTCGCGGATCGAGCTTGACAAATGACTCACTAATTGCTCTTTGATAAAGTCCCCGCATATCTGTTTTGGGGGTATGTTTGCGCGAGTCACGAGTTCCAGATGGAATACGGGGCGAGGGAGAATCAGTAGTAATTGGCATACATTAAATTTTGGGAATGGGGCATTGGGGATTGGGAATTGGGGATTGGGAATTGGGGATTGGGAATTGGGGATTGGGGCATGGGGCATTTGCGATGAGTCTTTGATACTCGTGGACGAGTCTTTGATACTCGCCGACGAGTCTTTGATACTCGTGGACGAGTCTTTAATACTTGTGGACGAGTCTTTGATACTCGTGGACGAGTCTTTGATACTCGTGAATGAGTCTTTAATACTCGTGGACGAGTCTTTAATACTCGTGGACGAGTCTTTGATACTCGTGGACGAGTCTTTGAGAGAGATGCTTCAAGTTCTAACTCTCCTTTGCCCCTCTACCCCTCTACACTTCTTAGCCAATGCCTTTAGCGATGAAAAAGGCTTCACCAATGGGGCCTAATGCAAGTACTGGGAAGAATGTAAGTGCGCCCAGGATTAAAATCACGCCTGCGGTAACGCCTGTAAATAGTCCAGTATCCGTTCGCAATGTACCAGTGGTATAAGGAACAGCTTGTTTACGAGACATACTATCTGCTAAAAACAGCAAACCGATGATGGGAATATAGCGTCCTGCAATTAAACTGAAGCAGGTACTCAAGTTCCACCACAAAGCGGTTAAAGTTGGTGCTGTACCTGTAGCGATCGCCAAAGGAGAAGGTTGTGAATCTCCCAAACCTTCAAAGCCAGAACCGTTGTTAGCAGCAGCGGAAGCGTATTCATAGATAACTTGAGCAAAACCGTGGAATCCGGGATTGCTAATTCCTGATAATTGATCGGGAAACGCCAAGGCGATACCTGCGGGAATCATAATTGCGATCGGGTGAACTAGGAGAATTAAAAAACTAGCAAGTACAACCTCGCGCTTCTCAATCTTGCGTCCCAAAAATTCTGGTGTGCGTCCCACCATCAACCCTGTAGCGAACACAGCGAGAATTAGGTAAGCGAATAGATAAGCGGTTCCCGTACCCTGTCCACCCCAAATAATTTGCAGGAACATATTGGAAAGGGTAATAAAACCACCGTTGGGCATGAAGGAGTCATGTAAACTATTAACAGCGCCGGTCATCGTGCCTGTTGTAACTGTTGCGAACAAGGCAGATTGTGCCCAACCAAACCGCACTTCTTTACCCTCTAGATTCGGTTGCTGACTACCCAGCAGTGCATTCACAGCCGGATTGCCGTTATATTCCCCAATGGCATTGATAACGACAAATACGATGAAAAGCACACTAACCATGCCATATACTAACCAGGCTTGCTTGGTGTTATTAGCAAATAAACCGTAGGTATAAATCAGGGACGTGGGAATTGAAATCATCGCCACAATTTGAATCAAGTTTGAAAATCCGTTGGGATTTTCAAAGGGGTGTGCGGAGTTGATGGCGAAAAAGCCGCCGCCGTTTTCCCCTAATTGCTTGATAATTTCAAAATGAGCAACAGGGCCACGAGCGATCGCTTGACTAATATTCGCATCTTCCAAGGTGGGGAATACAACCGCACCCCCCAGTGTTTCAGGAACACCAGCTGCCATAAGAGCGATCGCGCCCACAATACAAATAGGCAATAAAATTCGGGTAATCGAGCGAATTAAATCTACATAAAAATTGCCTAACGATCTACCAGTCAATCCCCGAATAAAGGCAATCCCTACCGACAAACCAGTAGCAGCAGAAGTAAACATGTGATAACCAAGTCCCCACATTTGGCTGCCATAGCTCATGTAGGTTTCACCAGAATAGTGCTGCTGGTTAGTGTTAGTAATAAAAGAAATAGTTGTATGCAGTACTGTATCCCAAGTTGGGGCATTTATCTTGGTTGGATTTAATGGCAGCCATCCTTGATTCATAATAATCAAGAAAATCAGCAACCCCATTGCGACGTTACTGTATAGGATTGCCCGTCCATACTGCCAGCCAGTCATATTTTCTTTGGTTTTAACGCCAACCAAAGCATAAAGTACTCGCTCAACCGGATTCAAAATCGGATCGAGAAAAGTACTTTGCTCTAGGTAGACCCGCGCCATATAGCGCCCAAAAACAGGAGTAATTGCTACTACAATTAGTAGCGTTAATACAATTTGAATCCATCCTTCTAGCATGAGTTAATCAAACTCCAACCTAAGTAAATTTGAGATAAATATCAGATATTTTCTTGTTATGCATCGGAAATATTTATGAAGTATATTGGCATACTTATTAACTTAACCAACCTATAGTTCTGGGCTTTCTCAATCAATCATGGAGCTTTTTGTTGAAGAAGACAAGGTATAAATTGATATTTAAACTAGGTTATATAAGAAATATATGTTTCTATGTATAAGAGTGTTTATCTCGATATATATCTGCAAATATAGAAGGATGGCTAAATACTAAACAAATAGCTATTTGACACTAAAACTAGCTGAGTCTTTGAGGATTACAGTAATTTTCAGCTTTCTTGACTGACTACGTAGGGAATGAGTAAGAATCTTAAAAAAGTGGTTATCAACTGCAACAATACAAACAAAACCATGATTTACGCGCAATTCGTCAAGAAGCTTAATTTATCAAACCACTTTCTCTACGAGATGCTACGCTTTACTTCTTTAAATATTTTACAAAACACCAAATTATCCTAAATATGGATATTTGGTAATATTACATTTTAATAATTGCATCCAATATTTTGTAGCATTTTTTTGAGTTATTTCTATATCGCGCAAATTATGACCTTTGCATATCTTTAACATATAATATGTTAGTTGTAGAGCTACAAATAAATAAGTTAAGCCCAAAGGTTTTAAATGTTGCCAAAATAGGTGATATATAACTTGAAGTTTCTGTCTATGGCGAAAATGTATCCACCATTTGGTTTGATGTTCAGCTATATTTTTTTGTAGACCTAATATAGCCTCAATCTCTATAAATTTATCTTTTACTTGATTATAAAATTTTATTTCTTTTTCAATTTCTCCAGCCTTGTATGCTAAATCAGCATCATCAGATAACTGATAGGCTTCACTAATTAAACGACCAACATTTTCTGCTTTTTGTTGGTCATATCCAAGTTTAATATATATTTTAGTTGCTGCTTCTGCCAATTCAGCAAATTTTTCAGCATCATGGAGCCAATATATTTTTGTTTGTACTTCTCCTAAAGTAGAAGCTAGAGTATGATTCATCAATTTGGCTTGGTTGGCTTGAAATATGCTTTCGATTATCTAACTTAAAATTAAACACTAAAATATAGCCTTTTGAGCATCTGAACTTAACTACTTTGATGTATTAGATTTAGCCGATCTTTTTACCCACCAAACTCATTAACTGCTTATCCAGTTCTATCAGGTAATCTCTACCGTAAGCTCCATTCTCTAACCCTGCGACAAGATGATTGGGAATGTCTTGAGTAATTTCCTCGCTACAAGAACCAGCAGCCAAGGCGATCGCGGCTACTGTATCAACATCCCCAGTAAAAGCGATACAATCTTGTAAAAGTTCGCTCATACTGTCATTACGCATCACCGCGGTAATCGCTGCTCTGACACTCATCCAGCCTTTGGACTTGACTTTACCTTCCCACGGTTTATTCCACTCTCCAGATACATAACCTTCCAGAAACCGTCCTAATTTGCGTTTTGCTCCCAGTCGATAGATAAAATAATGCGACATTAAGGCAGCCGCAACGGCAGCATTGATACCATCGGTTGTATTGTGGGTAATTGCCGCTTGAATTGTTGCCGCCTCAATGACTTTTTCTGGTGTGGGATAAATGCCAATGGGTGCTGCACGCATTGCTCCCCCGCTTTTGTCACTATCAGGGTTAATTTTCACTCTAATAACCTTCAGCGAATTTTAACAACCCCTCAAGCTTTTAAAATTCTTGAGGGGAAATTTTAATTAGTCAACGGTCAACGATCGTTAACCACGATCGTTAACCGCGATCGCTCTTGATAACTCCCGAAACAGAAGGTTAGCAACTTTAGACATCAGCTTATTTTGCAAGTGTTTACCGTTGAGTAACTGTCTGCCTGAAGCATCAACCTTACCTTTGAGAGTTTCTTTGTAAACGGCAATTTCATTGGCGATCGGATTGTCAGGCAAGCGGTCGTCAATTTCAACCTTGGTGATTACGTATTGCCAGAAGGTCATTCGACACAATGCCGAGCCGCTACCTACTTCAACTAGACTATCTCCAGACTGTTCAAGAACTGTTCCCATACCTAACCTGAGCTTGAAAGCGTCGCGGCTGCGGTTACGCTTGACTCTCTTTACGTCACCGGGAAGAAATTTCACCACACGCTTACCCTTTTCCCGTGTGACCTCCTTTTTCTTTACTTCTCGGACTTCTCGCTCGATCAGCTGTTTGCCATTAGTAAGGAAGGCTTCAAACGGGTAGATGCGACTGAGCAGCCTGGCGCGAATCCTTAGACCAAAATTAAACTGGTCAAAAATTTGGTTATAGGTTTTGAACAGCGGATCGTTGACCAGCGCCTTAAGTTCAAACTCTAGGCGCTGCTCCTCGATGTTAATGTCACAAAGCCAGTCACCATGCAACCGCACAATTGGATCTATGTCTAGTCCAAGTTCGCGGCTAATTGATTTTTGGTAAAGCCTTGCAATTGATTTGTAGCTTTGTGGGTGTACTTCCGATTCTCTTTGTGCTAACCATCCCCATAGCGGCGGAACGTTTCCGGGCTTGGTACTCTTGCTTTTACTGTGTGCTTTTTCCGGAAATTGCCAAGCTAGCGACTGGCGAGTGTAATTGATAATTGGTGACTGAACGCGGTTAAGGTGTTCGAGTTTTTGCACTAGTTCCCGGATCTGGTCAATTGGTACTGGTCGGTGCATTAGGAATTGGCGCTCGTTCAATTCTCCAGATTCTAAATAATTTTCTTGATCTTGAGCGTATGCAGCCATTGCCAAGGCATCAGCAGCATCGGATTTATTGGGTAAATTTTTGCCGCCGCGATAGCGCCGCAACTCAATATGCCCAACCCAAAGGATTTTAATTCCTAAACTTTCCAGTATTTGGGCCCAAAGTCTTGAGTAATGATTTCCTGTTGGTTCGAGTATTGCAATATCTACTTTGTTTTCCATAACATAGTTGGCAAAATCGAAAGCTGATTTTTGATTGGTGTTTGGCTTAGGACTAGAGTAAAAACTAGGAAATAAACTATTGGCTTTAATTCTAGTTTTTTGCCAATACGTCTTTAATCCTCCTAATGGGTATTGTGATAAAATATGGCAAGTTATCGACGACTTGCTAACATCAACTCCCAAGGATGTAATTGATTTAATTGTCATGGTTCTGCTGATAATTGGAGTTTCTTGATATTCGTGGTGCAAACACGAATTAAAAGTCCCAGGTTTGACGCTCGAATCCTCCTAACATCCCAATTCAGGGGCGCGATTCACTCTTAACGCTGGGCTTATCCCGGCATATCTAGGGAAGGTGCGCTTGAAAATTACAACACCCCACTTTATGGGTGTGCGATTCGTTAATAACGCCCCATTCTCTAGAAACAGTGGGGCGGGTGCTTTGGACACAACCCGCGACGGTGGGGAACTTCCACCGTTTCGGCTAGTGTGTCAGGTAGCCATCATCAGGCGGTTATATGCTTTCGAGAGTGTCGGTAAGTGACTGTAAGTCCTTTATCAATATTTCTTGAGTTTCTTCTGTGGCATTTTCAACCTTTGAGATAAACTCAATTAATTTATCTAACTGAGTTTTAGCCCTAATTAACTTGTGCCATTCAATGTAGTAATCCCAGGTTGGATCTGGTTCTGGAATGTTTGGAGTTTTAGTCATATTAAAAATATTCCTTTGACGTTTCTTGAATTTTTAACAAGTCATTTCGTTCGAGTAATTCCAATATGCTCGAAGCCAGAAAAGAACGATCGTAGTGAGGAATGCCACTTCCAGAAAGCGCTGCAAGCAAAATTTTGATTTCTGCTTCTAACTCTGTATCTATTTTCAAAAATTCAAAAATTGCAAGCATACATCTTGCATAAGCTCTTACTTCTTTGTGGGTTAATTTTCCAGAATCATCATTACTGGCAATTCGATTCAGAATAATTTTTAGCCCTTTAGTATCACCATCAAAGCCAAACATCAAACTTCTGGCTCTCCTAGAAACTTCACAGCCCCCGCAAAAATTTCTAATCTTTTAGTTTCATCAAGTTCATAATCGGTCATGCAAATTATTGGGTAATCCTGATTGCTGTATCTTAATTTCATGTACCGGATATACATATCTGGATAACCAAAAGCCCCAGGAATAATCTGCTCTTTAAGCGCTAGAGTTTGCTCGGTAGGCGGAAATGCTTTAGAAGAGAAACCATGCTTGTTTTCTCTATCTAAATCGTAATAAGTAATGAATTTTATGTTTTTGGTCATGTTTTTGTGATATTTTTTACAAGTCCTGTTTCAAGTGTTTGGATCGATTAATCAGTTGCGATCGCGCTGCATGAGGAACGCGATCGCAAAAGAATTTTGAGCTATCCTTGGGTAACTTCCTGGGGTTGCGGCTGCGGGTCGAAAACTACTTCAAACTTCCCGCTGCCACGACGCAGAAGGCTCACATAAGCATCGGCATCGGAGCGTTTGCGAAATCGGCAGTTACAAACATTTTCACCAGTGGACAGGCGCTCAAAAATTGCCCACTGCCTCAATTCATCGGGGTAATTCATAATCTAAAATCCAATTTTGTAAAAAAGACCAGCACAAATGTTACCAGTCACGCTGGCGCAACCATATATATTCAGGGGTGTTGTAGTTAGGGTGTTTATTCCATAGGCAATGTCTCCGTGTCTAAAAGACTGCGGCCCCAACGCACTTGATTAGTCAGCGCTTCGATTAATCCCTCTCTGTCGTGCATTGGCAAAGAACTGTTGATTTGATGACCTACTACATAGATTTCTTCGCGGCAGCTCCCCGGTGCTTGATCGCAAAGTTGAATCGCGATCGCACTAATTAAAAACAGCTTCTCGCGTTTGGTCATCTGCTCAAATGTAGGCCCGTACTCCTGTTGGAGCGATTCCAGCAAGGAACCGTCGTTTAAGGTGTAACTAGTAAAATGTCCGATTGGCTTTGACAATTGCTAAAATCTCCTCAATGCAAATAAATATCGTAAACTTGGCGATCGCTCCAGTTCAGGGATGGTAGGCGATCGCCTTTTCAATTAGTCTTCCTCCTCCTCCTCGTCCTCCATATCCGTCGTAATTACGATATTCACCTTGAATCCAGTGGTGTTTAATGCTTTGTCTAGTTTGGTTACTTGGTGGATATCTCTAATGAAAAATTCCTCACGGTCAATATCTTTGATGGCTATCTCTGCCTCTGGCTGGAAGCCTTGCAGTTTTTCAATCAGATATTTGACCTTCATTTCATCTCCTCCTCCTCGTCCTCCTCTGCCTTACTGCCGACGAGGATATTCAAGCCTTTGGCTTCAGACTTGAAATCAACGATCTCAAATTCTTGATCGTCGGCAGCAATTTTTATAGTTACCACCGTTGCACCGGGGTAGTCTTTCAGGACATCAATCAATTCTTGGACTGTGGTTGTCATCTTGTTTCCTGGGTTGTTAGGTGTGCAGACATCAAAATATCACCGCGCAGACAACGCGTGTTTGCGCTCGGTTCTCTGGTGATTAGGGTGTTTCCGCGCCGGGGCTTATGCAGTGGTGCGGGTGCTTGCTCCATATAGTCCTCACGGGCACGGTGGCAAATGTGGGGAGGGAGCTAAAAATAGTTTTCTATGTGAGAAACTAATGTTATGTTAATCATACAGAAAACCTCCTGTCAACAGTTTTCTATATGAGAATTAGTTTTCTGTATGTAAAATGGGTTTACCATATATGAACAAAAAGCATGGCGAGACCAAAGAAGCTGGCAGACGACGCGAAGAATGTGTCCCTATTCCTGAGTCAGAAGGACTGGGAGCTATTCGAGACGAGGGCGAAAACGATGGGATTGAGCAGGGCAGACTTGGTAGCGAAGATAGCGAGGGGGGACATCCCGCTAGGTCAGCCGTCTTCCTCACTGGAGAAGGCGATATTGGAAAAGTATTAGAGCGACTTGAGTTATTGGAGCAAGGTTTCAAATTCTATGTTGGTTCTCATCGGCAGCGTCTTGAAGCTCGACTTGATGAAAACAAAAAATTTGTAGACTCATTTGACGAAGGAATGAGACAGATCAAAGCAGAGCTTTACAACATAGCTGCTCAGTCGCTCGAAAAACCTGAAGAACCTGAATAAAACCGTCCTGCCTTTGAGGTATGGGCGGTTTTGTTTTGCGTAGCTTGCCGCCGCAGGCATCGCGGGGTTGGGGGGTGGGGTGCGATCGCGGTTGACTAACGACCAATGACTAATAACCAATGTATGAATTTTTCAGAATTAGCAATTGGACAAGACTTTCATTTTCCTGAGTGCAGCACAGAAAGCTACTGCAAGATTAGCTCGAATCAAGCGCTACTTAATAGTCCTTACAGCTGGCACATTGCGGACATTAAGCCAAAAAGCCAAGTTTGTCCTACTGAATACAATCGCCCAACATCTTGCCCTATATGGGAAAAGAAATTTTTGACCCATATTGAGCAACTTGAAGTTGAATATGGTTTCTTCGAGTATTGAGCGATCGCGGCGGGGTTGGGGGGTGGGGTGCGATCGCAGTTGACCAATGACTTATGACAAATGACCAATATCTGGAAACTTTCAAATTTGACACGTCGGTTACTTTTTCAAAAAAAACCATTAAAGCCACCGTTGAGCTGGATCTGGTGGCGTCGTTATTCCTTGCTAATGACCAATGACTAAATCAAAAATCACATCAAAAGTAGTCAGAGCTAGAAGCCTTGCCGTCTATGAGCTAGAGAAATTTTTCGACTATATCCGCACTATTGACCCAGAACTCGACCCCAGTCAAGCAATCGTGTTAACAGCATACGTCTTGAGCGATCTCCCAAACTTATTTCGACAAAATCCTGAGTTAGTCGGTCGCATACAAGAGACAGCAACCAAACTCAAACTTAAAAACCATGAACAGAACCGAACATCTTGATTGGGCGAAACAGCGAGCCAATGAATACCTCGACATGGGATTTATAAGTTTAGCGTGGCAATCTTTGTGTGCCGACCTGATGAAACATAACGAGCTTATAAACCACCCAGGACTTGCAATTGGAATGCAAAAGCTGAACCTCGGACATCTCAAAACAGAGTCAGCAATGCGGAAGTTTATCAATGACTTTTCGTAGCTCGTAACTGAGCGAAAAAACCAAAAAGCCACCAGAAGATTTCGCGATCGTGGTGGCTCCTTGAAAAATCACTAATAGTATTATGCCAGAAAATTCACTTAAAAATTCGCTTCCGTGGACGGAAGCACACGAAGCATTCTGCTATCAACACCATATTCCACCCGCCGCAAAAATACTTTGGCAGTGGCTCATCAGGCAAGGACAAATTGCAAGTGAAATAGAACCAGATTTATCAGAATTTAATGCCTGGGTAGCAAAAAGCAGAGGGAAACCATACGCTCATAATTACCTCAAAAAGATATTTGAAATACTGGTATCATGCCGCGTTTTACAAGTAATCAAACAATATTCTTGGAAGATAACCAAGTTACTTGTAAGACCATTGTCATGGTTAAATCCACCCAAGAAGCCGCGAGAAAAAAAGTTATATAACCATAACTCTAGTTACGATTCTGCTACCTCAAATGATACTAATGCCGAACCGGGGGTTAACAGCAGCAGCAATAGTATTACTCTTACTACCATCGATTTTGTGGAGATGGAAAGGAGACATGACATACTTACAGCTTGTGCTGAGTACGAAATATACTTTGACCCGAAGAAGCGAACAACTGGACAACTTTTTCAGTTTGATATTGAAGATGTCCGATTAGCTCTTAAGCACTTTGCTCGTCGTGGTGGAAATCAAGCAATTAACAATCCTCAAGGATGGTTAATCAACTGCTTGCATAACTGTTATTGGAAAGACGAAACGCTTAAATTATCTGAATTTTTACTTGCTTTAAAATCTTGGTTCCCCAGTAAGCTCCCAAGGGATTACTAGGGGATAACTGCATAAAAAAACTGCTTCCTCCTGGAAGCAGCGGACATAATAACCAGTTTGATTATGAACCAACCCACACTTTTTGATTTAGAAGCTTTCACTAAGCAAGATAATCCCGTTTACACTTACGATCCGTTTTGGGATGAACTTGCCCCCCAAAATAGTCATAGTGTTGGGGGGCAAATCTCAGACTCGGAATCTCCGTGTAAAAGTGTTGGGGAGCAAGTTGTAACTGATACTCAAAAATCTGCCCCCCAACACGATACCCACTGGATTGAGGAATACTGGGTCGAGAGATGCTCTATTAAATACTGGTATTACCGTTACTGCTGGATGCAAGGCCGAAAGATCCATCGGCTTTATTTGGGTAGCGTTAATAGTGCGATCGCAAGATCCAAAAAAGCAGATGTAGAGCTTGCGATTAGCGATGGGCAGTCACCCCAGGAGATTGAAGAGTTAATTCGCTCCTGGCGTGGGAGAGCGCGATCGCAGTCCTGAATTTTCGCAGTTCATCCCAGCGGCGGCTATTGGTCGAGCCAGTGCGGCTGTGTTGATTGGGGTGAAATTCTGCGATTCTGTTTTCCACAAAAGAGTCGATGGCCCGTAAAATCATCTGTCGATCCATTACTAGACCAGAGTCGATTGCATAGGCGTATTCTAAAATTTCTTCTGCAAGTGCGACTGGTACGCGGATTGATTGAGTTTTACCGTGATTCCAAGCTGGTTGCCAGCTGGTGCGATTTTTTCCCGGCTTTAGCATTACCATTACCTTGAAAGGCCTGTTTCAAGGCAGGATACAGCGTTTTTTAAACTTATGCAATCATTTGAAAACCGGCGATCGCCAGTTTTCACTACCCTGCTCCCTGCTCCCCATTCCCTCTTCCCCAATATCCAATGTCCAGACCAAAAAATAATAACTTCCGTCTTTCCCTAAGCGAAGACAAAACAGTTGTACAGTTGACTGTTAGCGCGTCGTCACGGGAAAAAGCAATTGAATTATATGAAAAGCTTGAACAAGCGATACTTGAAATGATGCGAGCTGATTTAGAACTTGACTGGCAAGAAGACAACCCAGACAGCCAATAATGAATAGTGTCAAGCATTCTCAATAAGGAGAAGCTGTGCTGCGGGCCACCAAGAGTGGGCTGAAAGCATTGATTTATCGTGAAAAAGTGCTTAAAAGCAAATTTTTTATTGGGAGTGAATTTCATTAAGCCTTCAATTCTCAATAAAAAGCGATCACACAAATAGGATAAAGTGCGATCGTGCAAGTAAATCCAATGCAGTGGAATAGGTGTTATCAACCCAGTCCAGCTTATCCGCCCTGGCTGTGATTTGTCACAGATTTGGATAGACCCGATCCACTTCATCCCATGCCTGATTGGTCAGATTCTCCAATGCCATCGCCAAGTACACAGGATGATCGTAATGTCCGTGCTGCAAGCGCTCGAAGAAGATTTCGATTTGGAGGAATAGGAGGTTGGGGTTCATAGAGTTGCGATCGCGCCCTCAAGGTCTTGGTCGTTGACATCGATGTAAACCGCCAACATCTTCAAATCCGCATATCCCAACAACTTTTGAATAATTCGCAACGACACACCGTTACGAGCCAAATGGGTTACAAAACTCCGGCGGCTGGAATGAGTGCTAAGTCCCCGGCTCTCCAAGCCAGCTTTTTGTACAGCTTCCCGAAACACCATATCCGCATATCTGAGGGTGATGTGCTTAGGGACTTCCCCTTCGGTGTAATCCCTTTTGGAAGGAAATAGCCATTGTGAATCTGGATCTTCTGGAGTATATGCTTTCAAAACTTCATAAAGGGTTGGGTGTACTGGCACTTGTCGAGTTTTCTGAACTTTCTTTTTACCACCTACAGCCTTACGAGTCCGCGCACGAAAAGTAATCAGTTTAAGTGGGTTGCTCTCAGCATCGTAAAGATCCGCAACTTTCATTTGCACTAATGCCCCCCAGCGTTCGCCAGTAAACCATGCTAAGTCTAAAAGTAATTTGTATTTTTGACTTTGGATGTGATTACGGATTCGAGAATATTCTTTGGCCGTAAAAACAGCCGCTTGTCCATTGCGGTTATTTTTCATAAAATTATTTTGATGTTATGGCTTCCGGATTAACCATTGTGAGGTGTTAATCTGGAAGTTTTTATTTTTCAGGTATTACCTAAACACGCCTCAATCGTAATCACTGCAATAGTTGCACGTCGTCAGTGAAACTTCCGGTTTTACATAAAAGTGGAACATTTACATTATTTTGATTAGTTCATACAACGGATTTATTCACATCATCAAAAATCTGTTTTATGGAACCAACTTTAGCCCAAGTTTTTGGAACAGGTACGACACGGCTAGCAAGTGGAGCAACAACACCAAGCGCAGGGCTGTTTATTCCTGATTCAGCATTACAGGCATCAGGTTTAGCAACTCCAACGACCGCGACAGCAGAAGGTCATTTAGTCGCAGTTGTAGTTAACGCCAAAAGTTATCTCACTCAAACCAACTTTGATGCAAATATTGACCAGTCTTTAATCGTTACAGACGGATTTTCAAGTTTTACCACAAGGGGAACTAATAACACCCCATATAGGCAAGATCAATTAACTTTGAGCCTTGCAAAAATTGACACAAATTCAACAATTGACCCGGATAATTACTAATGTCAGGATGTGGCGTATCGGGTACTTGGAATTTAATAACTCGACTGTATAACACTGGAAACCGCGACTATACAGAAACTTATCCTGGCTTTGCAGACGACAATCCGATTCTGGTTAGCGCAAGTCCAACCATGAATTTGATTTCGTCGTGTGATGGAAGAATTTTTCTTGCAAACTGGGGCAATGGTTATATTGTCTCCAAATCGTTCGTTCCCAATCCGAGCGAGAAATATGACTGTGTTAACGGCGCTTGCATAAAAAAATCTGTATATAGCACCCCAGGGATTTACCAATCACTATCCGATTGTGAAGTTGCTTGCGGCACTGGCTGTAGTGGTCAGTGCATCAGCAATTCTGATTGGGCGCAGATTGAAGGTTTATCTAATCAATTAAAAAATAGGAATTGCGGCTAAATATATGAGTATGTCTAGCGTAATTGGGAGTATGCAATCAGCGCTCGATTGCGCTGGCAAGTGCGACTGCTGCCAGAATTTGCAATCACAAATTAATGCACTAAAGCAACAAATTGCTAATATCAAAACAGTTGATGAGTTGTCGCTAAAAAATTCTATAAAAGCTTCATTACAACCGGATATTGCTACAGCCGCAGCAGCAGCAGGGGTAGTTATAAGTAATAAGCTACAACCGCAAGTCAATAGTGCTATAGAGCAATCGAAACAGGCTCTAGAGAGGCTTTTTAAAGTAGAAAAAACTGCTGATAATGGTCTAGCTCAAGCACTGAAGACTGCACAAGATCGTGGCGCTGATAGAGCGGAAATTGCAAGAATTGCTCAACAGGCTTATCAGGCTGAAAAAACAGCAAATAATGCAACAAATGCCGCTGGTACTTCGACAAAGATAGCCAACAATGCATTTGATACAGCAGGCAATGCACAAAAGAAAGCTGCGCTGCTGGAAAAGCAATCGGCCGATGCCTTCAGGCGACTGAACCAAGTAGAAGATATCGCAGCCAGCGCTGCACGAGAATCATCTTTGTCAAAGGGATTAGCTAATCAAGCTGTCACAAAGTCGGGGCAGGCAATTTCGGAATCGGCGAAAGCCACAAATGCTGTTATCAACGCTGCTACTGAAGCGACAGGATTAAGGCAGATAGTAAATGGTGTCGGTTCTCGAATTGATGGGTTAGGTAGGGCAATCGGCGTACTAGAATCAAAAACCGCTACTGCCGTAGCGAATGCTGCAAAAGCAATCGGTATAAGCTCAGAAGCGTTAGCGGCGACAGGCAGATTAGCAGGTAGAGTACTTGAATTATTCCAGGTTATCGGCACGATATTTACCATAATTGAGCAACTACAAACACTAGTTATTCTTGGCGATCGCATTGACGCAGTAGAAAACGGTGTAGTGGCTCTTGGCAATGACCTATCCCGTGTTCTTGGCAAACTCCTGGGACTTCAAAACCGGATCGGTAACAACGAAACTACAATCGCACAAGTGAAAAATATCGCCCTTGATGCCAAAGGTATTGGTGAGGCGGCGAATTTAAAGGCAGGGGCAGCACAGGTGACATCTGCTAGGGCCCAAGGCATAGCTGAAAGTGCTTTAGGCAATGCTAAACAAGCGCAACTGACAGCTGACGGTGCAGTTCGTAATGCTGCAACAGCAAATGAAAATGCCACCACAGCCTACAAACAAGGCATCAAAGCAGAAGGAATTGGGCAGCAGGCTGCAAAACTCGGTGGTCAAGCATTGCAAAAGGCAGGTGAAGCGTTGGCGCTCGCAACTACTGTAATCGCCACGGTTCAGTTAGTCAAAGGACTGCAAGGACTGAGAGGCCCCAAGGGTGACAAAGGCGATCGGGGTCTGCCGGGATTACCTGGCAGAAATGGCACGAACGGCACGAACGGACAGAACGGTATCACTACTGTTGTACAAGTGCAGTTACCCGGCATTCCTGGTAGAGATGGGCGAAATGGTATTAACGGTAGAAATGGTTTCCCTGGCAGAGATGGTAAGGACGGGAAGGATATGGGACAAGCAGAAGTATTTGAATTAAAGGCATTTATCGCCGCACAACATCAACAAACGCAGGGTGTATTGGGAAGTGCAATAGCGGGTATTAAAGCATCAGTAAATACTGGTTTTGCTACTGTGGTCAGCGCTTCAAGTGCTGTTGTGAATGGCGCAAATTTAGCACTGTTAAACGTCATCAACAATAAGTTAGGTCAACAGGTAACAGGTGGAATTAGTGGATTAGTCACAGCCGTTGCTGAAAATACATACATTGAAAAAGCCCTGGCGGTTTTAACTTTTGCAACAACGGTACACAATGCGCTAATGCTGTCCTCCAATCTCGGTCAAACGTTATTCATGATTATTGACCAAGTAACAGCATTTATCCTGCCGAAAGGACTTGATGGAACGCCAATAAGCATTAGTAATGTACTTGGAAAGGCTGTACACGAAGTCATTGTCAGCACCGTAGGAGAGGCAACAGCAGCTCAAATACAACAAAAGTGGGATCAAGCTAACCGTATTTACCAGGCTGCACTAAACATCCATAACCAAGTGCTAGGACTTGGAGGTATTTTAACTGCGGGTTTAGAGGTGATCGGCGGGAATGTTGGCAAAATCGGTAACGCACTTCGCAAGGGTGGAGTACTTCTTGAAAATGCCTACAGTTATATGAATCCTCAGCCAAATTTGAAAGGAAAATTCTTTAATCAAATGAATCTCGTTGGTGAGAATTTGCAAGCAATCGCCCTAGTCACTGCAATTCCTATTGCTTTGGCCGCCGCAAAGGACGGCGTTGATAGTAGCGTCGCCGACCTGAAGCGAGAGATATCACAAATAGACCCCACAGACGCGCAAGGACATCCACTTCACAACGCCAATGGCACAGTAATTCATTACAAGCCCGGCCTAGATGTTCCCGATCCTGCTGTAGTCAAAGCTGAGGGCGATCAAGCAAAAGCTGATTCCACTAATTTCTTACAGCTAGTGCTTGACGACATTTTCGATGGGGGTGATTAAAAATGTCCGACATAATACCAAAGCCACCTCCAGAAAATTCCTTGCCTGATAACTTCGATCCTTTTGAGCATTTGCAAAAAATTTATATACCTCAACACAATGCATTAGTAAAACAATACTTTAGTGATTTAGGCGATGATTGGAAACCTAACATTGCTTCTGCTAGAAGTGCTTTAAGGGTTGCTTGCACAATGGTGGACAACGACAATCAATTAATAATGAGTTTGCGCCATCATTTATTATTTGATTTGTTAGGCTATGGAAGAAAAAACTTAGCTACATTTTATGGCAGTAGTTTAGATACTGCGCTGCCTGTTTCAGGGCATCCACAATTGTTTTTATACTTTTCGCAAGATTCTCAAGCAGTTCCAGCAAACGGCAAGCGCTTAGACCATGAAAAATCATGTAGATTAACTCGCTACGCTTGTAAATCTGGTCAAGCTTTACCAGCTATTACAAAAGCTAATTTGTTAGACATTGCTAGAGAAATTAAAACTCAATTTGTAAAAGGCAAAAAAGGAATTGTTTACACTTCGGGAAAAATAGCGGTAAGTTACACCGATCCGGCAAATGGATTTCCGAGAGGTGGTCGCTGGCTAGTTAATTCCAAGGCTGAAGCAATGACCCTTTATCAAAAACTATGCAATGTTATTGACCAACCGTTTGACATTAATAAAATCAATGTCATTACCCCAGAAAAAGACAGTACCACCCAAACATCAACCCAAACTAACACTGTATTAGGTAAGCAGTACAAGGAACCTGTATATAGACCAATAACTAACCTGCGATTCCGTAAAGCTTATGTTGCTTTTGGAGGTTCTGTACCGCCAATTTTTCTGATAGACACTACTTATAGGAATACAGCACTAATTACGTAAATTACTTAGAGATGTTTTGATGTTCCAGGATATAGGGAAATGTATAACATTTCCAAGTCACGGAACACTGTTTAGACCGTGTTAGGTATTGATTAATCAATTGCTACATAAATTTTGAACTTAGTTTATGGCTACAAGAGTTGCAGGAGTTGAAAATGTACCTCACGTTGTTGGTACAGGAGAAAATAGGGTTTTATTGGTTCTGCCAGATGTCTACTCTACCTTTGGGACATCTTTAGGAGTAACAAAGCTTGTAGGCGACCCACCCACCGGCGTTCCCTCTACAACGGTTGGCCGCGCAGTGGCCGATGGATTAATTCGCAAAATCAAAGTTTCATATATTGGTGCAAACACAAAGCGTAAAACCGCAACATTAATTGTTGCTGGTGATAAAGCTATGCAAGCTCGTGCATCTTTGGTTGGCGCTACTTTCAATAATTTCAAAATTAAAACCGCTTACTACCCGACAAGAATTCAACTTGGGTAATGTATGCCCAAACTGCAAAAGTATTTTATTACCGATGCGGCATTCGATAAGCTCTACTTTAAATCAACATCTGGGCTTTACTACAGCATCGGTAGTGGCATAACTGGTATTTATCCAGCCGCCGATAACGAATTCGACAAACCAGAAGTTTCAGTCAAAAACCTTTTACACTCAGGTGTGTTAATTCGCCTTAGTGCAACCGTTTTGATAAACGGTAAAAGGCGTTCATTGAACTTGCTTTGTAATAAGTTAGTTTTCCCAAATATCTTAGATACTGCATTGGGAAAATCATTCTCTATTACTAATGGAGCTTCTGGTGAAATCAAATCACTTAATCAACGTATGAGACAAATTTCTAGAGGATAAAATGGCAAAGTTAGACAAGTTCGTTGCAACTGTTGGCACTGTAAAGTATGCGTTTCGCGCTCCGGCTGGGCTGTACGTTGGAGCAATTGCCACAGAAACAGGTATCGCTGCTGCTGGAGATACCGATGAGGATTTACCAGAATACACAGTCAAGGCACTTTTAAGAAAAGGTATATTGCGCCGAGTCAGCGCTATTACCAAGACTTCTGCTGGTAAACCCAGCCGATTGAAATTGCTTTGCACTAGCGCCAAATTAGCTACCATTCTGGATGCTCTCAAGGGAGATCCCTACACCATTACTGGTGGCGGTACTGGCACAATTCAAAGCGTTGGCTTTAGCCTGCGTGTTGTCTCTCGTGGCTAATTGGGAGTTGGTTGGGGAATTGATTGTCACTAATCAATGGCAGTCTTTCCCCGGTGAAGTTGTAGCAGATACGTTTCGCGTGATTACGACGATTCAAAATTTGGATGATTGGAATAAATGGAAGTTTAAAAGCAGTGCGTATTTGAGATTTTATTATCCAGATGGCAGTGCTTCACGTAATAGTTACATTAAGGTAATTGATATTCCTACAGTTTACAATCTCCCTGTTCCTAATAATTTGCGAGAGCAAGGATACGTAATTAGAACTCCTCAAGTTATCCGAGCTTCGCGATACTTACCTTTTACTCCTGAGCAAAATTTCGCTCAGTGGAATTTCAAGATTGAGGCTTTAATTTAATGCTTAACAATCCCTCTGATTCATCGAATGACTCTGCTATTCCATTCGATAAATGTACAAATGATGAAAAGAGTTTAAATACCAATGGAACTCTTTTGTTAGATGCTAATGCCAACAGAAGTTATGCGATTTTTGTCAATAATTCCAGCATTGATATCACTTTAGTTCTTGGGGAGTCGTCCAACGCGGTCAAGAACAAAGGAATCATTATCAAACCGCGAGGTGGAAGTTACGAGATTAATAAAAATAATCTCTACACTGGCAAGATTTCTGCTGTTGCGGCAAGTAATTGTAAGCTTTCATTTGTGGAGTGTAGCTATTAATGGCTCTTTGGAATCCTACTACTGTTAACTCTGCTACTAGTGGTGTGGCTACGCCTACGAGCGTGCCTGTTAGCACTACGATGCAAACTGTAATTGCGGATAATCCCAATCGCAAAGGTGCAACTATTTGGAATTATAGTAATGCTCCTTTATGCATCGATTTTGGTAGTTCAGCGTCCAAGACTGTTTTTGCTTACAGAATTGGCGCCGGTGGATATTACGAAATTCCCTTTGGATACACTGGGATTGTTTCCGGCGTTTGGGATGATACTGGACTGATTTTAGGTACTAGTGGTAAGGCTTTAGTTCGAGAATTGATTTAGCAATATGAAATTTGATGCTAGTGCTGCCAGCTTTCTACTAGCTTTTATTGGTGCCTTATCTGGGTGGATAGCCTGGTGGCACAATAAACTAAAGTTTGAGAAACAGCAGGCTACTCAAATTGCTGTAGCTGCTGCTGAAAAAGCCCTTAATGATAAGCGAAATTTCGATCATCTTGTCAGGAACCAAGCAGAGATTTCAAAAAATATCGCTTACGGCTTCCAAGATATTGAGAACCAAATCGCCGATCAAAATAATGAACTCAGGGAGATTAAAGCTTGGTTAATCCGTTGCAAGCCTGGTGAGTAACCCTCTGGGGATTCGTTAAAAACTCTTCCCCATCCTGAATTTCTAATAGAAAATGGTAGAATCTTCGAGCATAACCTTCTCTTCGATCGCGTTTAAAAGCTCTAACAAAACTATCGGCTAAAACTTCTGGCGTCCACGGTGCTTGAGCGACAATCACTTCCGCAATGGCAATACTCATCTGGGTGTCGTCGGTGTAGCTGCCAGGATTGAGTCGAAAACGCGGATGTTCAACGTATCGACTCAAATCGTTGTTAGCGATCGCTTCGTCTGCATATTCAAAACCTGCACCGTAGGCATCTGCGATCGCTAACTCTAGCAGCATAAGGAAAGAGTATTAAATTAAAAACGGACGCGCCAGAAAAAAGCTAGAAACTGATTTAGCATCTACCGGCTCTCCCTCCAGAATAGCTTTTTCTAATTCTTCAGGAGTCATAAACACAGTTTCGATATCTTCGTCTCCATCTTGTGGTGGTGGTGTCTCCAGCTTTTCTAAATCTCGTGCCAGAAAAGCATAGATAATTTCATCAGAATAACCAGGAGCTAGGAAAAATTCGCCTAATTTGTCCCATTTTTGGGCACTATAGCCAGTTTCTTCGGCAATTTCACGTTGTATTGTTTCTAAAGGCTCTTCTTTTCCTTCCAATGTCCCCGCCGGAAATTCTAATATCCGTCCCTGAATTGCAAAACGATACTGGCGCACCAGTATAAGTTTACCTTCCGCTGTCACTGGTACAGCTAGGGCACCGCCAGGGTGACGAATACATTCCCATTCTCCTTCCGATTTATTCGGCAAACGCAAGCGATTAACTTCAAAATCAAACTTGCGTCCTTTATGAAACAGGCGTTGTCTTAGCAGTTGTGGTAATTCTCTACCTAATGGCATAGTAAAATCTGATTATCTGTGAATACAGAGGCAAAATCAGTGTTCTTCTGCTTTTAAGGATGGTAATTTTAATTGTCCATCCATAAATGTACATCAGAACAGTCTACCTCTTTCAGCAGCTCTTTAATCACACACCCGGAAACTGGTTCTATCCAATCTGGGGCAATTTCTGCCAGTGGGACTAACACAAAGGCGCGATCCCGCATTCGTGGATGGGGAATCTGGAGATTTGGTGTGTCCAAAATAATGTCATCATATAATAACAAATCCAAATCTAGGGTTCGTGGCCCCCAATGTTCCTGACGCACGCGCCCAAATTGTTGTTCAATTTCTAACAAAATTTCTAATAACTGCTGGGGAAGTATTTCTACCTGCAATATGACGCAGCCGTTGAGGTAATCTGGTTGTGGTGGCCCGACAGCTTTGGTTTGATACCAATGGGATCTGGCTTCTAAAACAATACCTGGCGTTTGGGCTAAAGCCTCTATAGCTGCTGATAAAATTGTTTGAGAATCGCCAATATTACTACCAAGAGCAACGGCGCTTCGTCTTAGCTCTGCTTCGTCGTAGCCCGATGTGGACATTATACTTTCCTGAAATAAGCCGTTTTCGGGCTGTCTTTGCGGATGGTTGTCAATAGCTTTTATATTCGCAGTATTTATCAAAACTGCAACATTTTTTACAAAACTAAATTAACTAAATTTAAAAAACATTATTTTCTAGTGAATTCAGTTAATTATTTATAGGATATTATACTAACACAATGGTAGTGCTATAACCCCAAAGTTGATTGATGGTGGTTATAATTACTTACTACTTTGAGCGAGGAACTGACGTGGGGAAGCTTACCTCCTGGTTCAAGCGAAGACCGACTAATTTGAGTGACTCTGGACGAGGAGGAACGAATGAGAGCTTACCACCAGCACATCTGGCGCAGACGAGGCAGTTACTGAGCAAAATGAAAATTTTACCATCTAGGATGAGGGTCAATCGGTCAACTGGCGCTAGACCACTCTATCGCCGCTTCTGGTTTTGGGCAGGTTTAGGTATTGGTGGTGGGATAGCTGCCTCGATCTACGGCATCAGTTTAATAGATCGGACTTTGCCAGATCAGTCCGAGTTGAATGCTGTGTTGCGAGAGCAAACACTGACCATTAAAGCTGCTGATGGCACAATATTACAACAACAAGGTGAAACGGCCAGAGAACAGCTACAGCTAGAACAAATACCAGATAATTTAAAAAAAGCTTTTATCGCCTCAGAAGATAGAAGATTTAGGCAACACAATGGAGTCGATCCGCAAGGGATTGTCAGAGCGAGTTTGAATAATTTGCGATCGCAAGGTGTGGTAGAAGGTGGTAGCACCATCACCCAACAGCTAACGCGGATTCTCTTTTTGAAACAAGAGCAGACAATCTGGCGCAAACTTAAGGAAGTCCGCCTTGCCCAAAAAATGGAGCAAGAATTAACCAAAGATCAGATTTTAGAACGTTACCTAAATCTGGTTTATTTGGGATCTGGAGCTTATGGTGTGGCAGATGCATCCTGGGTATATTTTAGTAAAACGCCAGACCAGCTTTCCCTTGCGGAAATGGCAACGATTGCGGGATTAGCTCCTGCTCCTAGTTTATACGCCCCAGACAAAAATCCCGAAGCGGCGAAACGGCGGCGGAACTTGGTATTGCAACGGATGCAAGAAGATAAAGTAATTACACCAGAGCAAAGGCAAGCAGCCGTTCAGGAGCCATTAACCCTCAAAAGCAGTTCACCCAAGCGACTGGAAATAGAATCACCCTACTTTACCAGCTACATCCAAAAAGAATTGCCGAAGTACGTCTCTCCTGATGTGCTAAAAAGTGGGGGTTTAGTAGTAGAAACCACGTTGAACCCAAGTTGGCAGAAGGTGGCAGAAGAGGCAGTTGCAAAAACATTGCGAAATCAAGGACGCTGGGAAAACTTTAAGCAAGCGGCAATGGTGGCTATAGACCCCCGAAATGGTGAAATTAAGGCAATGGTGGGGGGAAAAGACTTTGGTAAAAACCAGTTTAATCGAGTTACCCAAGCACAACGGCAGCCAGGATCGACATTTAAAGGGTTTGTATATGCCACTGCGATCGCTACCGGTAAAAGCCCCTACGATAGCTACGAGGATGCGCCCTTTGTCGTAGACGGCTATGAACCGAAAAACTATAGTGAAAACTTCCGGGGTTCAATGAACATCCGAGATGCCCTCACCCGCTCTGTTAATATTGTTGCGGTCAAGGTGTTGATTGATGTGGGATTTACACCAACGATTAAACTTGCCCATGATATGGGGATAAAATCTGAACTCAAGCCCACCTACTCCTTGGCTCTTGGTTCAAATGAAGTCAATCTGCTAGAGTTGACCAGCGCTTATGGCAGTTTTGCGACTCAGGGATTGCACGCAGAATCTCATGGTATTACCCGCATCCTCAACCGCCAAGGCAAAGTCATCTGGTCAGCGAATTTCAAGTCAAAACGCGCCCTGGATGCTGACAGTGCCGCCATCATGACTTGGATGCTACGCAACGTCGTCGAAGCGGGAACTGGTGGTGCTGCTCAATTAGATAATAGACCAGTTGCCGGCAAAACCGGCACCTCCGACGAAGCCCGCGATTTATGGTTTATTGGCTACATTCCTCAGATGGTAACAGGGGTATGGCTAGGTAACGATGACAACCGCCCCACTTATGGTAGTAGTAGTAGTGCCGCTTACACTTGGCACGAATTTATGGAAAAAGCGGTAGACGGGATGCCTGTTGAAAAGTTTCCCAAACGACCCAAGTTAGAAGGTCGCAAAGGCACTATCAAAGCCCAATCCATCAAGCCTAAACAAGTGCTGAATCGTTCTATTGCCTCTAAAGATGATGATGACTCAGAAGGGGAAAGTGCGAGAAATTCTAATTCTGAGGAGAGTGGTTCATCTAGGAGACGTAGAAGAAGAAGAAGCTATTCTCAAGAAACACAGCAAGCAAGCGATTATACCCCAAGACGGAGAAGGCGCGATCGCAGCGAATCAAGTTCTAGTAACTCCTCTTCAGAATCATTTACTCCACGGCGACGCTCTAGAAGAGTAGAATCTGATTCACCCCCGCGTCGAAGAAGTCGGCGAGAGTCGTCTCCCGAAAATAGTTCTGGTTCTTCTGGTTCTTCATCGTCACAACCATCTTGGCGGGATAGACTTAGACCTTCTCAACAGTAATCGCAAGTGGGCATTGTTAATACTATGCACTTTTAGTCAACCAGACTCAATCTCAGAAGTCAAAAGATAAAAACGCCCAGTTAAAAGCACTGCACCCATAAGTAGCCCTAGTATTAAACCCAACCATAAACCTATAGCACCCCAGCCGAAAGTGAATGCCATCAGATAGCCCCCGCCTAGACCTACTATCCAGTAAGCGAACATAGTAATTAACACTGGCACTTTGGTATCTTTCAAGCCGATTAAAGCACCAGCAGCAATAGTCTGAATAGAATAAAATATTTGGACTATTGCCCCGGCAGCGAGGAAAGAAGTTGACGTTTTAACTATCTCGATATTATCTAAATTACTGGTGTCCAAATACATTGCCACAATATAGTTGGGAAATAGCCAAAAAATCAGTGCCACAATACTTACAAAAGGAGTAACAAGCGCAATGCAGACTAATCCGGCTGTGCTTGCACCCTTGAGATCGTTTTGTCCCCTCAACTGTCCTACTCTCATCGTGACGGCATAGGAAATACCTATAGACACTGTTTCGACAAAACTTTCTGTCTCGACGGTAATTTCATGTGCTGCTAACGTCTCTGTTCCAAACCATCCCATCATTAAAGCAATGGCAGTAAATACTCCAATTTCTGCTCCATACTGCAACCCCAAAAACCACCCAGTTTGGAAGATATCTATAAACATATCTTTATCGAACTGATGCAAAGCACAATCAAGCTGATAGTCTTTAAAGTAGTTATCAAAGCAAATCCAACTGGCGACAGCGATAAAATTTAGCCAAAAAATGAGTGTGCTTCCCCAACCGATACCGGCTAAACCAAGGGCTGGTAAACCAAATTTACCGAACATTAGCACGTAATTAGCAACCGCATTTAATAATAGTCCAGCTACCGTAATTACTGTTAAAAATTTGGGTCGATTGAGGGCAGAGCTAACTTCTTTTAAGATACAAAAACCGAGTGCGGCCGGAAAACCCCAAACAATAGACCGCAAATATGTTTGAGCTAATAATACATTGCTTTCTTCTTGACCAGTCAGCAGCAGGATATAGTCAAAGTGCCAAATGATAAACATTACAGGTAAGCACATCGTCACGGCTAACCAAATTCCTTGACCGGTAGCACGGCTCACTTGGTCTATCTTTCCTGCACCAAAAGCATTGGCGACACTTACACCCGCGGCTGAAAGAACAGAACGACAAACGGAAGCTAAGGTAGAAAAGGTAACAGCACCTAAAGCACCCGCAGCTAAAGCTTGGCTGTTAAGTAAGCCCATCATCACCCCATCCAATAGAGGAATGCCCGCTTCTAATATTTGAGTAATTACCAAAGGAACTGCTAATTGCAGGCAGGCTTGAACTTCTAATATCAGTTCTGACTTAAATTCTTTTGAGGTTAACTCCATTGGGGCGCTAAAAAAGCAATACTGAATACATTAAGATATATTAACGCCATAGGTGTAATCAACTCAAGCTATTAGCGATCGCCTGACTCAAAGAGAAATGTCTATAGTCATACTCTGTTTCTAAACTAAACTGTTTAGTTTGCACTTGTTGACAGCTTCGCCAGCTCTACGCCAACTAAACTAATACTGCACTGGTAAACAGCAAGTAGTAAGACTCTTTTCAATGTATATCTTTTACTAATGTACTGAAGTTAGTTTTTAAGGATTGCCCAAAGGGCAGTGCGCGAGAGCGCAATCACTCGTTTTTTGTCCACTCTCACAAAATCGCGTTGCTCCCATATAAAGTTTATTCGTGGCTAACAGGTAAAATAACTTTATTCTCTGAAAAATGAGGTAGAAAATTAACTTGTGAAGCGTATCGTCGAATTTCCTCTCGAAAACGGAGACTCAATTCTTGTAGAAGTAGATGAGCCTGGGCTAACTGATGATCGTATTGGTCTGCGAGACGATATTATTCAAAAAGCTCAAAAAACTTTTGAATCTGCTCTGGAACAAGTAAAGCCCATAGCAAATGTCATTATGACTAAAGTAAATAGTCTCAATCAGCCTGCGGATGAGGTGGAAATCAAGTTTGGCATCAAAATGAGTGCAGAGCTTGGAGCAGTGATTGCTTCTGGGAATGGCGAAGTTAATTATGAAGTGACTTTGAAGTGGAAACGGGAGCCATAAGATGGCCACACCCCTGGAGTTATCAGTCGTCAGGATTTACTCAAACAGTGGCAAAGTTGTTGGTGCTGGCTTTTTAGTTTCCCAAAAATATATCCTTACATGTGCCCATGTGGTAGCAGATGCTTTAGGAATTGCTAGAAACACTGCCGAAATAATCAATGCAGAAGTCCGTTTGGATTTTCCTTTATTGGCAGCTAAAGAGTTTTTGACCGCCAGGGTAGTATTCTGGCGGCCTGTTAACCCTAATGAGTTTGCGGAAGATATTGCAGGGCTGGAGTTAGAAAGCTCTCTTCCTGGTGCGGCTCATCCAGCACGATTGGTAGCATCAGAGGAATTATGGGGGCATTCTTTCCGAGTTTTGGGTTTTCCAAAAAACCAACCCAATGGGGTTTGGGCTACTGGACAAATCAGGGCTGGACTTGCAAATGGTTGGGTACAACTGGAGGATGTGAAACAACAAGGTTATGCATTAGAGCCTGGTTTCAGTGGTGCGCCGATATGGGATGAGCAGTTACAGGGTGTAGCAGGCATAGCAGTAGCGGCGGAAATGGAGCGAACAGCAGCTAAAGCAGCGTTTATTATTCCCACACAAGTGCTGATTACAGCATGGTCAGACTTGGTTGAGCAAGCTCTTTCTTTAGAAAAAATGCAGCAACAGCCAAAAGTGAAACGAGCCAATGACAGTGCTAGAGTTTTTATTAGCTATCGCAGCCAAGATCCAGATTTAACGTTGGCCCAGCAGTTTTATGAAGCAATAAAAGCGGCTGGGCATGAAGCATTTATGGCGGGGGAGAGTATACGGTTAGGCGAAAACTGGCCTGAACGCATAGATAGAGAATTGGAACAGTCTGATTACTTTCTGCTGCTCTTATCTCCTAAATCTGCAACTAGTGAAATGGTCACAGAAGAAGTCAGGCGTGCCAAGCAGTTGCAAGATTTAAATCCCGAAAAGAAACCTATAATTTTACCTATCCGTGTGAACTTTCCTTTGGATTCGCCATTAAATTATGATTTACGGGGTTATTTGCAAAGAATTCAACAACGAGAGTGGAAATCATCTGCTGATACAGTCAAGATTTCGCAAGAAATTTTGACAATTCTAGCCGGAGGTCATGAGGCTAACTATACAGAGGATGAGTTGACAACAGCAGTTGCGGTAGAAAATTTGGAAGAACCTCCTTTGCCAGTAGCAGAACCAGAATTACCAGAGGGTCAGGTAGATATGGCTTCTGCTTTTTATATAGAACGCCCTCTTATTGAAGAACACTGCTACGAGGCTATTTTAAAGCCTGGTTCTTTGATTCGGATTAAAGCGCCTCGACAGATGGGTAAAACTTCCTTAATGGCACGGATTCTTCATCAAGCTTCACAACAAAACTCTCTAGCCGTATCTTTGAGTTTTCAATTAGCAGATAGTAAAGTGTTCCCAGACTTAGATAAATTTTTACGCTGGTTCTGTGCTAGCGTTACTCGGAAACTAAGAATACCAAATCGATTAGCGGATTACTGGGACGAGATTTTTGGTAGCAAAGATAACTGTACAGCTTATTTTGAGGAGTATCTTCTAGCAGAAATCGATCGACCCCTAGCATTGGGTTTGGATGAAGTCGATTTAGTATATCAACACCCTGAAATTGCCGCAGACTTTTTTGGACTCCTGCGTGCTTGGCATGAAGATGCAAAAAATCGGGATATCTGGAAGAAATTGCGATTAGTAGTGGTGCATTCAACAGAAGTTTATATCCCAATGAATATCAATCAATCACCATTCAATGTGGGACTTTCGATTGAGTTGCCAGAGTTTAATGCTGAACAAGTCCAAGATTTGGCACGTAGGCATGGGCTAAATTGGAGGTCTTCAGAAATTGAACAATTGATGAATATGGTGGGAGGTCATCCTTATTTAGTGCGAGTAGCACTCTATCGCATTGCGCGCCAAGAGATCGCACTGGAACAGTTATTACAAGTTGCTCCTACAGATGCCGGGCCTTTTGGTGACCATTTGCACCGACATTGGTGGAATCTAAAACAACATCCTGAGCTAGCAAGGGCAATGAAACAAATTGTTGCAAAAAACACACCAATACAGCTAGAGCCAATAGAAGCCTTTAAATTAAAAAGTATGGGTTTGGTCGATCTGGAAAATAATTATGTAATACCTAGATTTAATTTATATCGGCAATATTTCCGCGATCGCGCGGCTTCTCTGTAATCGAAATCTCATACATCTACATTTCATTGATGAACGCAGAACAAAACCCAGCTTACGAATATCAAGTCGGAGGAAGTTTGCCAATTAATGCTCCTACTTATGTAGTAAGGCAAGCGGATGAAGACCTCTATGAAAGGTTGAAAGCAGGGGAGTTTTGCTATGTGTTGAACTCGCGCCAAATGGGTAAATCTAGCTTGCGGGTGCAAGTAATGCAACGATTACAAGCGGAAGGTATTGCCTGTGCAGTAATTGACTTAACTAGAATTGGTAACCAGCAAGTAACGGCAGATCAATGGTATGCAGGGATTGTCCGCATTCTTGTCAGCAGTTTTAATCTGTCTGAAAAGTTTAACTTGCGGAGTTGGTGGCGCGATCGCGATTATCTTTCTCCAGTGCAACGGTTGAGTGATTTTATTGAAGAGATACTACTGGTGGAGATTGATAAACCCATTGTCATTTTTATAGATGAAATTGATTGTGTCCTCAACCTGAAGAAGATTGTTGGAACTGATGATTTTTTTGCTTTTATCCGAAACTGTCATAACCAACGTGCTGATAAAACGCAATACACCCGTCTGACTTTTACACTCTTAGGGGTAGCAACACCTTCAGATCTGATTGAAGATAAAAAGCGCACCCCCTTTAATATTGGCAAAGCAGTTGAATTAAGCGGCTTTACGCTAGTAGAAGTAAAACCATTAGGAACCGGATTTGTAGGCAAAATAGATAATCCGCAGTTGGTATTAAAAGAAATTTTAGATTGGACAGGTGGACAACCATTTCTCACTCAAAAAGTATGCCAACTGATACTAAAAGATTTAATTAATTTACTGCATAATTCAAGCTCATCAATAAACGAAATAAATATTAGAGAGTGGATAGAAAATGTTATCAATGATAAAATAATTAAGAATTGGGAATTTCAAGATGAACCAGAACATTTACGTACAGTACGTGACCGGATTATGCATAATCAAACTCAAGCAAGTATGTTGCTAGGGTTGGTTCAAGAAATTTTAGATAAAGGAGAATTATCTGGTAATGATAGTGATGAGCAAATAGAATTAAGATTATCTGGATTAGTAGTACAACACGACAGTAATTTAAAAATTTATAATCGCATTTATAAATCTATTTTTAATCAAGAATGGGTAAAAAAACAATTAGCTAAATTGCGTCCATACTCTGAATCTTTTCAGGCGTGGTTAGATTCTAATTGCCAAGATGAATCGCGCCTTTTGCGAGGTAAAGCATTAGAAGATGCTTTAAATTGGAGAGAAGGCAAAAGTTTGAGCAGTCAAGATTATGATTTTTTAACTGCTAGCCAAGAGCAAGAACAACGCGATATTCAAGAAAGGCTGGAAGCCGCCAAAGCGAAAGAATACAAAGCAAGAATTAAAGTTGAAAGGCAGAGAACTCTATTAGCGATCGGATCTGCTATTGTAATTGCATCAATCGCTATAATTGCAGGATATCAGTGGGGAGAAGCAGATAAAGGACAGATAAAGGCACTTATAACTGCATCTACAGCAAAATTTACTGAAAATCAATATTCATTTGATGCATTAATAGATGCCTTAAAAGCAGCAAGTTTGCTCCAGCATTCTCTCTTTGTCAAAAATACGCCTGAAGTTCAAATGCAAGTGATGGAAGCAGTTAGCAATGCAGTTTATGGAGTTAGAGAAAGTAACCGTCTAGAAAAACATCAAGACCTAATTAGACGTATCAAGTTCAGTCCAGATGGTAAAAGCTTTGTGACTGCTAGCTATGATGGTACTGCGAAGCTTTGGAAGTTAGGTGAGAAAGAACCTTTAACATTAAAAACCTATAAAAGTTATGTTGTTGATGTCAGTTTTAGTCCTAACGATCGGAGGATTGCTACTGCTAGCCGAGACGGAATTGTAGATATTTGGGATAGTGAAGGTAAGCATATTTCAAATCTTAAACATACTGTAGCAACTTCAAATGAAAATAAAGATATTCTCTGGAGCGTTGACTTTAGTCAGGATGGTCAGATAATTGCTACAACAGGTGGCGACACCACTATCAAGCTTTGGAAGCTAGATGGTAGTCTTTGGAAAACTTTAAAGGACGATACGAATGGACATACACAAGAAGTCCGTAATGTTAGCTTCAGTCCTGATGGTCAGAAGATTGCCTCCGCTAGCCCTGATGGTACAGTTAAACTTTGGGACATTCAAGGTAATTTAATTGATACATTAAATGGTCATAAAGGAAAATCAGTTTTAAATGTAAGTTTTAGCCCTAATGGTCAAACTCTCGTTTCTACCAGTAGTGATAATACAGCTATTATTTGGGATGTAAACAAGAAAACTCAGCTAGCTCAACTGCAAGGGCATACAAAACCAGTGAAAAATGTTGCCTTCAGCCCCGATGGTAAAACTATTGCCACTTCTAGCGATGATGGAACTATTAAATTATGGAGTAGCCATAATTACCAATTGCTAGACACTTTTGAAGGGCATAGAGGTCCCGTTAATGGTATTAGTTTCCACCCTCAAGGACATATTTTAGCATCTGCTGGTGATGACAAAACAGTTAGGCTTTGGCGTATAAATCCTTTGCGAATAACTTTGAATGAACATGATGCCATTTACAGCATTGATATTAATCCCAAGAAAGAGATTATTGCGACTGGTAGCGGAGATGGAGTTATAAACCTATGGAATTTCCAAGGAGAACCACTAAAAAGTATTAAAGCTCAGAAATCGGGTATCGCTAGCGTTACTTTTAGTCCAGATGGTAACACCATTGCTAGTAGTAGCCCAGATATGACTGTTAGGAGATTCAATTTACTAGGACAAGAACTAAATCCAACACTTAGAGGACATAAAGACTCTGTTAATAGTATTAGTTTTAGCCCTAATGGAGAAATAATTGCTTCTGCTAGTCTTGACAGAACTGTGAAACTTTGGGATAGAGAAGGAAAACCTTTGAAAAGTTTGTCAGGTAATACACAGTTTTTCAGTGTTAACTTTAGTCGAAATGGTGAGACCATTGCCGCAGCTGGACGAGATAAAAAAATTCAATTTTGGAAGCGTAATGGAAGTCCTCTATATACGTGGAATGTAGATGAATCACCTCTTAATAAATCAACTGTAAATACTACTATTTATAAAGTTATATATAGTCCGATTGGAAGCACAATTATTACTTCTAACGAAGATAATACTGTAAAGTTCTTGAGTCCAAATAGTGGTGTTATCAAGTCTTTGAAAAGTCATACAGCTGGGGTTTGGGGATTGGATGTTAGCCGCGACGGTCGAATGATTGCTAGTGGTAGCGATGATCGTACTGTAAAAATATGGACTATGGATGGGAAATTAATTACAACTCTTACAGGTCACAAGGGTAGCGTAAACTCTGTTAAATTTACCCCTGACAATAAAAAGCTTGCTACCGCTAGTTCTGATAAAAAAATTTTGGTGTGGGATGTACAAGATATGAATTTCGACAAATACATAGAGCGTGGATGTAATTGGTTGAGTGATTATCTAAAAACTAATGATGAGCGAGACGATTTAAAAAATGTGTGCAAATGAAATAAAGATTAAATGCAAAAAACTAGTCTACATTTAATCAAATTAGCTAATAGTAAAGTTAGATATCTCTCAGGAATACATTTATGCTAAATCAACCGGAAAATCGTAATCAAAACTATGATTGGAAGAGTAAAGGCTTAGGTTGGGTGCCTGATTATCCAGATTTACGCGACTATAATTTAGATGATGAGGATCTGAGAAATCAGCAACGCTTGAAAGTGGAAGAAACCACAGGTTGGATAGAAAATATTATTGGAGAATTAATTCAAGTAATAAATGAAAATGGTCAAAAAAGTAAAATTAATGAACTAAGAATTAATGAACTAAGAAATAAAATATTGGGAAATGTTATATTTAAAAAGGTAAGAGTTCATAAGCTTTTGCAATATCCAAGTTGTTTGGAAATAAATGAAAACACTAGTAAATTTAGTATTAATAAAATTAAATATGATAGTATTTTGTCGAGACAAGTTCTTCAATTAAAGAAATATCTCGGTATTTTATTATTAACTAAATATTTAGAGCTTCCTGAAAAAATAAATACAAATTATAGTGATGGCACTGATAATAGTTTAGATATGAAACAGCCATTGGATATAATTCAGTGGATGAATGATGAAAATTATGATTTTCGCACAAAAGAAATTGTTGAATTGTTTCAATGTTTATCAAATATTAAGCAAGATGGAATTGTTGGGCTTGAGACTTTTATTCAATTAAATGAATATCTATTAAACCCGAATAAAGATAAATTAGCTGATAAAGATAATAAATGTAAAGAGGATGATGCTAAAAGAAGACCATTAAAAAGAATTAGATATTTTTCAGTAACTTCATTAATACCAGATAATGCTTTTAATAAAATTATATACAACTTATGTTTAAAGGTAAATGAGCAAATTTTACAAGAAATAAAAATAAGAAATTTTCTTGAAGAAGATTTTCTGAATAGCATTAAGGTAAAATCGGACTTTTTTCAAAAAGTTTTAGCAGAGCTAAATTCAAATGAGCTAAATTCAAATATTGTTACTAAAGATAAAAATTGGTTATTAAAAGTTTTAGGAGAAGGGTTAACTAAATCAACCCAATCTATTAGTACAGTTAATCAAAATCAATTTGAAATTAGTGCTAATTTTGAATTTTTAAAGAATTCTCCCTTGCTCGATCCAATAATTTCAATAGCTCTCAGAAGTATTTATCCGTTAGCTCGACTTAGACACCAGACACTTGAAGAATTAGTTGAGCAAGGAATTTCTAACTTTGAAAATCTTATTAAACCAAGACAAGAAGATTTTGATGAACAGCAAAAGCCAAAGGTTGAATACTCCAATAATGAATTAGTTAAATACTCAATTCGTAAAATTATATCTACACTTCGTTATGAAATCCAATCTCTTGAGCAAGAAAATCAAGAAAGACAAATAAAAAATGAAAAATTTACAACAGAGTTTATCAATTCTTTTGTCCTATGTTTCTTTATCAAAAAATACTTAAATCAATTTGAGTATACACGAGAAGCTGTAGAAGAAATTGAAAAAGAAATTGCTGATATTGACAATTCAGATGTTACCAACTCATCTCCTTATAATCTTTTTGATAAGCAAGAAGTATTTGAAATTGTAACAGAGAGAAATACCAAAAGCTCTACTCAGAAACAAGAAGAACTATTCCTAACTTTAAATTTATATATTCCCATATTCAGCAGTAAAAATCTTAAATATTTAGAAAAGCCGAAAGCACAGGAAGAAAAAGATAAAAAACCATTTTTTCAACTTCCTAGCGTAGTGGATTTAAGTTATTGGTTTTCTTCAGTCAAAGACCAAGGTTCTTTACAATCATGTACTGCATTTGCTGCTATTTCGTTATTAGAGTATTTTGCCAATAAAAACTCTAAAGATAAAATTGAACCGTCTCCTATGTTTCTCTACAAGGCTGCACGTAACAAAATGAAAGTTACAGGAGATGTAGGTTCGTCAATTAGAGAAACGATGAAAGCATTAGCCTTATTTGGCGTTCCACCAGAAGAATATTGGTCTTATGATGAAAAAAAAGTAGATGAAGAACCACCACCATACTGCTATGCTTTTGCTCAAAATTACAAGACAATAAAGTATTTTCTTTTAGATTATGCTGGTATTACTGAAGAAACTCTTTTATTTCAAATAAAAGCAGTTTTGTCCGCAGGATTTCCTTGCATTTTTGGACTTACACTTTATAGCTCTGTCTACAAAAGCTCGAACGAAAAAGGTCATATTCCGTTTCCAGATTATCAGGAAGATAAGATTGTTGGTGGACATACACTTGTAGCAGTTGGTTATGATGATTTTCAGTTCGTTAAATGTGCCAATGGTCAGAAATACTCAAAAGGTGCATTTTTAGTAAGGAATTCTTGGGGAACTGAATGGGGTGTAAAAGGTTACGGTTGGCTTCCTTACGATTATGTATTAGCTGGATTAACCTCTGCTTGGTGGTCGTTGCTCAAATCAGAATGGTTTAACGAGAATAATTTTGGTTTGTCAGGTACAGGTGGTGAAGGAGTACCAGGTAGTACAGGTACATAAATGCTGATAATTTAATGGTTGCGATCGCCTAACATAGATTTTAATCAATGCTGTAGAGCGACGAATTATTTAGACAAAACGGCAGATTCTTTGTCATTGGAGTTTAGACTAATTTTGCTTACCAAACCACCAAACCCTTATCCAGAAAGGCTTTCCTAATTTATAGGTAAGTTTTAGATTCCTAAGTTTAAAATGCTTGTTACACAAGAGCTGTAGCCTGAAAAATAGAATTTAGTCTAAACTCCAGCCAAAAGTAAGCAAAAGCAAATTGCGCTACCGCTTGAGAATAAGGGCCTTATGTGATGCGTTGCAATAGCGCAGCCTCTTTGAGTAATCGAGTGTCGGAGCTAGCGACATTACGAATTAGTAATTAGCTAAACAAATATCACTATGAGTTGTGAACTTTGAATTAAAAAATTGTTTGAACTCAACACTCACAACTCATAACTTTCTAAGATTATCGTGCTGGTAGTTGTGGGTGTGTGGTCGAGTACTTGGTCACTATGCCAGAAATTTCGGGGTTGTAAAGCCTGAGATAATTCCAGTAGTTGCCAAATACTTGCCGCACATAGTTTTTAGTTTCATCAAAGGGAATTTCTTCAACAAACTCATCTGGATCTTTTGTAGTTAGAGTTTGCAACCATTTGGAGACATTGCCGGGCCCAGCATTGTAACTAGCGATCGCCAGCAAGGAGTTATTGTTATATTGATCGTGAGTATGACCCAAATACCATGTACCCAGCATGATGTTATCGTTGGGATTTTCTAAGTTGATTGTTTTGAAATCCACCTTGATTTGTGGTGCAATCCATTTAGCTGTACTCGGCAACAGTTGCATTAAACCAGTAGCATCAGCGACAGATTTGATTTTTGGTTCAAACCGTGACTCTTGACGCATCAAAGCAGTTACTAGCAAAGGATTTAGTTTACGGTCAATAGACCACTTTTCAATCTCTCGCTGATAGGGAAATGGATAACGCGCTTGCCAGTAGGTGATTTGTTTACTCAGAGTCTGATATTGGGCAACTTCGGCTGGTATTTCTCGGTCTTCCAATTTAGAAATTTCATCAATTCCGATGAGATTTTCTCCTTTAGCCTGCCGCATCAACCCTTCAGTAAATTGCTCTGCTACCGTTGGCTGAATTTTGTTCTGAAATTCTGTTTGCCATTGTAACCAGGCATCGCGGTCTTGACCTAGCAGATACAATTCTTTGAAAGTTTCAGAACCAGCAGGCGGTAATGGACGCTGGGGTGCGATTACTTCCGGGTTCATGACGCGCACGTTGTCAAAGTTGCCGACATTTAGCCCCAACATTGTCGCGGCTCGCCATGCATAGTAAGAGTAGGGAAACTGGCTAACCACATATTCATAAGCAGTTTTAGATTCTTGCTGTTTCCCCAGTGCAGCCGCCCATTTACCTACCCAAAAGCCTGCTCTTGGAGCCAAAATGCTATTGGGGTTATTGGTGACGATTGGTTCTGCCCATTGCCAAGCACCGACGTAATCTTTGGCATTGGCTTTATCTTGGGCGATTTTCCAACGGTATTCTGCTGCTTCGTCAGAGTTACCGTATTTACTTATGAGTAATTGCCACGCCGCGCTAGCTGACTTTTGATCCTTGAGAGTTTGGATTTTGGCTTTTTGTGCCAGTGCAGTACCAGCTTGTTTGGGAAATTTACTAATTACTTGGTCAAGATAGGGTAAGCCGTCTTTAGGTGTTTTTGCGGTTTCTGCTAACCGCAGTAGTGCCGTCCCAGTTTCCTCACTATTGGGAAATTGCTGCACTAATTGTTTATAGGTGGCGATCGCTTTTTCTTTATCTTTGCCTCCCACCTGTAAGCCCCGTGCAGTACGGTAGAGGTTGCGCGATGTTTTGGGTGCTTTGGCGTAAGCATTGGCCGCTTTCGGAAATTGACTATTTTCCCAATAGCTAGTGCCAATGAGTTCCCAATCTTCGGGTTTGAGGGTAGTCTGTTTTGCTAGCTGATCCAAAATGCCCACTATGCCTGGTTGATCGTAGGCATACTTAGCCAAAATTAATTGTAATTGTGGCTGATTGGGATTTTCTTGCAAGCGTTTGCGGATAATTTCCCAAGTTAGAGGATTGGAAGGAAATTGAGCGATCGCAGTTTCTTGTTGCTTTGGTTGAGCAATCAGATATAGCGCTTTGACTGCGGCCGGTTCTTTGGGATACAGTTTTAGCACCCTTTGCCTGAGATCCGAGGCTTTGCCGTCCTCGCCCAGCAAATCCTCTGCCTGGGCTTGTTTGAGCAAAATGTAGGGTGCGAGAATCGGATAGTCTTTCTCTAGTCCTTCGAGTAAAACTAGAGCTTTTTGCCCTTGGGTTCTTTCAATATAATCACTCGCCAAAAGATAACGAGCGCGGTTGCGATCGGGCGATCGCGATTCGGCAGCGATCGTTGCTAGTTTTGCCGCCCGTTCTGGCAGCGATTGCGATATCAGCCCAAAGACGGCCGATCGAGCAACACTACCGTCCGATCTTGGCTCTGCTTGATTCTGACTCAGTTTGAGCCATTTCCCCAAAGACTTGCCAATCTCAGGTGCTGATACCATTGCCCCAGTTAAAAAGGCCAACAGTGCCGCACCCGCAATTATCGAAATTTGCTTTTTCTGTAGTTTCTTCAGCATGAATACCCGCTGAAAAGTTTCGGTGAATTTCTTGAAACTCTAACACTCCTAACCATCAGTGTTACCAATTTTTAATTTTAGATTTTTTATTTTATGTAGAAAAATACTAATTTTCAATCCTTCAGTTGGTATTATTGAGTAATTAGCACATATTAGATCCTATTACATCTATCTTGGGTATATCTTAAAAGATGTGGGAGGTAGTTCTTCAGTTGGGGATTCGACTTCTACTGATTTGGTACGACTGAATTCCCTTACCTTGTAAGAAGCTGACACGACAGTGCAAATCTGAAACTCTTCTCTCGATAAATAAATTACGTCGCCACCACTTGGGTATTTTCCAGTTTTGTCGGGTGTATTATCGCCTCAGCCTAACGCACCGTCATAAATTTTCGTGCGTTATGGACTATAGATTTAACGCACCCTAGCAAATTAAAGCTAATGTAGAGCAGGTTTTGAAATTTGCGCGTACACCGTTGCTGAAACAGTAAGAGAAATAGAGCGGAGTTTATTAGTATACATTAATACTTAACAAATATCCTCTAAATCCCCATCGATCGCATTCTGAATTCTGACTTCTGACTTCTCATTTAAGTTTTTCGTGAGCAGCCAAAATAATTTTTTCAGTTTCTTCCCAGCTAATACATTTGTCAGTTACAGAAACACCATATTTTAATTCTTCTTGTTTCCCAGCAATCGGTTGACTACCTTCATACAAATGCGATTCTAGCATCATGCCAACAATTGATGTATTACCATCCACTATTTGCTGAATAATATTTTCTAAGACAGCACCTTGTAATTTGTAATCTTTATTGGTATTGCCGTGGCTACAGTCGATCACAATTCTCGGTGGTAAATTTGCCTGTTTTAATTTCTCTTCTACCAGTTTGACATTTGCTGGATCGAAGTTAGGTTGACTACCACCTCTTAAAATTACGTGACCGTAGCCATTACCTTTAGTTTGAAAGACGCTGACCTGACCGTTTTGATTAATTCCCAAAAAACTATGCGGGTTCCCAGCTGATTGTAGAGCATTCAAAGCTACTTGAATATTGCCATCAGTACCGTTTTTAAAACCTACAGGCATCGAAAGTCCACTGGCCATTTCGCGGTGAGTTTGTGATTCAGTTGTGCGTGCGCCAATGGCAGACCATGTAATCAGTTCGCTGATATATTGAGGGATGATTGGATCTAGTGCTTCTGTGCCAGCAGGTAATCCCAACTCTGTAATTTTTAATAGTAGCTCCCGTGCAATTAATAAACCTTTCTCTACATGAAAAGAATCATCCATATCTGGATCGTTAATTAACCCTTTCCAGCCTACAGTTGTTCTGGGTTTTTCAAAATACACTCGCATAATTAGTAGCAAGTTATCCTTGACTTGCTCGGACAAGATTTTTAATCTCTCAGAATATTCGAGTGCTGCTTTTGGGTCATGGATTGAGCATGGGCCAACTACTATAAATTTCCGACGATCCTTAAAATCCAGGATATCTTCTATTTCCTGCCTATATGCTAAAACTCTTTGTTCGGCTAATTGTGTTAAAGGTAATTTTGACTTGACTTCATTGGGAGTTAATAAAATGCGATCGTTCTCAATGTTAGCGTTATCGATATTACTATTAAATAATTTGTTGTGCATGGGGGATGCTTTGGCAATTCTATAGACGCACTTCAACTCAAAAGTGTAACATAAACCAATGAAATTTTAAAATAGCTTATTTTTTACTTGACAAATTTCTAATTAGACTGTAAATGAGTAAAATTATAACTAAAAAAGGGGAAAACATTTCCCCTTTTCTTTTTTATTGGACTACCGACTTAGTAGTAGTGTATATCATTACTGCCATACAAACACTTTAGCTTCGTATGGTCCCAAGTCAATTACGATGCCATCTTCACCAGATTCGACATCATAATTGCCTGTCCACTCGTGCCATGTCCCAGCGCTAGGAAAGTCAGGAACTTGATAGCCTCCTAGAAAATTTTCTGAGAAATTTGCAATTACGACTACACGAGAACCTTCATCATTCCAACGAGTATAAGCTAATACTTTTGCTTCCGGATTTTCGTGGATAAAATCGATATTTTCTGTGTAGAGAGCGTGATTGCTTTTACGCAGGTTAGTTAAGCCTTTGTATGATTCAAATAAACCACGATTTAAATCGTTACCTAACAGTGTCCAATCAATTTTGGATGATTCAGGTTGTTTAGGTTTATACTCGCCAAATTCTTCTCCCATCCAAATCAAAGGCACACCAACAGCAGTCATTAGGATGGCTACTCCTAATTTGACCCGGCGAAATGCTTCTTCGTCAAAAATCTCACGGTTCCCCAGTTCAACCATGACATGATTATGGTCGTGGTTAGTGAGATAATTTACTACATTGGTAGCACCCAAAAAGCCTTGGCGCTTGCAGTCAATCACATCTTTGAGACGCTCTAAATCAAACGTATCACCGCAAATGTGTTCTAGAATGCAATGATAAAAACTATCATGCCAGCAACCATCCATCGGCCCATCTACATTGGTAATGCTGGTAGTTTCAGGAATGTGTTCGGCAACATTATAAAAAGGCTTCATGCTAGCAGTGTTTTTGGCTTCCTGAACAATCCAGTGCATGAAGTCGTAGTTAGCAATTTGCCGCGCCGCATCATAGCGAATACCATCAAGATGAAATTCTCCAATCCAAAAACGAATTGTATCACCAATAAATTTCCAGGCTGGTTTAATATCTAATTTTTCATCATAATGTTCGTAATTAAACTCAGGCCCCCAATTATTATCAGGGTCACGAGGTTCGTGATGATACCAGTAATCGTGGTCAATTTGTGTTAAAGGAGCAGATGCTTCTGAGTGGTTGTAAATTCCGTCAATAATTACACGAATGCCTCTGCCATGACACTCATCAATCAAATTTTTTAACTCAGCAGTAGAACCATAACTTGATTCTGTTGCAAAAAAGTGACGAGGGTTATAACCCCAACTATAATCACCAGGATATTCTTTAAGTGGCATCAACTCAATAGCATTGACTCCTAGTTCGCACAAATAGTCTAACTTTTCAACTACGTGTTTGTACTTGCCTCGTGCATAAGGGTCGTCCTCGCCACCAGAAAAGTCACCGACATGCAATTCATAAATTACTAATTCGTGGTCAGCAGGTAAAGGTTTGTCATCATGTTGCCAAACATAAGTATCGGTAATCCTTTGCCCATCTTTGACCCGGATAATACCATCATCTTTTCCACTTTGTTCATCTATATCAGTTGCATAAGGATCTGTAACATCAACCCATTGCTCTGGTTCAAAAAACCATGAATTTGATTGAACGCGAAATTTATATTTATAAACGCCGTCTTCTAGTTCAACACTTGTACGAAAATAACCATCATCACCTTTTTCCATTGGAATTTCTTGCCAATCAGAAAAAGAACCAATTAATGCTACTCCTTTGTTATAAGGTGCAAATAAATTAAATTCAATTGGCTTTGCCATAGAAGTGTTTGTAATACCAAGGGTTGATAGAAGTATTCTCGGATGCTCAATTGAATTTGCAAATCGCTCTACAGAAAGAATTATGTAACCAGCGCTTCTATCTTCAGGATGAATTTATCAATAAAATTGTAAAGAATTACTGTGATTAATATTTTTTGACTGTCTATCATATTTTTTTACTAATATCAAATTCAACGTCAGGCATTTTTCGCTCGTAATACTACTAAGCCTAAAATGCTATTGAACTCAAAGTGTAAAATTAGAGGATGTTTTAAAAGTCACGATTGATGTATCAAATATTTTTTTACCCCACCCTAACCCTCCCCTTATAAAGGGGAGCCACTGCGTTGGGCGGGCAACGCCCGACTTGAAGCATGTGGCGTGAGAGAACCGGATTTTTCTTATTTCCCCCCTTTATAAGGGGGGACTAAGGGGGGTAACAATGCAATTAAAATCACAGCCCATCACTTTTCAAACAACCTATTAGAACGGATAGATTAATGGCTTTTTCTTAAGTTTTTAAATAGCAGATATTTAGTAAGGATAAGAGATTGTTTGCTAAATATCTGCGGTATTGGATTACTCAATTTTGCTGCTAGTTTTTTGCAGATAACTTAACAACCAATTTGCCGCCGTTGCCCTGCGAGTTTGCCGAGGCCCAAATTCCCCAATTTTGTAACCTTTGAAACCCAGTTTTTCTTTTAGCATTTGTTTATTTTCAGCAGGAATGGAACGAGTCAACTTGACTGTTGCAGGGCGAGATTCAAGAAAATCTGGTGGTTGTGGGTACTCATCTTGCCATTCTGGTGCAACTAAGCTGGTGTCCCATTGTGCAATTGAAGAGTCATAACGATAGCCTAAATAATACCATAGCAACTGGTTGACTGTGGCATCATCAAGTTTATCGTCAAGAATTGCCCAAATTGTTTCTGTATTAAGTGGTGGCAGGTTAGACATAAACAATTCAAAATTATAAGTTGAAAAACTGACTACTAAATTAATTAAATTCACTACAGTTAGGAGGTAGTTAAAAATACTTTATCACTAGTTTGCGGCACTCCCAAAGTGGGGGATAATTTTATTTTTATCTATACCTGCTGGAAGATTTATTCGCTACAACCATTAGACAAACTACTAAAGTGACCCCAAATAAAGAAATTCGCCAACTCAGGAGGAAAATTATGGGAATAGAGGATATGTTCAGAAATATAGTCGGTGGCAAGCAGAAACAACGCGATCGAGAATGGGATAATCGCGATCGCCAGTACAGACATCGCGGCGATGATGACGATGACCGCCAGTACAGACATCGCGGCGATGATGATGACGATGACCGCCAGTACAGACATCGTGGCGATGATGATGACGATGACCGCCAGTACAGACATCGCGGCGATGATGATGACGATGACCGCCAGTACAGACATCGTGGCGATGATGATGACGATGACCGCCAGTACAGACATCGCGGCGACGATGATAACGAAGAGCAGGATTAATTATTGCAAGTTGGAGTTAAAAACAGGTTGTGTATACACAAACTAGGTAGACTGGAAATCGTAAAGATTAGACCAGTCTATGCACAATTCCACATCACTGCCAAAGATTATCCGCGCCCATGTATTCATTTCTGGCCGAGTCCACGGAGTAGGCTATCGCTATTCCACTGTCGATACAGCTAGGCAGTTGGGATTAACCGGTTGGGTGCGGAATCTCCCGGATAATCGAGTAGAGGCAGTCTTTGAAGGGGCGCGAGAGGTCGTAGATGATATGGTTCGCTGGTGTCATTCTGGGCCACCTGCTGCTGTAGTTAAAGATATTGTGGTTGAGTATGAAGAACCGGAAGGGTTGCGGGGATTTGAAGTGAAGCGGGTTGAGTAAATAGTTAGTCATAGACCGCTAGTTTACTGCCTGTGAAAAATTTTGATTACAATGCAGATGTCCACTAGGCGGCGTGCTGTCTATCCACGTAAATCCAGAAGATACTCAATGAGTAATCAATTAAAAGACTACAATCCCAGCGGCGTAGGTGAAATAAATGGCAACCTCTTAGGTTTGCCCTGCGATTATGAGTCTGCAAACTTGATTGTTTTTGGTGTGCCGTGGGAAGTCACTGTTTCTTATGGTGCTGGCACTGCTAATGGCCCACAGCGAATTCTAGATGCTTCGACTCAATTAGATTTGTTCGATTTCGATCACCCTGATGGTTGGAAGCAGGGAATTTTTATGGAAGAAATTCCCCAAGATATTTTAGAGAAGAACACATACTACCGCGCTTTGGCAGCAAAAATTATTGAGCGATTAGCCGAAGGTAAACAACTTTCAGATACACCAGATTTAACATCTGTCCTCACAGAAATTAATCAGGCTAGTCAACGGGTTAATCGATGGCTGTTTGAAAATTGTCAGGCAGCGATTAATAATGGAAAGCGAGTTGCAGTCATAGGTGGAGATCACAGTTCGCCTTTAGGTTATTTTCAAGCATTAGCAGCTAAATATCCAAACTATGGCATTTTGCACATTGATGCCCACGCAGATTTACGCGATGCTTATGAGGGATTTGAGTTTTCCCATGCGTCGATTATGTTTAATGCGATGAAAATACCGCAAATTACTAAGTTAGTGCAGGTAGGTTTGCGTGATATTAGTCATGATGAAGTACAAATGATTGACGAATCTGATAGTCGCATTATTGCTTATTACGATCCCGCTATTAAGCAAAAGCTTTACTCTGGCACAACTTGGATTGATTTATGCCGAGAAATTATCAGTCATTTACCTGAGTATGTTTATATTAGCTTTGATGTAGATGGCTTAGATCCAAAACTATGTCCGAGTACGGGTACTCCTGTTCCAGGTGGGTTGGAATTAGAGCAAACTTTTTGTCTGTTCCGAGAATTGGTCAATAGTGGAAGAAAAATTATTGGCTTTGATATCTGCGAAGTTGGTGATGCGGAGTGGGATGGTAATGTGGGAGCGCGGGTAGTTTACAAGCTGGCAAATTTGATGGATTTATCAAACAGAATTCAGGAGTCAGGAGTCAGAATGGGCTAAACCTTAGCTATCCGCTAACACAATTAATTCTGTACGACACTTCTCTACGTTCGCGTAGCATCTGTCTGCGATACGCTACGCGATCGCCAACGGCATGCCTTCTCTACGAGAGTCCGCGATAGCGCAGTAGTAGCCAGTATTCGAGCGTCGCGTGTGAACAAGAAGTTTTAAAACCCCCACTAAATTAACGTGAGTTCGACAAGCCCTTTTTTGACCTCTCCCCCAACCCCTCTTGGACACCCAGAGGGGAGCCAAAACCCTCCAAGAAATAAATTATCCAATCTTGTGGGGTGGGCATCTTGCCCGCCCATAGTCAAAGGCGGGCAAGATGCCCACCCCACAATAAATAGTTGTATATTTTTTTATTTGGAAGTCCCTAATACCAATTCTATTAACGATCGCAACACATCCTTGAGTAAAGACGTGATGAATCGCGCCTGTACAAATGCTCTATTTGTCGCATTTTTTTTGATTGGTATAACGTCTCTGAAAAAGAAGATTTAGTGCTTTTCAATCAGTGGCGGGTCTGTAGCAAGATCCCATAGGGTATTCCCTACTGATTGTTCTGACTTGTGAATTATTCTTCAACCAGAATTTATATAAGGAACAAACAATCAGTACATTAGCGTCTGTCTCTATATCTCTCTGAAAACACAAATACTAAATTAATTCCAAGTGCTGAAGTTTTGGAATTATATACTTTATTGTCTACTTAGTGGCTGGATACTATTTTTAGTTATATTTTACTATGAAAATCATGCTGAAAAACTACTTTAACACCAATCAAGGGCGAATTTTCACTGCTTTGATTTTGACTGGAATTTTGTCTGTTGCTAGCAGTTTAACACTTGTAAAAGGTGCTACGGGGGCTTCTACAAATTTATCGCTAGAAACAAGCAATGAAGTTCTCAAAGAGAATATTAAACCAAACCGTTTGCCACGTCCAGTAGCTAATGCGGTACTGCGCGATTTAGCTCGCAGGCAGGGAATTTTTACTAGACAACTGCAAATTATTGACTACAATCAACAGACTTGGCGCAATGGTTGCTTGGAACTGCCTCAAGCTGATGAATTCTGTACCCAAGCCTTAGTTCCTGGTTGGCGGGTTGTGGTATCTAATGGCAAACAAAACTGGGTTTATCATACCAATAATAATGGGCGATCGCTACGTTTAGCTTCGGCAAATACTCCCTCAGAAAATCTGCCAAATAAATTACCCACATCTGTAAAAAATGCTGTTTTAAAAGCCGCATCCAAACGTTTGCAACAGCCAATTTCTCAGTTAACCATTATTGAGGCTCAACAGCAAACTTGGAGAGATAGCTGTTTAGAATTAGCTAATCCTGATGAATTATGTACCCAAGCTTTGGTATCAGGCTGGCGGGTGGTTGTCGGCGGAGTCGGTCAAACTTTGGTTTATCATACTAATCAAACAGGTTCCGCACTCAGGCTGAATCAAAAGGCTAACGAAACTACACTGGGGCCTGTGCAAATTCCAGCTAGTGAGTTACCACCACCGTTAGATCGAGATATAGTATTTCGCCAAATCTCCAGTGGGGGTTTTGCTGGCAGAACCTATGAGACTGTTTTACTCAAAGATGGGCGACTGATTCGCGTGCGGATTGGTGATGCTAATGATTCTGAACGTAGTGTTCGCCGCGTTTCTGTGCAACAGGTACAACAATTTGTGCGATCGCTAGAACGTTCTCAGTTTAGTAAATTTCGGAATTTGAGTTACCCAGCCCCCAGTGGTGCTGCTGATTACATCACCTACACCCTCACCAGCCAAGAAGGTACGGTTCAGTACAACGATATTTCTCAAAATAACCTGCCAAAGAATTTACAGACAGCAGTCAAAGCCTGGAATCAAATTGTCGCCAGCGCACAATCATAAACTTCATTGATGGAATTGAAGAATAAGAGAGTGGCGGGAACCTAGCTACAGAGTCGCCACTCTCTTATAAAGTGATGGGTTTCAAATTTCATAGATACTGGCGATCGCGCTATCTTGAAAAATCAACTTTCAAGATAGCGAAACTAATGAAAGGTGTTTACGGCAATATTTGGTTGAAATACTTATTTAATTCGCCGTTTTATAAAATACCACATAGGATTAAAATTAAACATGAAACCTACTGTTAACAAGCAGCTACTTGAACAGCAATATTATATTAAATTGTCAATCCCCCAAAAGAAGTAACTTAAAAATATTAATTAAGCTTATTTAGTTTAAATTGGGTAAGCAAGTTTGTAGTAAGGACTAAAGTGCTTATTATAAAATCTCTTGCACTAGCTTAGACATTCGACTAGTACAGCACGACGGAAATCTAGCTACTATCTCAATTAACTAGATAAGTTGCTCTGAACAACTTATTAAAGGTAGGCAAATTTCCGCCACAGCGAACTAGTATTTTTTGCTCAATTATACTCGATTAAGGTGAAAAAATAGCACGCTTAATCAAGTAATATAAACTTAGTAAAAAAATATTTTGGAAAAACAGGCTTGTATATTAATCAAACATTAATTACATGGAACAAGTCATTACTTCAATGCCAGATGCTTTGTTAGTAACCAGTAATTCAGGAAAAATAAAAAAAGTAAATCATGCTGCTCAACAATTATTTGGTTTTCAGGAAGAAGAATTAATAAATCAACCAATATCATTAATTATTGATGAGGATCAATTTTTAATTAAAGCTATTTGTCAACATTTTTATTTAAAGCATAATGCCCAAAATCTAGAAGTGGTTTGTCGAACCAAAACTAGAGAGAAACTGTTGATTGCTTTTTCTTGCTCAGTGATTCCCAAAAAAACAGAAGGGCTAGAAGATATTGTCTATATTGGTCGGGATATTACTGCTTGGCAACGCCGAGAACAGCGTACAAGTGCCCAGTATTCTATTACTCGCATATTATCAGAATCACAAAGCATAAAACAGGGAATTCCCCAAATTTTGCAGTCGATTTGTCAAAACTTGGGATGGGATTTAGGCGAACTTTGGACACCAAGCCAATATATTGGCACTTCCCTACAAGGAGATAGTCTTAATGCAGTACTAAGGTGTGTAGAAATTTGGTCAAGTCGATTAGTTTCTGTCCGAGAGTTTAAAGCAATCACTTGGCAAACTACTTATATACCTGGTGTTGGCTTACCTGGTCGAATTTGGATCAGACGTTTACCTTTGTGGATTAAAGATATCACAGTAGATGGAGATCAAAGGCGATCGCTACCGGCTGCGGAGGCTGGATTGCACGCAGCTTTTGGCTTCCCCATTTTAGACGATAGTGAAATCTTAGGAGTGATGGTTTTCTTTAGTCGAGAGTTACTACCAAAAGATAAAGACCTATTGCAAATGATGGGTTCTATTGGTAGCCAAATTGCCCAATTTATCAAACGCAAACAAGCAGAAAATGCTCTTGTAGAAAGTGAAGAGCGATATCGAGATTTATTTGAAAATGCTAATGACTTGATTCAATGTGTCAATCCATTTGGTCGGTTTTTATATGTCAATCGTGCATGGCGAGAAACTTTGGGATATAGCGAAGCTGAAATTGCGAATATGAGTATTTTCGATATTATACATCCAGAGTTTAAACAAAGCTGTTTGCAAAGATTTTATCGCGTACTATCAGGAGAAAACCTTGGGCAAGTAACAGCTATATTCGTTACTAAAGATGGTCAAACAATCTTTTTAGAAGGTAATATTAATTGTAAATTTGTTGAAGGTCATCCAGTTGCGATTCGCGGCATTTTTCGCAATATAAGCCAGCGAGTAGCAGCAGAAGAAGCACTTTGTTATCAGCAGAAAGAAGCCGAACGTTTATTGCTGAATATTTTGCCAGTCGCAATTTCTAGAGAAGTAAAAGAACAACCAGCAAAAATTGCCGAAGACTTTGCTGATGTCACAGTTTTATTTGCAGATATCATTGGCTTCACCGAAATTGCTACTTCTATGAGTGCAATTCAACTGCTGAACCTACTCAACCCAATTTTCTCAGTTTTCGATCGCCTCACCGAACGATATAGTTTAGAGAGAATCAGAACCATTAACGATGCCTATGTGGTGGTTGGTGGCTTACCTACACGCCGCCAAGATCGTGCTGAAGCGATCGCTCTGATGGCACTGGATATGCAAACTGCGATCGCTCTATTTAATATTGAGAATAACCAAAATTTCAACATCCGTATCGGCATCCATAGCGGTTCGGTAGTCGGGAAAGTCATCGATCTGAATAAGTTTACTTATGAATATAAAGACACGGTAAACATCGCTCGCTCTATGGAATCGCAAGGTATTGCTGGTAAAATCCAAGTTACAGAAAATACTTATAAGTGCTTGTGCGATGAATTTGTATTTGAAAAACGAGGCGAAATTGAAGTTGAAGGTAAAGGGAAGATGACAACTTATTTGTTGATTGGACGCAAGGAATGAGGGCATTGGGCATTGGGCATGGGGCATGGGGCATGGGGAAGAGACAAGGTAGACAAGAAAAAAGGAAAAGACTTGTTCAATAATTCCCCCTTGTCCCCTTGTCCCCTTGTCCCCTTGTCCCCTTGTCTCCCCTGCTCCCCTGCTCCCTGCCTATCCCCTTAGTGAGTATTCGGAATCAGCCTTCCACAGGGATAAGTTGCTGTTTGCTGTGAAGCACTGTCAGCAACTGCTGCTGGAATCCGATCTGATGGTTGGGTTTTGGCTGCTAGATAATCTTTTTGCAGTTTATCTAAAATGGCTTCTCGCCTGTCGTATATACGCTTCAGGGGACGAGGCTGGCATTTGTTTAACACATACGCACTCACTAGTGGTAGAGCGATCGTGCTATCGGTATAACAAACGATTGTGTTAGGTAACTCATCCGGGTCAATTTTACCCCAGCTGACAGCTTCTGATGGGGTTGCCCCAGATAAACCGCCTGTATCTGGACGTGCATCGGTAAATTGCACAAAGTAATCGTGTCCTCGTTCTTCCAACCCCAAAACCTCGTGAAGTTGCGGTTGGGTTTGTAGCAAAAAGTTTTTAGGACTACCGCCACCAAGAATTACAGCCGCACTTTTACCTCCTGATTCACGGGCATTATATGCGATCGCGGCTGTCTCATTCACGTCAATTGATGGATCTATTACCAACTGCGAACCTTCCAATGCTAAAGCCGCCACGTTCATCCCAATTGAACTATCTCCTGGAGAAGACGTATAAATCGGTACGCCATACTCATAAGCTGTAGCTAGCAAGCAGGAATGCTGCACACCCAATTGCTTTTCTACTTCTCGGACATATTTACCTAGTAAATGGTGAAACTCAGCCGTTCCCATCCGCTTTTGAAACGCTTCTCCTTGGAGAATCTTGCGGATGAACGCATCAGTTTCTAGCAGCACATCGTAACCAAAAATAATGTCATAAATGCGGATCGTGCCTTCTTGACGAAGTTTCACATCATCCAAAAACGGATTACCAGCAAAGAGTTCAAAACCCAATCCGTAGTGCATATCGTGGTAAAGATTTGCACCAGTGCTAATCATCCAGTCAATAAAGCCGTTGCGAATTAAAGGTGCAAGCGCTGAAACCCCAAATCCTGCTGGCGTCATCGCACCGGAAAGGCTAACTCCCACCGTGACACCTTCCGTTAGGACATCGCGACTCAGTAGTTGGCAGATTTCCCGCAACCGCGCTGAGTTGTAAGCGGTGAAGTATTGATCGATCAAATCCACCACACTGATATCATTTGATATCGGTGTGGGTGCAATTTTTTGACCCAGCTGTTTAGACATTTTGGCACTCCCTAACAGTAAACACGCCGAATCTAATAGTATCTAGCTTTCAGCCAAAGTGACAGCAATACTTTTTTACCACTAGCTTGAAAAAATAAGTGAGCAGTAGGAGAAGAAAACTTTTTCAACCCTTTTGGGATTTTCTTATGATTAGCTGTCTTGAAACCTTATAAGTATTTCACAGGCATATTAGTCACATTGCTGCAAAATCGCACTATAGCTTTACTAGCACTGGGTTGTAATCCAGTGTGTGCGATCGCTTTTTCGGTTTTGGAATAGTGATACCTTAATGGACATTAGTTGCAAAAATTAACAATTAGTATTTTTTCTTTAATAACTATCTTAAATCTTTTAACTATCTGCTTAACTGTCTTAACTGTCTTCTAATTCTTCAATTTTTGATTTAACTATTTGTTTAACGGTCTTAACTGTCTTAAGTGTCTTCTAATTCTTCAATTTTTAATTTAACTATTTGCTTACAGCTTCAATGTACGGCTTGCTTTTTATTTACAACTATGAAAAGTTATGAGAACACCACAATCTAGTAATTAAAATTTATTTGCCAACAACTCCAAATATTAGTCCTATAGTTCGTTACTTAGATTATGAGCAGAATGGCACTAAGATATCAGCAAATCCAGTATTCATAAGACTTTTGGGTGTGGTGTGTCGGGTGTCGGGTGTAGTGACGAAAAAGTTTATTAATGTTCGCACTTGTTGTTCATTTTCTTGATTTGTTCCCTACACCCGACACCCTACCCCCTACACCCTGCCCTGACTAGGTTTCACGTTTTCTTAGTGCCATTCGATTATGAGCATCTTAATAATATTATCGCCTTGAAACGAGCCACCACAAGCAAACCAAATGTGGGGATCTAACTGGATGGTGATGATACTTGCGAACTGCAACAATGCTCAGATCGTCCACGAAATAAAGATAGAAGAAGACTCCAGAGGAGGTTTAGCGCAGATCATGCAACCCTTTGAACTGCCAGAATTTTACACGCCTTGGCCCGCACGGCTGAACCCAAACCTGGAAGCGGCACGAGTCCATTCCAAAGCGTGGGCTTACGAGATGGGGATACTTGGCTCAGAAGAAGAAGCACAAAGCTCGGTTATTTGGGATGAACATACATTCGATGCCCACGACTACGCCTTACTTTGCTCTTATACCCATCCAGATGCGCCGGGAGCGGAGCTTGACTTAGTAACCGACTGGTATGTTTGGGTATTCTTCTTCGACGATCATTTCCTAGAAATCTATAAGCGCACCCAAGACATGGCTGGGGCAAAGCAGTATCTTGACCGACTGCCAGCGTTTATGCCAGTGCATCCCACTGATACCCCTTCCGTTCCGACCAACCCAGTAGAGCGCGGCTTGGCTGATTTGTGGTCTCGTACCGCCTTTACTAAATCTGTGGACTGGCGACTTCGATTCTTCGAGAGTACCAAGAACCTCCTAGAAGAGTCTCTGTGGGAACTCGCCAATATCAACCAAGATCGGGTCGCCAACCCCATCGAATACGTCGAAATGCGCCGCAAAGTTGGTGGCGCTCCTTGGTCAGCGGATCTTGTCGAACACGCCGTGTTTATAGAGATTCCGGCCGAAATCGCCTCGACTCGGCCAATGCGTATCCTCAAAGACACATTTGCCGATGGAGTGCATCTTCGCAACGACCTATTCTCCTACCAAAGAGAAGTGGAGGATGAAGGTGAGAACGCTAACTGCGTGCTGGTCTTGGAGCGCTTTTTAAATGTCAGTACTCAGGAGGCAGCTAACCTCACTAACGAACTGTTGACCTCGCGGTTATACCAGTTTGATAACACTGCTGTCACCGAGTTGCCCCCCCTGTTTGAGGAGTACGGACTAGATCCAGTGGCTCGTGTTAACGTTCTCCTTTACATCAAAGGACTCCAGGACTGGCAATCGGGCGGTCACGAGTGGCACATGCGATCGAGCCGTTACATGAATAAGGGAGGAGACAATTCTCCAACATCTACGATTCTGGGAGGCCCCACAGGTCTAGGCACATCGGCTGCGCGTATTCAATCGCTATACGCCGCCTTGGGTTTGGGAAGGTTCAAGAGCTTTACTCACATTCCATACCAGGCTGTGGGACCGGTGACACTGCCGAAGTTTTACATGCCGTTCACTACAAGCTTGAATCCCCATCTGAATGCTGCGCGGAAGCATTCCAAGGAATGGGCGCGCCAGATGGGGATGCTGGAATCACTACCTGGGATTCCTGATGCCGTCATCTGGGATGACCACAAGTTTGATGTTGCCGACGTAGCCCTTTGCGGTGCGTTGATCCATCCGAATGGATCTGGTCCTGAGCTGAATCTGAGCGCGTGCTGGCTTGTTTGGGGAACCTATGCCGACGATTACTTCCCGGCGCTTTACGGAAATAACCGCAACATGGCTGGTGCGAAAGTGTTCAACGCCCGACTGTCGGCGTTTATGCCTCTGGATGACTCCATCCCCAGCGAGGTTCCAACCAATCCAGTGGAAGCCGGCTTGGCAGATATTTGGTCTCGCACAGCAGGCCCCATGTCCGCAAATGCGCGGACTCAGTTCCGCCGGGCGATTCAGGATATGACTGATAGCTGGGTGTGGGAACTCGCCAACCAGATCCAAAATCGGATTCCCGACCCGATAGATTATATTGAAATGCGCCGTAAGACCTTTGGCTCGGATCTGACCATGAGTCTGTCCCGACTAGCTCAGGGCAACGAGATCCCGCAGGAGATTTACCGCACCCGAACAATGCGATCGCTCGATAATTCCGCCGCCGACTTCGCCTGTTTTACCAACGATATCTTCTCCTATCAAAAAGAAATCGAATTCGAGGGTGAAATCCATAACTGTGTGCTGGTCGTTCAGAATTTCCTCAACTGCGGTAAAGCACAGGCCGTTGAAGTTGTCAACAACCTGATGACTTCTAGGGCGCTACAGTTTCAACACATCGTCGCCACCGAACTGCCAGTTCTTTTCGATGATTTCGACCTGGATGCAAGTACCCGCAAAAAACTGCTCGGATACGTCAAGAAACTAGAGCAGTGGATGTGCGGCGTACTCAAATGGCATATAACGGTAGACCGCTATAAAGAATTTGAATTGCGTAGTACGTTAGCAGGGCGGCTACTTAGCGGGCCCAGAGGGCTGGGTACTTCAGCTAGGCGTATTGGCTCGTCGATCGGTCAGGGGAGTCTCAAGTCATTACTCGGTCAATGAAGTTAGGTTTTCTTGTCGGTGAGTTAATTCAAGGTCAGTATGCGATCGCGTGAGATCAATTTTTTTAGTAACTAAAAAGTGGAGGATTGAGTTGTGACTTATTCTAACGACCCCAATTTGGTAGAAGATCGGCAGCCCCAGTTAACTTTAAGTACAGCGGCGGCGCGTAATTTGGCGACAACAGCCAAATCTGCACCGCAGACTCAGGAAATTACATCGCGGTGGTTATTGAAGCTGTTGCCGTGGGTGCAGACGAAAGGTGGCGCTTATCGAGTCAACCGTCGGTTGAGTTATGCCGTGGGTGATGGACGGGTAACTTTCACCAACACTGGAGCTGCGGTGCAGGTGATTCCTCTGGAACTTACTGAGTTGCCCTTGCTGCGAGGGTTTAACAACCTTGACGTTTTGATCGGATTAGCAAACCAGTTTGTTCAGCAGGAGTATGCTCCAGATGATGTAATCGTCGAACTTGGTCAGCCTGCCGATCGCGTGATTCTGATTGCTCGTGGCAAGGTAAACAAGATTGGTGTTGGCAAGTATGGCGAGCAGATCGTGTTCGATGTGCTAGCTGACGGCGACCATTTCGGTGATGAAACTGTGGTGCAGTCCGAGGATACTTGGCAGTACACCCTCAAGGCGATTACCAGAACCATCGTTTTGTCGCTACCCCAAGCGGTGTTTGAGAGGGCGATCAATCAGTCTGAGGCGTTGCGAACTCATGTTGAACAGTTCCGCGTTCGCCTGAGCCAGCCACAGACTCCCCAAGGTGAAGCCGCCATTGAACTGGCAGCCGATCATCCCCAAGAAGCTGAGTTGCCGGGAACCTTCGCCGATTACGAACTCACACCGAGAGAATATGAGTTAAGCATTGCTCAAACGGTGTTGCGAGTAAGTACGCGGGTAGCCGATCTCTATAACGAACCGTACAACCAGACAGAAGAGCAACTGCGTCTGACCATTGAGGCATTGCGGGAACGTCAAGAACACGAGTTGCTCAACAACCGCGAATTCGGGTTGCTGCACAACGCCGACCTCAAACAGCGTATCTACAGCAGTAGCGGCGCACCTACTCCCGATGACCTTGACGAACTGTTAGCGACGGTATGGAAGGAGCCGGGATTCTTCCTAGCTCACCCCCGCACGATCGCTGCCTTCGGTCGTGAGGCCAACCGCCTGGGTCTGTATCCACAAAGCGTAGATGTGAATGGCGTTCAGGTCACATCTTGGCGCGGCGTACCCATCTTTCCTTCCAGCAAGATCCCCATCACTAATAACCGCACCAGTTCTATCCTTTTACTCCGCACTGGTGTAGAAAAACAAGGGGTAATCGGCTTACATCAAACTGGTATCCCCGATGAATACCAACCCAGCTTGTCTGTTCGATTTATGGGCATCAGCGAAAAGGCAATCATCTCCTACCTCGTCACCGCCTACTACTCCGCAGCAGTCCTCACTCCTGACGCACTTGGTATCCTCGAAGATGTTGAAATCGGGCGCTAAATATCAGGAGTGCTGAGTGTTGAGTGCTGAGTGCTGAGTGTTGAGTGCTGGTGCTGAGTGAGTAAAATTAGCGCTGACTAGACCTCTTGCATAAATCAAAAATAAGAAAGAACCCCACCCCGCCAAAGCTACGCTTTGTCTCCCCTCCCCGCTTGCGGGGAGGGGTTGGGGGTGGGGTGTTAGGAACTTTTGCAAGAGACTCCATGAGCTGCGCTCACAAGGAACAATGAAAATAATCTGGGAATGATTTTGCGTTGTTTCAGCCTCTATTTTTAAGGCAGGTCTACTGTTGATACTCCGCAAGAAAGTAGGCGGTCTTTTAACTCAGCACTTGGAACTCAGCACTCAGCACTGAATGGCACTTTTATTAATAACTAGAGGATGAGGTGATGACGGATTTTATTGAATCAAATTTAAATATTGAGAGTGGACAACCTCAACTGAGTTTGAGTAAAGATGCTGCGCGTAATTTGTCCACGACCACCAAATCTGCACCGCAAACGCAGGAAATTACCTCACGATGGTTGTTGAAGATGTTGCCGTGGGTGCAAACGAAGGGTGGGACTTATCGAGTTAACCGTCGGTTGACCTATACGGTGGGTGATGGACGGTTAAGTTTCTCTAACACCGGAGCCGAAGTGCAGGTGATTCCCCAGGAACTTGGTGAGTTGCCCTTGCTGCGAGGATTTGACAACACTGAGGTGCTGAGGGCGTTGGCAAGTCGGTTTGTTCAGCAAGAGTTCGCGCCTGGTGATATCATAGTCCAGTCAGGTCAACCAGCCAATCAGCTTTTCTTGATCGCACATGGCAAGGTGAACAAGATTGGTATTGGCAAGTATGACGAGCAGCCTCTGTTGGATATGCTAGCTGACGGTGATTATTTTGGCGATCTGTTGGTGTCAGAAAGCAATTGGAAGTTTACGGTCAAAGCTGTGACCCGATGCACAGTATTGGCGCTACCACAACAGGCATTTCGAGAACAGCTTAATCAGTCGCAGGCGTTACAGGCTCAGGTTGAGCAATTTCGGACTCGCGCAGAACTTCCACAAAACAAGTATGGGGAAGCTGCGATCGCGTTGTCAACCAGTCATAGTCAAGAGACGACGTTACCGGGAACATTTGTTGACTACGAACTCTCACCCCGCGAATATCAGTTAAGCATTGCTCAGACTGTGTTGCGAGTAAGTACTCGCGTTGCGGATCTGTACAATCAACCATACAACCAAACGGAAGAACAATTGCGGCTGACGATTGAGGCATTGCGGGAACGTCAAGAATACGAGTTGATCAACAACCGCGAATTTGGATTGTTGCACAACGCCGACCTCAAACAGCGCATCTACACTCGCAGCGGTCCCCCCACTCCCGATGACCTGGATGAATTAGTCACCCGTCGGCGGAAGCCGAGGTTCTTCTTGGCTCATCCCCGCACTATTGCAGCCTTCGGTCGCCAGTGCAACCGTCGAGGCATCTATCCAGACACCATAGACATGGATGGGAGCAAAATAATCACGTGGCGCAATGTACCGATTCTTCCCTGTAACAAGATCCCGATTACTAAGAATCAAACCAGTTCTATCCTTATACTCCGCACTGGTGAGAAAGATCAGGGCGTGATTGGCTTACATCAAACTGGTATCCCGGATGAATACCAACCCAGTTTGTCTGTCCGATTCATGGGCATCAGCGAAAAGGCCATTATCTCCTACCTTGTTACAGCCTACTACTCCGCAGCTGTTCTCATCCCCGACGCACTTGGCATCCTTGAAGATGTGGAAATCGGTTTGTAACTTTTTTGAGTGGAATATGAGTCAATTTTGGTAGTGTCAAAATAAGAGTTAATACGAAACTCATAACTCACCACTCAAGACTGATGCAAGATAGGCAAGAACAAATTTCGCAAGTGGTAGTGACTGCTGGACAGATGCGCGATATTGAAAAGCGGATCTTTGCAGCGGGAATGCCTGTAGTTGCTTTGATGGAAAAGGTAGCGGGATTAATTGCTCGTCGCATTCCAGAAATTCCTGCAAACACCCCTTTGTTAAGGGGATCTCGTGTGGGAATTCTTGTCGGCCCCGGTCATAATGGTGGCGATGCTTTAGTCGTAGCTCGTGAATTATACTTTCGCGGGTATGAGGTTTGGATTTATTCTCCTTTTTCTAAGCTTAAAGAATTAACTTCGCAGCACTTGCAATATGCCCAGAGTTTGGGCATTCCAATTTATCAAACAATTGAACAACTACCAGATTCTGATTTGTTGATTGATGGCTTGTTTGGGTTTGGTTTAGAAAGAAACCTGACCGATCCCATCGCCTCTGCAATTAATCAGCTAAATGAATTATCTATACCGATTTATAGTATCGATTTACCTTCAGGTTTACACACCGACACAGGCGAAGTCTTGGGAACTGCCATTCGCGCCACTCACACATTTTGCTTAGGTTTATGGAAACTCGCTTTCTTCCAAGATCGGGCGTTGGAATATCTCGGTAAAGCTGAGTTAATCGATTTTGATATTCCTTTAGCTGATGTGGAAGCTGTTCTCAAAGATGCACCTAAAATTAAACGTATTACACGAGCAAAGGCACTTGCTACTTTACCTTTACCCCGTCCAGCAGTTACTCACAAATATAAAGAAGGACATTTACTGCTAATTTGCGGTTCGCGGCGCTATGCCGGTGGAGCAATTTTAACTGGTTTGGGTGCTAGAGCTAGTGGTGTTGGGATGCTTTCGATTGCCGTACCTGAATCCTTGAAATCTATTTTGGTGTCACACTTGCCAGAAGCACTAATTGTCGGTTGTCCAGAAACGGAAAGTGGAGCCATCGCCCACCTACAACTACCACAAAACACCGATCTGAGTTCCTTTAATGCGATCGCTTGTGGCCCCGGTTTAACACGAGATGCTACGCCCATTGTCCAAGAAGCGATCGATAGCAATCGCCCTTTGCTTCTCGATGCCGATGGTTTAAATATCTTGGCACAAATGGGAGCGATCGCCACATTAAAAAAACGCCAAGCAGTAAGCGTACTTACACCCCACACTGGCGAATTTGAACGATTGTTTCCTGATGTCGCCGATGCCAAACATGACAAAGTGAAAGCAGTACAGGAAGCTGCCGCCGAAAGTGGGGCGATAGTATTGTTAAAAGGGGCAAGAACTGCGATCGCCAACCCTCAAGGTGCTGTTTGGATTATTCCTGAAAGCACACCCGCCTTAGCCCGTGGCGGTAGCGGCGACGTGTTAACTGGGCTACTGGGTGGATTGTTGACGCAAGCAGCAACTAAACAGATTCCCGTAGAAGATATTGTGGCAACTGCCGCATGGTGGCATTCGCAAGCAGGTATAATAGCCGCCCAAGAGCGTAGCGAATTGGGTGTAGATGCGTTTACATTGACACAATATTTGATGAAAACTCTAACTTAGTCAAATTCCTCGTTCCCAGTCTCCGACTGGGAACGAGGAATGAGGAATGAGGAATTGGATCAGGGATTGACTAAATACCAACGCTGTAGAGCCAAACGCTGAATTTCGCGCCAGGGAATATTATGTTTTCGGGCTAAGTCTGCACAATCTTCATATTCTGGCTGCACATTTGCAATAACTTTTTCTGGCGATCGCCTTTTCCATGCTATTTTTACATGCACTTTGCCATATTCCGTTTCCACTTGTTGAATTTCCCGTTGTAAAATGGCGCGTTGCTGAGTTGTGCGTCGAATGCCTAAAGTTGTAGTTTCGCGGAAGATAACGCCTTCACAACTGAGTAAATTTTCTGGATGACAAATCACAGTTAGCAAAATTCCCGGACGGGACTTTTTCATACCGATCGCTTGAGTAAAAACATCCAGCGCACCAGCAGCAAACAATGCCTCAAACGCATAGCCAATCGCTTGTGGATTCAAATCATCAATTTGGGTTTCTAATACCGAGATGGTTTCCAAATTTGAGCTAGTTTCTTCAGAATCACTGAAATTTGACTGCAAACTTGCGCTTTCACCCAACCAGAGGCGTAAAATATTGGGAATGGGTAAATTGATGGTTCCTGCTCCCAATCCTATCTGCTTGATAGCGATCGCAGGTGGTGAACCAAAATCTCTTGCCAAAGTAGTGGCGATCGCGGCTCCTGTTGGTGTTACTAATTCTCTGTCAATGCCATTACTATAAACTGGACAACCCCGCATTTCCCACAGCTTTAATACCGCTGGTACTGGTACTGCCATCTGACCATGTGCAGCCCGAACAGTGCCGCCACCAGTCGGAAACGCCGAGCAGTAAAGTAGGGGCAATCCTTCATCATTGCTCGCAATCCCCAACCAATCCAACCCCAGGCAAGTACCCACAATATCTACGATCGCATCTATAGCACCAACCTCATGAAAATGAACTTTTTCAGGTGAAATGCCATGCACCGCCCCTTCTGCCACCGCTAGCTGCCGAAATACCGCCAAACTCCAAGCTTCTGCCCTTGATGGCAACTGAGCTTTGAGAATCATCTGCTCTATTTCTGGCAAGTGGCGTGTGTGATGGTGACTGTGTTCGCCATCGTGGTGATGGTGGTGATGGCGATCGTGTACTAAATCCACATGGACTTTAGTTGCCTGTTGACCATTCCGTTGGACAAGTTCTGCCCTTAACTGATATTCCTGCTCAATACCCAACCCATTAAGTTTTTCAATTAAATACTCCACAGGAACACCCAAACTTACCAAAGCACCCAGGCACATATCACCAGAAATTCCTGTCGGACATTGAAGATAAGCGATTTTATTCATAGTCATTAGTTATTAGTCATTGGTCATTAGTCATTAGTCATTAGTCAAGAATAATTTTTTATTCTCCCCAATCCCCAGTCCCCAGTCCCCAATCCCCAATCCCCAATCCCCAATCCCCAATCCCCAATCCCCGTCCTATGGCAAAAATTTTCCCAGTTCATCCGGATAATCCTCAAATTCGCCGAATAGAGGAAATAAAGTCGGCGCTCTCTAGTGGCGCAGTCATGCTTTACCCTACTGATACAGTCTATGCGATCGGTTGTGATTTGAATGCTAAGTCGGCGGTAGAACGAGTGCGGCAAATTAAACAGCTAGCAAACGATAAACCATTGACATTTTTATGTCCCTCGCTTTCAAATGTGGCAACTTATGCCTTCGTAAGTGACACAGCTTATCGGATTATGAAACGCCTGATTCCAGGGCCATACACGTTTTTGCTCCCAGCTACGAAGTTAGTACCGCGATTGGTGCAAAGCCCCAAGCGGAAAACTACTGGAATTAGAGTACCAAACCATACTGTGTGTTTGGAGTTGCTGGCAGCCTTGGGCAATCCGATTATTTCAACTTCAGCACATCTGCCACCAGATGAAGCAGATAATGGCATGATTCGGATAGATCCTGAAACGATTCAGTCGCGGGTAGACCTATTCGATCGTTTGGATAAGTTGGTAGACATAATTGTAGACACTGGCGAGGAACCTACATTTGAAGTATCTACCATCCTAGATATGACCGGAGACGAAGCAGCAATTATACGGAGGGGTTTAGGTTGGGAAGCAGCAGCAGCATGGGTATAAGAATTCCACTTCACAGGCGCACCTCTTTGTTTCGGAAATTGTGATAAAAATAACTCCAGTTTTCAAATTGTCATATTTAAAAGCGATGTTTAGGATGGGCTGTTCGGTGAGGCAGTGGATATAAGAGGATGGTGGCAAAACTTGCCACAGTAAGGTATTTGACAACTTTCAGAAAATGGCGGGTACTCGTGTGCCAGCGTTGAGATGGTGGCTTGTGAACAAAACCGACACATTGCCAGAACTGTAACTCTTTCGTATTTCCTATAGTTTTGATATATGAGCTTTAGATGTGAGCATTATATACGGCAAGTCTTGATGGATGAATGCCTAAAGATTCACAAGCCTTGGACGGTCTTGATTGCTGTGTCTGCGTTGTAATTACGGTGCAATACTACTGGAAAAGTCATGAAAGCTAACGTCGTCAATCTACCAAACTCTACACCCATTTTTGAGAACCACGTTTCAAATGAAGAATTTTCAGATAGCAGCAGCGATCGCTTGATTCAATTGCTGTCTGAGGAAATGCAAGCGCAAGTGAAAGCAACACCCAAGTGTGTAGAAGCTTTAGCAAAGCGCATAGCCGTAGAAGTAGAACGCATTTGCGATAAAAGCTCCCGCATTCAAACATCTGGGGAAATCAAGTCTTGGCAGATGACGTTGGGAAGGCATCGGATGCAAAAATGCTTACGTTACTACCAACTAGGTTCCAAACAAGGGCGGGTGGAATTACATAGCAATTTGGGTGCTATGGTTTACCGTCATGTAACTATATCTGGTTCGGAGTTGGGCTTTGATGCTCGTTACAGCCTGATTGAAGATTTTTTACAAGCATTTTATATCGAAGCAATCAAAGCTTTCCGTAGAGAAAATGAACTACCAGAGAATCACACGCCGCGTACTCAGCTGCAATTAGCTGAATATATGGCTTTTACAGAACAGTATGCCAAACGCCGGATCAATTTACCTGGTGGTGCAAATCAGCAATTGATTATCTTGCGCGCCCAAGGTTTTGCTCGTCGTCAGCCCCAAGAAACCACCGTGGATATTGAAATGGCGGTAGAGTCTGCTAAGGGTGAAGAAGCAGAATCTTACCAGCGTAACTCGGCGGTGCAACAGCTGCGATCGCAAATGATTGCCCAAACTAATTTCGATCCATCTGAAGAATCAGAACGCGATCGCGTCATCACTGAATTGATGAAATACCTGGAGTCTCAAGGTCAATCTGATTGTATGAACTACCTCAGCTTGAAACTTCAAGACCTTTCAGCCCCAGAAATCGACCAAATTCTTGGTTTAACCAGCCGTCAGCGCGATTATCTCCAACAGCGCTTTAAATACCACGTAGAAAAGTTTGCCAAACAACACCACTGGCAATTGGTACATCAATGGTTAGGTGCGGGTTTAGAGCAAAAGTTGGGTTTATCTTCCCAGCAGTGGGAAATTTTTGTGAATCAACTCACAGAACAGCAACAGCAAATATTAGAGTTAAAAACTGCACGGGAAAACGACATTGCGATCGCTAAAACCATCAAATGCACCCCCAAACAGCTACAAAAGCGCTGGACTCAACTTTTAGAAATCGCATGGTCTATCCGCAACGGTCATACTGAAGCACAAACAGGTTGAAGCTAAGGTGAAATAACTAAAAAACATTATCGAAGCTTATGACTGGGAAGAAGAGCGCGAATTTAGCTTATACACTAAATACAAAATTTCATTAATTCGTAGCGAATTCTTTGTGTGCCTCTGCGCTTCCCTCTGCGTCCCTACCCTTCGGGAAAGCGTTCGCGTAGCGTCTCGTAGAGAAGCGCCTATGCGTTTAAATTTCACCCCTCAATTCGCCGCAATCTTCCACAAATAACTCTTATCTGAATTTATCTAAATTACTAACTCCTCCCTCATCCAAATTATTAATACATTTGTATTTATTTAGTACAAAAATACCAATATTTTTCGATTTTTCACCCATTAATCCAACTACGTTTAGCCAAAATCAAAAATTCATATTAAGCAACTGAACCTTTTTTACTACTTCTGTGAAATCCTATAATAAGCAGGACTTTTGGCAGAGGAATTGAAGATGGCTCTGACTCAAGGCGGACGGGCAAATAAGTCTGGAAATATTTTAGAAGCAAATGTAGAAGCAATCTTGTATGGGCATAATTATTTCCAAGTAGGGAACTATGTCCAAAAAGAATTTATACTAAATGCTACTTTATTGCCAAAACGTTATGGAAAAGAAGTCTATATTGGAACTGGAATTTATCATACTTATCTGAAGGTTGATTTTTATGTTGTCGGCTCATCTGCAATGCCGTCTGGTTTAATTTTCGAGTGTAAATGGCAAGAAAGTCCTGGTTCGGTTGATGAAAAATTTCCTTACTTGAACATGAATATTCAGCACTATTACCCAGCACCAACTATCGTAATTTTAGGCGGTGAAGGTATGCGAGAAGGCGCAAGCCAATGGCTGAAAGCAAGAGTTAATGATAACCATAATTTATTAGCAGTTTATAGCTTAGATAGATTCATTGCTTGGGCAAATAAAAATCTTTAGAAGATGTAATTAATAGTTCGTTAATAACACCTCTCTTTTTTATTTTTGAGTTAATTGAACGCGCTGCTTTAATTTGGTAAGTTTCAAAATTGATATCAGTATAAATTTTTTGAATAAATTCACTATCAGAATTGCATACCATAACTTTGACACCACGACTTGCTAACTCTGCACAAGTATCTCTTAAAAGTTCTTGGTCTTTTTGACTAAAAGAATTTTGACTATAAGCAGTGAAATAGCTAGTATCACTGATAGGATGGTAGGGCGGATCAAAAAATACAAAGTCATCACTGCTAGTCGCATGATTTAGAACTTCTGTAAAATCTGCTTGTTTAATTTCTGCATGGAAAAGTGCTTCGGAAGCAGCTTTTAGTAAAACCTCAGCACAAATATTGGGATTGTCATATCTGCCTAATGGCACATTGAATTTTCCCTGTGAGTTGACTCGATAAAGACCATTAAAACAAGTCTTATTAAGATAAATTAGACGAGCCGCTTTTTCTATATCAGTACCACTAGAGTTGTTTCTGACACTATAATAATAATCTTTATTATGTTGGATTTTATGCTGTTTTAATAGAGAAATTAATTCTTCTACACAGTCTCTAACACAACAATAAGTGTTAATTAACTCGGCATTAATATCAGTTAAAATGGCTGCACTTGGTTGGAGATAGAAAAAAACAGCACCACCACCTAAAAATGGCTCATAGTAATTTTTATAACTCTTGGGAAAATAAGGAATATATTGCTGTATCAACCGACTTTTACCCCCTGCCCACTTCAAAAATGGACGCGGGCTAGTCTCCTTCGAGGCTTGAATAACCATTTACTTACAATTTAACTGAAAATAATTATGACTAAATAAAGCCAATATAACCGACAAGCCAAATTTTAGATTAACTGGCTAATTTTCCAGCCGCATATATTACAATTGAGTAGATAAAGCATATCAAAACAAACGTAAGTATATAACAAGGCAGTTTAAATTCAGATGTTTGACGGATTTTGGGATAACGTTTTTCGCTACCCCCGGTACTTAATTACGATCGTCTTAGGCTTGTTTTTGAACACCTTTGCGCCATTAGTGCCATTGTTGAAACGCCCTATCACCTCGATCGCTATCTTGGGTTTATTTGTGAGCAGCCTAGTCTTCCTTACTTTCACTCTACGGGCAATGCTGGGCTTGAGTCCAATCTAGACTAGCGTTATATCGGGGCTGTGCCCCACAGACGGTTGCTTTTGGCGTTGCTCCCGCTAAGTACTGTCTATTCTGTATCTATTTTTGTCGTACAACCTCTGTGATGAGGCGAAATTTTTATGGCTACAAATCGTCGGGTTTCCCGCGTTGCTGAACTGATCAAACGGGAAGTTAGCCAAATGCTGCTTAACGGAATTAAGGATGACCGTGTTGGTACCGGAATGGTCAGTGTGACTGATGTTGATGTTTCCGGCGACCTGCAACACGCCAAAATCTACGTCAGCATCTATGGTACAGATGAAGCTAAGGTAGAAACAATGGCAGGCTTAAAGTCGGCTACAGGTTATGTCCGCAGCGAACTGGGGGCGCGAGTACGGCTACGTCGTACACCAGAGGTGATATTTCTTGAAGATCGCTCTATAGAACGCGGTAATAAAGTATTAGCACTACTAAATCAACTTAACCACGATCGCCCGCCAGAAAATCTGGAAGCAGTAGAAGACAGCACTGTTCAAAATGATGAAGAATTCTCCGAATAAGTAACTAAAACAACAATGTAACTTCAGAACAATTAATCTCAGCAAATCCGCCAAACAGTTTACAGACGTGACTAGATCGCGTCTGTTTTAATGTGAACATAACCTAATTCAGCAAGACACTTCTCTTCTTTTAGGCAAAACAAGGTTTAAACATTCTTCCTTGCTAAAACTCTCTTCCTTGATGGGTGGAATATTCACTAATTCTGAAATTCTGACTCCTGTTTATGTGTATCCTGATTACGAATTAGAGTATTACTCGACCCTGACCCTTTTACAGATGTTTTTCAAAAGAAAATGGGATGGTCTTAGTGCTGAAATTAACTAAGAAATTACAGGCTTACTTAATAAATTGTTAACAGATGCTATGGTTAAAGGCTTCGTAGTATACTTCATCCGTTATATTTTGTAACAGTTTATACCTCATCAACTGACAAATATTATTGTGTTGTTTACCTTAGATCAATACCCGCAGTTATAGATCCAGCTTTTAAGGTGATTATTTGATATGTAAGCGATGGCGATATAAACCCTTCCCACCCACCAAATCTTGCCTAAATACAGTAATGGCAAGACTTTCAGACTTGTGGCATCAAAGTCATACAGTTACATAAGCAGGTTAAGTTAACTACTGGGAATTTTTTTTGTAAAGCGGATTTTCGACAAATGTCAGGATTCGTTGACTTTCTTAACATTTCTTGAGATAATTTCAGGAGATGTAGCGTCAAAATAAAAATAGTTCCGTATAGCAAACTACAAAATCTTAGCCACAAGTCTAATTTCTGTAATGTTTGTTCCTAATTTTTAACGGGAACACTATCGTAAGTGTTAATTTGTGAGTAAAAACCATGAGTGTGAATACGGTGCCTTCTATCAATTACTACTCTCTAGATGTGATTCAAGACGAAGCACGCCGACTGGTGCAAAAGGGAATGGTTAGCCGACAACAGCCAATATATAGCCTCTGCCAATACATTCCAGCGAGAGAGTGGGTTTGCGTTGAATGTGAATTAGAGAAATGTGACTTTTTGTTACGCGATCGCATTGGCGACCTAATTGGTCGCGAACAGTGGGATAACGACTAATCAATGTTTGATGTTGGGTTTGGGATTGGGAGTTTGTTTTTGATGTGTGGATTTCACCATCAACGATTCAACCCTCAATCTAGGGGAATAATCTCTAGTTTTTTGATGAGCATTACTCTATATAGAATCTTGCGTTATTGATTAATACAGAAGCATTTGAGTCTGAATTTATACAACTTTTCAAGTTAAAGAAGGCATCAAAACCATTTGTTCTGTACATTTGGTGTCACGGCTTGAGTTTAGTATGTAAATTCTGTGAAGTTCCTACATCGATCCGATAGAAGTGTAGGAACTTCACTTTTGACTCGCAATTTATGGCATCGCTTCCCTCAAGTAAGTGATAAGCTGCTTGCTGTTCAAAACCAAAATCCGTCTAGAAAAGTTTGCTAAGTCGGGCTAACCGACACCAGTTGCGACAACAAAGGGAACTTCGTCAGCAACTGCCTCAACTTTCACAAAATCCAAAATTTTTATAGTATTTTTTCTGAAAAAATCTCGAAAAGAACAGAAAAATTGGATGAACTATTATCCTACTTGCTCTAAATATTGATTAATGTCTTCAATGATGCGAGTAAGTTCAGCCTCAGTAGTCAAGCGAATGTTGACATTGCGGACAGTCAGCAAAACTTTGGCTGCAAAGGGTGTTGGCCAGATATTAGGATTACAAAAAACTTCTAAAAATACTTCACCCGTATAACGATATTCCAGGGGAGGCTGGGGAGTGACTCTACCACCGCCAGGAGTGGGTTTAGCGGCGATCGCTTTCAGGCGTTCCATCAGTTGATCCGTTGCTGTCTTTAATTCTCGTGCTGCTTGGGGTGAAAAACTGAAGGAGACTGAACCTTCAATTAAGTTCAATGTTAGAGGAATTGAAGACATATTTTTTTGATTAAAACTTCTTGATAAGTACTTATATTACCGGAAGAAGGGGTCTGAATCCCACTCTGATAGTTTGCGGTGTCTTCTTCAAAGACCATTATTACCGTTGCGGGTAATTCGTTAGTCTGTCAAGACAAGTATTCTGTCCTGGGTAAATAAGTTTGTAGTAAGTTAGCACGGTCTTCTCTTTTTGGGAGAGGCTAGCGCCAAGGGGGTTTCCCCCATGAGCGACTAACGAACCCGTTCGCGCATCGTCTTTGTTAGAATGAAGTGCTTACTACGTAACAGGCTTTCATTGGCTTGCAATCACAGTATTACCTGGTCGTTTTGTTACCGCCGAATTAGGCTGTGAAGCCACCATCAATGTTCAGACTCGCACCAGTAACGAAACCGGCTTCTGCACTGGCAAGATAGGAAACCATGTCGGCTACTTCTTCACTCCGACCATAGCGCTGGAGGGCAGTCATACTTCTCATAGTGTCGGCAAAGGAACCCTCCGCTGGGTTCATGTCGGTATCCACCGGGCCGGGTTGGATATTATTTACTGTGATGTTACGAGGGCCGAGATCGCGGGCCAGACCGCGCGTAAAACTTGCGATCGCACCCTTGGTCAAAGCATAGACGGAACCACCAGCAAATGGCATGATGTCACTGTTGACGCTGCCAATCATAATAATCCGTCCGCCCTCGCCAATATGGCGGACAGCCTCTTGAGTTGCCACAAACACGCCCTTAATATTAACCGCGATGATTCGGTCAAAATCATCTAATGAGAACTCGTCGATAGTAGCCAAAGTGGCGATCCCCGCATTGTTCACGAGGATATCGAGACGACCAAAAGCTTTTACAGTCTCGGTGACAGCATTTTTCACCGCTTCAGCGTTGGCACTGTCGGCGCGAATAGCCAAAGCTTGCCCACCTGCTGTTTCGATCGCTTGCACCACCTCATCGGCTTTTTGCGGCGAGCTAGTGTAGGTGAGGGCAACAGCTGCCCCATCCTGAGCGAGACGTTTAGCGATCGCTGCCCCTAAACCGCGTGAGCCACCTGTTACCAATGCCACCTTTCCAGTAAGTTTTTTGTTGCTCATAGTATTCTTTTGTCGTTAAACTTTTGTATCGTCTGGTATAGATATAAAGCATGGGGGTAAGCCTGTCAAGAAATTATTATACTGATGAGTATGAAACAGGAAAAAACCACTGCGGCCATAGGCCGACCCCGCGAGTTCGATACCGATGAAGCGCTCAATCGTGCAATGTATGTGTTCTGGCGCAAGGGTTATCTAGGCACATCCCTCTCGGATCTGACCGAGGCTATGGGCATTAATCGTCCTAGCCTTTACGCCGCCTTTGGGAACAAAGAATCTCTATTTCGCAAAGTGCTGGCTCGCTATGCCGACGGGCCATCAGCTTATCTTCGTGAAGCTCTCAAAGAGCCAACTGCGCGCCAGGTCGCCGAGAAGATGATGCACGGGGTCGTTGACTTGGGAACCAATCCGCACAATCCACCCGGATGTCTCTGGGTTCATGGCACGCTTTCATGCGGAGATCCAGCCGATCCGATTCGGCAGGAATTGTCTGCACGCCGAAAATCGAGTGAAGCTTCTGTGCGTAAGCGTTTCGAGCAGGCGATTTCGGAGGGGGACTTGTCGGCTGATTGCGATCCAGCGGCTCTCGCCCGCTTTGTCGTGACGGTCAATTGTGGAATATCAGTTCTGGCAGCAACCGGAGCTACCCGAACGGAACTCCTGCAGGTTGTGGAGACAGCGTTGCAAGCGTGGCCGCAGTAAAGATAGTGCCTATTTGGTATCACATGGGGAAACTGTCAGATTTCGCTCCTCAAATTTTGACAATTTTCTGAAAAAACTATGAGCTTCCTTATCTTTATCAAATAGTAAATAACACTCATTAAGCCGATCGGTTATTTAGAGGAAATACAGACTACTGATGGTTTTTATAATGCTCGCAAACCTTATAAGTAGCGATCGCTCATAAACAAAGAAAAAGAAAACTCATTTTTAGTCTAGAATCTTTGTCAAACATAACATCGTTTCAAATCGAGCAGATAGAAAAATGAGAGAGTATACAGATAAATAAACTAACAGACTTAAATAGATAATTGTTTATTTATTTTTAATCAAAGGTAAATTTTAGTTAATGTCTAAATGAGAAAATTTCCATCTAAGTACGATCGGGTTTACACTCAAACAAACTTATAACTCTCAAATAACCAATTCACTTTTAGATGAGGAACATGAGGCAGATAAGGCAAATAACAAATAAAAACCGACAAATGACTGCATTTTTGTGTTAATTCTTATAAGAAGCAACCAAATCTGCGACGATCGCAACTAGTTCTCCGGGATCGACTGGTTTAGGCACATGAGTTTGAAAACCCGCTTCCAAAGCACGGCTACGATACTCGCTATCACCATAAGCAGTTAAAGCGATCGCGGGAATTTTTCCATAAATATCAGGCTTTAGTGCTCGGATCTTGCGGATCAGGGTATAGCCATCTTCATCAGGCATTGCAATATCACAAATCAAGACATCTGGTTGCAACTCAGGTAATACTTTCAATGCTACCGCTGCCGATGCAACTGCCATAATGGTGGCTCCATCAGCTTCCAACACAGTAGTAATGTAAAAGCGGCTATCATCATCATCATCAACTACGAGGATGTTTAAGCCAGCAAGGGGAAGAGCAGGTTCCATAACATCTCCATTAATGTTGATCGAATGAAATGTATTTCCAATGAGCTGCTTATTTTTTCTCTATCACCATACCATTGGTAATTTTACTGCGATCGCGCCTATTTTCCTAGAATATAACTCAATTTGTCTAGTCACCATTTAATTGATACTTAATTATTCACTGGTATTTATAATTATTGACCGGATAAATTTATGTTATTGTTTAAATTCCTTTACATTAAAAAATTAACTTTAACGAATAGTTAAAGTTTAAAAATAATCTTGCTAACTACTGACTACTTTATTACTAACAGGTTTGGATTCAATACTCTTCGGATAAACCCAATAATCTCTTTTTTGGTCTGGGGAAAGGTTAAAGGGCAAAGGGGGAAAGGGAAAGGTAAATTCAAACCCTTTCTTTTTCTCCTTTTACCCTTACCCGAAAAGTATTAGGTTTGGATTTTGATGGAGCTTGAAAAAAGTCAAAAAAATAGACAATGCCGAATCTTAAAACTAGTCAGGTCGGCATTATCATTTTTCAATCAATACAGTTCAAATCAGCTCAAATCCTAGATGTAGAGACGCAATTTCTCGCATCTTTAAAGACCAACTCAAAGCTTGATTACTCCCATTCAATAGTTCCAGGTGGCTTAGAGGTGATGTCATAAACCACGCGATTCACCCCTTTTACCTCATTCACAATTCGAGTAGAAATCACTTCCAAGACATCATAAGGCACTCTTGCCCAATCAGCAGTCATGCCATCTTCACTGGTAACAATCCGCAAAACAATGGGATAAGCGTAAGTACGTTGATCTCCCATAACGCCAACACTACGAATTGGCAGCAATACAGCAAATGCTTGCCAGAAGTCATGATACATACCGCGTTGGTTAATTTCTTGCCGCACAATCAAATCAGCATCGCGCAAAATATTTAACCGCTCAGATGTAACTTCCCCCAGAATCCGAATTGCTAAACCAGGCCCAGGAAAAGGTTGTCGTTGAACAATTTCTTCTGGTAAACCAATGGAACGCCCAAGTTTGCGGACTTCATCTTTAAATAGTTTCCGCAGTGGTTCCACCAATTTAAATCTTAGGTCTTTGGGCAAACCGCCAACATTGTGATGACTCTTAATTTTCACCGCTACCCGCTCACCAGTTTGGGGATCTACATTGGTGTCCGCAGATTCAATCACATCTGGATAAAGAGTTCCTTGAGCTAGATAGTCAAAGTGACCGAGGCGCTTGGATGTTTCCTCAAATACACTGATAAATTCGTGTCCGATGCGGCGGCGTTTTTCTTCTGGATCTGTGATTCCAGCAACTTTAGCCAAAAAGCGATCGCGGGCATTAACATATTCAACAGGAATGTGAAACTGTTCTTGAAACAGCTTTACCAATCGCTCTGGCTCATATTTTCGCATAAAGCCTTGATCGATAAACACGCAAGTCAGTTGCTCGCCAATCGCTTTGTATAGCAAGAAAGCTAGGGTAGAAGAATCCACTCCACCAGACAGCGCCAATAGTACCCGTTTTTCACCAACTCTGGCGCGAATTTCTCGAATTGCTTCTTCGACAAAAGCCGCTGTTGTCCAAGTGGGTTCGCAATCGCAGATATGGTAGACAAAATTACGGATTAATGCTAGACCACCAACAGAATGCACCACCTCTGGATGGAACTGAACGCCGTAAAGTTTCTTTTCGTGATCGGCGATCGCAGCACAGGGAGTATTTTCTGTATGTGCTAGCAATTCAAACCCTGATGGCATTTGGATAACTGAGTCTCCATGACTCATCCACATAGTAGTGCCATCTTCAACATTAGTAAGCAAATCTGTAGGGTCGTCAATATATAATGAGGCTTTGCCGTATTCACCTCGATCGGCCTTTGCCACTTCCCCACCAAGTTGGTTTACCATCAACTGCATCCCATAGCAAACACCCAAAATGGGTATTCCCAAATTCCAAATTTCTGGGTCACAATGGGGAGCGTTATCACCATAAACTGAACTTGGCCCACCTGAGAGAATTATTCCCTTGGGATTAAGTTGGCGCAAATGTTCAGAAGTAGTGCGATAGGATAAGACTTCCGAGTATACTTGAGTTTCGCGGATGCGACGGGCAATCAACTCAGAATATTGAGAGCCAAAATCCAAAATTACAATCAATTGGCGATCGAGCCGCCCAAAAGTTTCCAATGTTTGGGGCGCTTGTTCTGTTGGTAGAGTCACCGCTGTATTCATGACGGGAGTGTTATATCTGTTAAGGATAAATAGATGCTTTGTGGTTTATGGTGATGCTATTATCCAGCCTGGATAGGCTGATAATGGTATAGAAAGCCTTGACAAACGCTAGTTTACGTGCATTTGTCAAACCCCGGAGTTGGAGATGGTATTAAAACGATAAATCTACCCTAGAGTGGTTACTTAAAGGATTATTTTTTTGGATTGTTTACGATTATTCATAATAAATTAACATAATTTTCCGATCAACAGACCAGCAGTTTTACTCTTCACGATAATTTTGCGATCGCGATCGAAGAGAATAGAGCCACAGACTGTTACTTTTTTGCCGCTTTCGCTATGGCTTTGAATGTATTCTTGAGAACGAACATCGATAGTTTCGGCGATCGCACTGTAAACTTTATTTACCCAATCACTACCAGTTGCAGCATCTAGGGATTTTAGGTATGTTAGTGCTGCTTCGGCGGTTGCACTGTTAAACACAGCTTGGATATCTGGTGATTTTAAACCTGCGATCGCACAGTGCGCTGACAAAATTTCTCGCCGTCCATCAGCCAAGTAATGATGGGTATGAAAAATCCCGCCAGCCAGCTTTATCAGCTTACCGTGATAGCCAAATAATAAGATTTCTTTTACACCCAGCACATCAGCTTCTACTAACATTGGGCCGAGCCAGTTAGCAGTTTTGACTAATTGTTCGGGATTAATCCCTAGTTTACGCGCCAAATCTAGACCATTCTCTCCGATACAAAATACTAAACTCTCAAAACGACTGGCTTTATTTTGTAATTCCGCCCGAAAAACTGCAAGCTGATCTGGTGTACTCAAGGGTTGAGAAATGCCGGTTGTGCCTAAAAGGGAAAGTCCTTCAACCACACCAAAAGCAGAATTTGAAGTGCGAACAGCAAGCGATCGCCCTTCGGGTAAAATAATCGTCACCGTGATTTTTTCCCCCGGTGCTAGTATCCGTTGCAAATTCTCTTGCAACAGCTTTTGAGCATAAGCATAAATAGCCGGCTTGTCATCAGCATTTAATTGCCTACCAATACCTTCTCCACCTTTAATAATTACTGCATCATCACCCTGTTCGCGCCATTCCACCAGCGCCCAAATCGGTGTATCTTTAGTCAAATCGAGATTATCACCAGGATCGCTGCGAGTTATTGCTAAAGCGGTATTCTCAGATAATCCTGCTACCTGTTCAATGGGGATTTCTGCGATTTGAGACGGTTCAATCAAATCTACAGAGGCAAAAGTTAGGGATTTGCGATCGCGTAACCAGTGTAAAGCTGCAATAGCAGCAGCGCAGGCAAAGACGGGAAGTGTGTATCCAGAACGGGACATTTTTTAAATTTAAAAATAAGGCGTTGCATAATAGAGGGATGAATTGAGGTCATCTACTGTGCAATGTCCATA